>NZ_JBJQLG010000006.1:0-307388 GCF_046486495.1 Escherichia sp. WS3227_2
GAATCAAAAAAGAATAAAACTCAGTCTTGGGGGACTCAGTCCGGTAGAATACCGGACTGAGCATCAAAAAGCCGGTTAACTGAAACTGTCCAGGTTTTGGGGTTCAGTTCAAGCGCCTTATCCG
Organism: Escherichia sp. WS3227_2; assembly: GCF_046486495.1. Classification (NCBI taxonomy): domain Bacteria; kingdom Pseudomonadati; phylum Pseudomonadota; class Gammaproteobacteria; order Enterobacterales; family Enterobacteriaceae; genus Escherichia; species Escherichia sp. WS3227_2. Next base: position 125 of record NZ_JBJQLG010000006.1, read on the forward strand.
GCATACACAGATCGCATTAGGTTATGTTTCGTTTGTCATCAACCTCAAATCATCGACATAATTTATTTTATTTCAATAAGATAGATAAGCACACCTGAGAGAACTATTCTCTTGTCTCCTAAGAGTTGTTGCATTTTGTTATATGTTACAATATAACATTACACATCATATACATTAACTCTGGAGGAAACTGTTTTGGCGATTCGTCTTCATAAACTGGCTGTTGCTTTAGGTGTCTTTATTGTTAGCGCTCCTGCCTTTTCGCATGGTCATCACTCACACGGCAAACCCTTAACAGAGGTCGAACAAAAAGCTGCTAATGGTGTTTTTGATGATGCCAATGTACAAAACCGAACGCTCAGTGACTGGGATGGAGTCTGGCAATCCGTTTATCCTTTACTGCAAAGTGGCAAACTTGACCCCGTCTTTCAGAAGAAAGCGGATGCAGATAAAACTAAAACATTTGCTGAAATTAAAGATTATTATCGCAAAGGTTATGTGACAGATATCGAGATGATTGGCATTGAGGACGGCATTGTTGAATTCCATAGAAATAATGAAACAACATCCTGTAAATATGATTACGATGGATACAAAATACTCACCTATAAATCAGGCAAGAAAGGCGTTCGTTACTTATTCGAATGTAAAGATCCTGAAAGCAAAGCCCCTAAATATATTCAATTTAGCGATCATATAATTGCACCACGAAAATCATCTCATTTTCACATTTTTATGGGTAATGATTCACAGCAATCTTTATTAAATGAAATGGAAAACTGGCCAACGTATTATCCCTATCAGTTGAGTAGCGAAGAAGTGGTCGAGGAGATGATGTTTCATTGATTTTTTTGCGCTGACTTCAATTATTTAACAGAACAGTGCCTGGTAGTAACGACAATAATTTACCAAGACAAATAAATAAGACAAACTCAGACACGCTCATGCTTGAGACGTGTCTTTTTTATTATGTCTGTAGAAAAAAACTGAGAAAACGGCGAACAATAAATACACAACTCGCCAATACAGACTGGCTGCGCCAATGTCTCCAGGAGCAAGTCATCTGTCATGGTAAAGCTAACCAGAAATATAGGTTAATTTTGGTATTTAAACCTTTTTTACTTGTTAGTATGATACAAAGGCTTTCAAAAAAGCTGGGAAATTCAACAACTCTTGGAAATTATGGACTTTGTCCCGCGGCTTTAATCTGACGGCCGCGTTCCTTTTTTTGCTCAATTATTGACCCCTTCTCTATGCAACTTCAGTTCCCACCACCAACTTTGCGGCAGCTTCGTAGGATCAATGTCTAAAAGAATAATGGTGACCGATAAGAAAACGACTGAATAACTGCAGATTTTCGCTCGAAACCTTCCTGTCAGATCCATAGCGAATCAAGTGCTGAATGTCACAGTATCGAACAGAAAACAGTGACGATCTAATCCTTCAAGAATATTCTACGATTGTTCTGTTTAGGAAAAGCAAGGCGGGAAGTCGGGAGATAAGTCATTGATAAAGTGGCGGAGAGAGGGGGATTTGAACCCCCGGTAGAGTTGCCCCTACTCCGGTTTTCGAGACCGGTCCGTTCAGCCGCTCCGGCATCTCTCCGTTCAGATGGTTGCCATGATGCCAGGAAATTTGGCATTTTAACAGTCCCTGTCCGTGCAATTTTGTTCAAGTGACGAGTTTGCGAGCAAAACGATGATTAAGTGGCCCTGGAAAGTACAAGAATCAGCACATCAAACTGCCCTTCCCTGGCAGGAAGCACTATCGATCCCCCTTTTAACGTGTCTGACGGAACAGGAACAAAGCAAATTAGTCACTCTTGCCGAACGTTTTTTACAGCAAAAGCGGCTTGTTCCTTTACAGGGCTTTGAACTGGATTCATTAAGAAGCTGCCGGATAGCACTTCTATTTTGCCTGCCCGTTCTGGAGTTAGGACTGGAATGGCTGGATGGTTTTCATGAAGTCTTAATTTATCCTGCGCCATTTGTGGTCGATGACGAATGGGAAGACGATATCGGTTTGGTGCATAACCAACGTATTGTTCAGTCAGGTCAGAGCTGGCAGCAAGGGCCTATCGTTTTGAACTGGTTGGATATACAAGATTCTTTTGATGCTTCTGGTTTTAACCTGATTATTCATGAAGTCGCTCATAAGCTGGACACCCGTAATGGCGATCGCGCCAGCGGAGTTCCCTTTATTCCGTTGCGTGAGGTTGCTGGCTGGGAACACGATCTTCATGCTGCAATGAACAATATTCAGGAAGAAATCGAATTAGTTGGCGAGAATGCGGCGAGCATCGATGCTTATGCTGCCAGTGATCCTGCTGAATGTTTTGCCGTACTTTCTGAATATTTCTTTAGCGCCCCAGAACTTTTTGCTCCTCGTTTCCCTTCATTGTGGAAACGTTTCTGCCAATTTTATCAACAAGATCCTTTGCAGAGACTGCATCACGCTAATGATACAGACTCGTTTTCGGCGACGAATGTTCATTAATTAACAACTTTGCAGATTAATTAACCAATTGAAATGGCTTATGAAATTTAGTGTTGACAGACAAGGTACCGCTAAGTAATATGCGCCCCGTTCACACGATTCCTCTGTAGTTCAGTCGGTAGAACGGCGGACTGTTAATCCGTATGTCACTGGTTCGAGTCCAGTCAGAGGAGCCAAATTCTAAAAATTCGCTTTTTAGCGCAATGTCACTGATCTTAGTTGAGCATTGCTTTTTAACGGATAGCGGGTTTTTGACATCTTAAGCGCCCTCAACCTTTATGGTTGAGGGCGTTTTGCTATGAACGCCATCACCATTTTCCCCTCGATTATAAAACTTGAGTAATTCAGTAGTCTCCCCTCTTGCAACTCACACTCAAAACTGCTTAACGAAAAGTTATTAATTTTCAATCATATTGCTATCAGGATTTACTTTTTTTCGCTGTGCTAGAAAGGGCGCATTTATGTTAGCTCGTTCAGGGAAGGTAAGCATGGCTACGAAGAAGAGAAGTGGAGAAGAAATAAATGACCGACAAATCTTATGCGGGATGGGTATTAAACTACGCCGCTTAACTGCGGGTATCTGCCTGGTAACTCAACTTGTGTTCCCTATGACTGTGGCAGCACAAGGTGTGGTAAACGCCGCAACCCAACAACCAGTTCCTACACAAATCGCCATTGCAAATGCCAATACGGTGCCCTACACCCTTGGAGCGCTGGAATCGGCCCAAAGCGTTGCCGAACGTTTCGGTATTTCGTTGGCTGAGTTACGCAAACTCAACCAGTTTCGTACGTTTGCTCGAGGTTTTGATAATGTCCGCCAGGGTGATGAACTGGATGTCCCGGCACAAGTTAGTGAAAAAAATTTAACCCCGCCGCCGGGTAATAGCAGTGACAACCTTGAGCAACAGATAGCCAGTACTTCACAGCAAATCGGGTCTCTGCTCGCCGAAGATATGAACAGCGAGCAAGCGGCCAATATGGCGCGTGGATGGGCCTCTTCTCAGGCATCTGGCGCAATGACAGACTGGTTAAGCCGCTTCGGTACCGCAAGAATCACGCTGGGCGTGGATGAAGATTTTAGCCTGAAGAATTCCCAGTTCGATTTTCTCCATCCGTGGTATGAAACACCTGATAATCTCTTTTTCAGCCAGCATACTCTCCACCGTACTGACGAGCGTACGCAGATTAACAACGGCTTGGGTTGGCGTCATTTCACTCCCACATGGATGTCGGGCATCAACTTCTTTTTCGACCACGATCTTAGCCGTTACCACTCCCGCGCCGGCATTGGCGCGGAGTACTGGCGCGACTATCTTAAATTAAGCAGTAACGGCTATTTGCGACTGACCAACTGGCGCAGCGCACCTGAACTGGACAACGATTATGAAGCACGCCCGGCCAATGGCTGGGATGTACGCGCAGAAGGCTGGCTACCCGCCTGGCCGCACCTTGGCGGTAAACTGGTCTATGAACAGTATTATGGCGATGAAGTGGCCCTGTTCGATAAAGACGATCGGCAAAGTAATCCTCATGCCATAACCGCTGGACTTAACTATACCCCCTTCCCGCTGATGACCTTCAGCGCGGAGCAACGCCAGGGTAAACAGGGCGAAAATGACACCCGTTTTGCCGTCGATTTTACCTGGCAACCTGGCAGCGCAATGCAGAAACAGCTTGACCCGAACGAAGTCGCTGCACGGCGTAGCCTTGCAGGCAGCCGTTATGATCTGGTGGATCGCAACAACAACATCGTTCTGGAATATCGCAAAAAAGAACTGGTTCGCCTGACCCTGACAGACCCCGTGACAGGGAAGTCAGGAGAAGTGAAATCACTGGTTTCGTCGCTACAAACCAAATATGCCCTGAAAGGCTATAACGTCGAAGCCACCGCTCTGGAAGCTGCCGGTGGTAAAGTGGTCACAACGGGTAAAGATATTCTGGTTACCCTGCCGCCGTACCGGTTCACCAGTACGCCAGAAACCGATAACACCTGGCCGATTGAAGTCACCGCTGAAGATGTCAAAGGCAATTTTTCGAATCGTGAACAGAGCATGGTAGTCGTTCAGGCACCTACGCTAAGCCAGAAAGATTCCTCGGTATCGTTAAGTACCCAGACGTTGAGCGCGGATTCCCATTCAACCGCCACACTGACTTTTATTGCTCATGATGCAGCTGGTAATCCTGTTATCGGGCTGGTGCTCTCGACGCGTCACGAAGGTGTTCAGGACATCACCCTGTCTGACTGGAAAGATAATGGTGACGGAAGCTATACCCAAGTCCTGACCACAGGAGCGATGTCTGGCACGCTAACGCTGATGCCACAGCTGAACGGTGTGGATGCGGCTAAAGCCCCCGCCGTGGTGAATATCATTTCTGTTTCGTCATCGCGAACTCACTCGTCAATTAAGATTGATAAGGACCGTTATCTCTCCGGCAATCCTATCGAGGTGACGGTAGAACTGAGAGATGAAAATGACAAACCTGTTAAGGAACAAAAACAGCAACTTAATACCGCAGTCAGCATCGACAACGTGAAACCAGGAGTCACTACTGACTGGAAAGAAACCGCAGATGGCGTCTATAAGGCAACCTATACCGCCTATACCAAAGGCAGTGGACTTACTGCGAAGCTGTTAATGCAAAACTGGAATGAAGATTTGCATACCGCTGGATTTATCATCGACGCCAACCCGCAGTCAGCGAAAATTGCGACATTATCTGCCAGCAATAATGGTGTGCTCGCCAATGAGAATGCAGCAAATACCGTCTCGGTCAATGTCGCTGATGAAGGAAGCAACCCAATCAATGATCATACCGTCACGTTTGCGGTATTAAACGGATCGGCAACTTCCTTTAATAATCAAAACACCGCAAAAACGGATGTTAATGGTCTGGCGACTTTTGATCTGAAAAGTAGTAAGCAGGAAGACAACACGGTTGAAGTCACCCTTGAAAATGGCGTGAAACAAACATTAATCGTCAGTTTTGTCGGTGACTCGAGTACCGCGCAGGTTGATCTGCAGAAGTCGAAAAATGAAGTGGTCGCTGACGGCAATGACAGCGCCACCATGACCGCGACAGTCCGGGATGCAAAAGGCAACCTGCTCAATGACGTCAAGGTCACCTTCAATGTTAATTCAGCAGCAGCGAAACTGAGCCAAACCGAAGTGAATAGCCACGACGGGATCGCCACAGCTACGCTGACCAGTTTAAAAAACGGTGATTATAGGGTTACGGCCTCTGTGAGCTCTGGTTCCCAGGCCAATCAACAGGTGAATTTTATCGGTGATCAAAGTACTGCTGCCCTGACCCTCAGTGTGCCTTCAGGTGATATCACCGTCACCAACACAGCTCCGCAACATATGACTGCAACCTTGCAGGATAAAAATGGCAACCCACTAAAAGATAAAGAAATCACCTTCACTGTGCCAAACGACGTCGCAAGTCGGTTCTCGATTAGCAACGGCGGAAAAGGCATGACGGATAGTAACGGGGTTGCAATCGCCTCCCTGACCGGCACGTTAGCGGGCACGCATATGATCACGGCTCGTCTGGCTAACAGCAATGTCAGCGATACACAGCCAATGACGTTTGTGGCGGATAAAGACAGCGCAGTTGTCGTTCTGCAAACATCGAAAGCGGAAATCATTGGGAATGGCGTGGATGAGACGACGCTGACAGCAACAGTAAAAGATCCTTTTGATAACGTGGTTAAAAATCTGTCAGTAGTCTTCCGCACCTCCCCCGCAGACACGCAACTGAGTCTGAACACGCGTAATACTAATGAGAACGGTATTGCTGAAGTTACCCTTAAGGGCACGGTTTTGGGTGTTCATACAGCCGAAGCCATACTGCTTAACGGCAATAGAGATACGAAGACAGTCAATATTGCGCCCGACGCCAGCAACGCGCAGGTCACGCTGAATATCCCTGCTCAACAGGTGGTGACGAATAACAGTGACAGCGTGCAGCTGACGGCGACGGTGAAAGATCCGTCGAATCATCCGGTGGCGGGAATAACGGTGAACTTCACCATGCCACAGGACGTGGCGGCAAACTTTACCCTTGAAAATAACGGCATTGCCATTACCCAGGCCAATGGCGAAGCGCATGTCACCCTCAAAGGCAAAAAAGCGGGCACGCATACGGTTACCGCAACGCTGGGTAACAATAATGCCAGCGATGCGCAGCCAGTCACATTCGTGGCGGATAAGGACAGCGCAGTTGTCGTTCTGCAAACATCGAAAGCGGAAATCATTGGGAATGGCGTGGATGAGACAACGCTGACAGCAACAGTGAAAGATCCTTTTGATAACGTAGTAAAAGATCTACCGGTCACCTTCAGTACTAACCCGGCTGATACTCAACTTAGTCAGAGCACGAGCAATACTAACGACAGTGGTGTTGCTGAAGTTACCCTTAAGGGCACGGTTTTGGGTGTTCATACAGCCGAAGCCACACTGCCTAACGGCAACAACGATACGAAGACAGTCAATATTGCGCCCGATACCAGCAACGCGCAGGTCACCCTGAACATCCCTGCTCAACAGGTGGTGACGAATAACAGCGACAGCGTGCAGCTGACGGCAACGGTGAAAGATCCGTCGAATCATCCTGTGGCGGGAATAACGGTGAACTTCACCATGCCACAGGACGTTGCGGCAAACTTTACCCTTGAAAATAACGGCATTGCCATTACCCAGGCCAATGGGGAAGCGCATGTCACGCTCAAAGGTAAAAAAGCGGGCACGCATACGGTTACCGCAACGCTGGGTAACAATAATGCCAGCGATGCGCAGCCAGTCACATTCGTGGCGGATAAGGACAACGCGATTGTCGTCCTCCAAACATCGAAAGCGGAAATCATTGGGAATGGCGTGGATGAGACGACGCTGACAGCAACAGTGAAAGATCCTTTTGATAACGTAGTAAAAGATCTACCGGTCACCTTCAGTACCGACCCGGCTGATACTCAACTTAGTCAGAGCACGAGCAATACTAACGACAGTGGTGTTGCTGAAAGTACCGACCCGGCTGATACTCAACTTAGTCAGAGCACGAGCAATACTAACGACAGTGGTGTTGCTGAAGTTACCCTTAAGGGCACGGTTTTGGGTGTTCATACAGCCGAAGCCACACTGCCTAACGGCAACAACGATACGAAGACAGTCAATATTGCGCCCGATGCCAGCAACGCGCAGGTCACGCTGAATATCCCTGCTCAACAGGTGGTGACGAATAACAGTGACAGCGTGCAGCTGACGGCAACGGTGACAGATCCGTCGAATCATCCAGTGGCGGGAATAACGGTGAACTTCACCATGCCACAGGACGTTGCGGCAAACTTTACCCTTGAAAATAACGGCATTGCCATTACCCAGGCCAATGGGGAAGCGCATGTCACGCTCAAAGGTAAAAAAGCGGGCACGCATACGGTTACCGCAACGCTGGGTAATAACAATACCAGTGATTCGCAGCCGGTAACGTTTGTGGCGGACAAAACCTCGGCTCAGGTTGTCCTGCAGATGTCAAAAGATGAGATCACAGGTAATGGCGTCGATAACGCAACGCTAACTGCAACGGTTAAAGATCAGTTCGACAATGAGGTGAACAATCTTCCGGTAACATTCAGCTCAGCCTCTTCAGGACTCACCCTGACCCCGGGAGTGAGTAATACCAATGAGTCTGGCATCGCGCAGGCCTCTCTCGCAGGCGTTGCCTTTGGTGAGCAGACGGTCACTGCATCACTGGCTAATAATGGTGCCAGCGACAACAAAACTGTGCATTTTATTGGCGACACAGCGGCGGCAAAAATTATCGAGTTGACGGCTGTGCCAGACCGCATAATCGCCGGTACCCCGCAGAACAGCTCCGGCAGCGTCATCACCGCCACAATCGTTGATAATAATGGCTTTCCGGTAAAAGGTGTGACTGTGAGCTTTACCAGCAGAACAAAATCTGCCGAAATGACGAACGGCGGCCAAGCCGTGACGAACGAACAGGGTAAAGCTACCGTCACTTATACCAATACCCGCTCCTCGAGAGAAACAGGAGCGAGACCGGATACCATTGAAGCTAGCCTGGAAAATGGTAGCTCCACGCTTAGCACGTCCATTCAAGTCGACGCTGATGCGTCTACGGCACATCTCACCTCGCTTTATACCCTTTATGACACACAATTGGCAGGCGAGGATACCGCTCTGTACATTACGGTGAATGATAATTACGGCAATGGTGTACCCCTGCATCAGGTAACCCTCAGCGTTTCGCCGAGTGAAGGCGTGACCCTCAGTAATAACGGTATAAATACTACCAACCACGACGGCTATTTATACGCAAGCATGACCGCTACAAAAGCCGGGGTTTATCAAGTGACGGCAACCCTCGACAATGGCGATTCGATGCAACACACAGTGACCTATGTGCCGAACGTCGCGAATGCTGAAATCACGCTGGCAGCCTCGAAGGATCCGGTGATTGCCGACAATAACGATCTCACGACACTAACAGCAACAGTCGCTGATACAGAGGGCAATGCGATAGCCAACACTGAGGTAACATTTACTCTGCCGGAAGATGTGAGGGCGAACTTCACGCTGAGCGATGGCGGTAAAGCGATTACTGATACTGAAGGCAAAGCGAAAGTCACGCTGAAAGGTACAAAAGCAGGCGCTCATACTGTTACAGCATCGATGGCTGGCGGTAAGAGCGGACAACTGGTGGTGAACTTTACTGCGGATACGCTCACTGCGCAGGTTAATCTTAACGTTACCGAGGACAACTTTATCGCCAATAACGTTGGGATGACCACACTTCAGGCAACAGTGACTGATGGAAACGGCAACCCGTTAGCCAATGAGGCGGTGACATTCACGCTACCGGCAGATGTGAGCGCAAGCTTCACTCTCGGACAAGGCGGTTCCGCCATTACAGACATCAACGGCAAGGCTGAAGTTACACTGAGCGGTACAAAATCCGGCACCTACCCCGTGACAGTTAGCGTGAACAATTATGGTGTCAGTGATACGAAACAGGTGACGTTGATTGCCGATGCTGGTACCGCAAAACTGGCTGGTTTTACCGCATCATCAAGCTCATTCACCGCGAGCACAACCGAGGGCGCGACCCTGACGGCAAGCGTCACTGACGCTTACGGCAACCCGCTAGAAGGCATCATGGTCAATTTCCGCGGCAGCGCCACGCTGAGTAACACCAGCGTCGAAACGGATGCTCAGGGTAAGGCAGAAGTTCTTGTGACCAGCACCATTGCAGGAACGAAAGTAATTACAGCTAATCTGGCAAATGCACCTACCGAAGCCGCCATGCGAACGCTGACTGTCAAAGCAGATATTGATTCTGCGACGATCACCAGTCTGGAGATGCCTGAAGGTCAGGTAATAATCAGAGAACCCATAGCGGTTAAAGCACACGTCGACGACCAGTTTGGCAATCCAGTTGCTGACCAACTTGTGACATTCAGTGCAGAGCCATCAAGTTTTAACATGGTCATTAGTCAGGATACGGTTTCTACGAATAGGCAGGGTATAGCTGAGGTCACCATGACGCCTGGAAGATACGGTTCGTATACTGTGAAAGCATCCCTGGCGAATGGATCCTCTTATGAGAAGGATCTGGTGGTAATCGATCTAAGACTAACACTCACGGCATCAAGTCAACTTATCGGCGTCAATGACCCATCGGGAGCAACTCTGACTGTAAGGTTAACTCATGCAAACGGGGCTCCATTGAGCCATGAACTCGTTATCTTTAGCGTAACGCCCGAAGGTGCAACGTTAAGTAACCAAACGGCGACAACCAACACTTCAGGTGAGGCACAAGTCGTTCTGACCAGCAATAAAGTCGGTACATATGTGGTGACAGCATCGATCCATAGCGGCGTAATTATTCAGACACAGACAACCGTGAAGGTTACTGGCAACCCAAGCACAGCACATGTTGCTAGTTTTATCGCTGATCCGTCGACTCTCACGGCCAACAACAGTGATATCAGCACGTTAAAGGCTACTGTTGAAGATAGCAGTGGGAACCTGGTCGAAGGTGTCAATGTGAACTTCGCATTAAAAAGAGGCTTTGCCTTTGCCACATTAACGTCATTAACAGCGGTGACCGATCAAAACGGAGTCGCGACAACGAGCGTAAGAGGTGCGATAACGGGGAGCGTCACGGTAAGCGCAGAAACGAGCTATGGTGGGGCGCAAACAGTAGATATAACGCTGGTGGCAGGCCCGGCAGACGCCTCGCAGTCCGTCCTTAAAAACAACCGGTCATCACTGAAAGGGGACTTTACCGAAAGTGCTGAACTATATCTTGTTTTACACGATCTATCAGGTCATCCGATCAATGTTTCTGAAGGGCTGGAATTTGTGCAATCAGGTACCAATGTGCCCTATGTGCAAATCAGCACAATTGATTACACTCAAAATTTATACGGTGAGTATAAAGCCACTGTTACAGGCGGCGGAGAGGGTATCGCAACGCTGATCCCCGTGTTGAATGGTGTTCACCAGGCGGGTCTGAGTACCACGATAGAATTCATTAGCGCGGGAACCAGACCAATGACCGGTACAGTATCAGTGAATGGTGCAAACCTACCTGCAGCTTCATTCCCTTCGCAGGGATTTACCGGGGCGTATTATCAGTTGAATAATGACAACTTTGCACCAGGAAAAACGGCGGCTGATTATGCGTTTTCAAGCTCTGCCTCCTGGGTAGGCGTTGATGCTACTGGTAAAGTGACATTCAAAAATGACGGTGATAGCAATACTGTAATAATTACAGCGACCCCAAGATCCGGTGGCGCTATTTACCAAACGCAAGTACGGGTGAAAGGCTGGTGGAAAGATAACAATAATATTATCTTACCATTAAGTCGTGCTGAAAATTATTGTAATAACGAGATCGGCAACGGTTACGCTATTCCTGGCGTGAATCTTTTAAGCAGTGGAGAAAACCGACGCGAAATAGGGTCACTGTTCGGTGAGTGGGGAGATATGGGACATTATATGGACGCTGATTTTTATTCAGAAATATATTGGTCTTCTAATACCGCAGGTGGAGGCCGACAATACATTGTTTCCCTGGAAAACGGGGCGCATGGTTCTGTTCAAACATCTGAATATTTTCATGTAGCATGCTATAAAAACATCTAATTTTTCGCTATATTTTCTTACAGAGTGCTCCATTCGGGGCGCTCTACTTTTACATTCGTTTGCTGTCAAACGCTCCATTAATATACCTGCATTTTCCCATACATCCCTGTTAGTCTGAAGATAGTCGAGCCTCCTTTCTTTTTTAATAAACGCTTTCACACATGGTATAACCACCTGTTCCACGCCAGCGGGAAACGAAGTACATGAGCTATTATTGATAGCTATCATTGTTGCTATGCAGTCAAATTACGTTAATGTTTAGCTAATTACATCAAGGAGGAAGATATGTCAGGACGAACAAACAATATCAGTTCATATTTCAATATTACAAATTACATCAGTACCACTCATTATAATGTATGCCTGTTAACGGGGATTTAAGTTCAGGCTGTCTTATTTATGATGGTGAATGTTTTAGTTCCACCTGAATTGCGTTCGGTGTGACTATGAGCATTTTCGGTGAGTACTGCTTTGATCCAAAGGCTGGTTTTCTGTGATGATTGACCAGCCTCAGAGCATTGATGACACTACCGTTCATAACAGATCGGCATTACTATGCATAAGTACTGCCTCAAATTCTCGCCAAAACACTTTTTAATGCCTTTGCGAATTCATCCAGACTTATATTGTCAATTTTTTGCCCAACGACGACTGACTCCGAGACATCGGCCATTGCGGGCCATCGCGTTTTGTAATCAGCATAAATTGCAACAACGGGGGTATTATAGGCACTTGCCATATGTAATATTGAGGTGTCAGGTGTTATTGCGATATAAGCATCTTTTATGATTGCTGCTGAACGTTTAATCGAGGGTGACAAGGATAAACGGTAGACATTATTATAACTATTCACTAGTTCCCTGGCTTTATCTTCCCCTTTGGGTCCATGAACGATCACTATTGGTATATCTGTTTCACTTTGAATTTTTGCTATTAGATTTTCTGCAATCGATAATGAAAATGTACGCTCCTGCGAGCTACCTTCTAAATTAAGCGCAATGTAAGATCCTAACGATCGCATTTCCTCGCGCACCTCATCGAGTACATCCTCGCTTAATGGCAATTCATATATTGGCCTGACTGCAGGAAAACCCGCTTCACGCATCATAAACGCCCATGTCATGGGTACGGGAGCCCTGAGATTCTGATCCATCCGGGACGCGTTCTTACACAAAGGGGAATAGCACTTCATGGTTAAACCGACAACCTGAAAATTCGTTTTTGCTTTCAACTGACTGATAAATAACATCGTTTTCAGGTTCTTTTTACGCATCGCCTCTATACAAAGATCCGGCGTACCGTATTGCTGTGTTATGTTCTTCGCTAAATCTTTTATTTCTTTTAATGTTGCGTGATCCTGCATAGTCATTGTGACTAATGTTAATTTAGTCTGTTCAAGTTTGAGCGCATTAAAGACTTCTAAATTAATAGTCGAAGTAACAATTAAAAGATGCTTTGTTTTATGCATTTCAATCGCCCGAATAACTGGAAAGATGGCCATAGCATCGCCAATTTGATCGGGAATATGGATGACAACAAAGTCTGTTTTTCCAATATTGAAATTATTAGCTTTATAATCGTAGTAACTAAATGCAATACGTCTCAACAATGATGCTAAAAACATACCTAACCTCGCCTCCCTACTGGTTATAATGCAATGCAGTCTATCAGACTCATCAGGGTGCTATTTTGTACATATGCGGACTTTTATGTTTCATATCTCAAACCTGTGGGGCCTCTGCTTAATCCTTAAACAACACCAGCAACTCCTGCGCTTTCATCTTCCAGCGAATTTTTCGTGTTGTTGCTCATCAGCCATAAAATCATTTGCAGATGCGCTCTGTCGAGGTAGTCTCATAAGGTTCGTTTATAGATCGACGGCAATGTGAGTTACCTTTTCCATACTAATTATAAAAAGACAGTACAAACAGGATCATTATGGACTCCACGCTCATCTCCACTCGTCCCGATGAAGGGACGCTTTCGTTAAGTCGCGCCCGACGAGCTGCGTTAGGCAGTTTTGCCGGTGCCGTCGTCGACTGGTATGATTTTTTACTCTATGGCATTACCGCCGCACTGGTGTTTAATCGCGAGTTTTTCCCGCAAGTAAGCCCGGCTATGGGAACGCTCGCCGCATTTGCCACCTTTGGTGTCGGATTCCTGTTCCGTCCGCTCGGCGGTGTCATTTTCGGTCACTTTGGCGACCGACTGGGACGTAAACGCATGTTAATGCTGACCGTCTGGATGATGGGCATCGCGACAGCCTTGATTGGTATTCTTCCTTCCTTCTCGACCATTGGGTGGTGGGCCCCCATTTTACTGGTGACGCTGCGTGCCATACAGGGATTTGCCGTCGGCGGCGAATGGGGAGGCGCGGCGTTACTTTCCGTTGAAAGTGCTCCGAAAAATAAAAAAGCCTTTTACAGTAGCGGTGTACAAGTTGGCTACGGTGTAGGTTTACTGCTTTCAACCGGACTGGTTTCATTGATCAGTATGATGACGACTGACGAACAGTTTTTAAGCTGGGGCTGGCGCATTCCTTTCCTGTTTAGCATCGTACTGGTACTGGGAGCATTGTGGGTGCGCAATGGCATGGAGGAGTCCGCGGAATTCGAACAACAGCAACATAATCAAGCGGCCGCGAAAAAACGCATTCCGGTTATCGAAGCACTATTACGGCATCCTGGTGCTTTCCTGAAGATTATTGCGCTACGACTGTGCGAGTTGCTGACGATGTACATCGTTACCGCCTTCGCACTTAATTATTCAACCCAGAATATGGGGTTACCGCGCGAACTTTTCCTCAATATTGGTTTGCTGGTAGGTGGATTAAGCTGCCTGACAATTCCCTGTTTTGCCTGGCTTGCCGATCGTTTTGGTCGCCGCAGGGTTTATATCACAGGTGCGTTAATCGGAACGTTGAGCGCATTTCCTTTCTTTATGGCGCTTGAAGCACAATCTATTTTCTGGATAGTTTTCTTCTCCATAATGCTGGCAAACATTGCGCATGACATGGTGGTGTGTGTGCAACAACCGATGTTTACCGAAATGTTTGGTGCCAGTTATCGCTATAGTGGCGCTGGAGTCGGTTATCAGGTTGCCAGTGTGGTTGGCGGTGGATTTACACCTTTTATTGCCGCTGCACTCATCACTTACTTTGCCGGGAACTGGCATAGCGTCGCCATTTATTTGCTGGCTGGATGCCTGATTTCCGCAATGACCGCTTTGTTGATGAAAGATAATCAACGCGCTTGATAGTCTGGCGAAGATCATCCGATCTTCGCCTTACACTTTTGTTTCACATTTCTGTGACATACTATCGGATGTGCGGTAATTGTATGGAACAGGAGACACACATGAATAATAAGGGCTCCGGTCTGACCCCAGCTCAGGCACTGGATAAACTCGATGCGCTGTATGAGCAATCTGTAGTCGCATTACGCAACGCCATTGGCAAATATATTACAAGTGGCGAATTACCTGATGAAAACGCCCGCAAACAAGGTCTTTTTGTCTATCCATCACTGACCGTAACCTGGGACGGTAGCACAACCAATCCCCCCAAAACGCGCGCATTTGGTCGCTTTACCCACGCAGGCAGCTACACCACCACGATTACTCGCCCTACTCTCTTTCGTTCGTATCTCAATGAACAACTTACGTTGCTGTATCAGGATTATGGTGCGCATATCTCTGTGCAACCCTCGCAGCATGAAATCCCTTATCCTTATGTCATCGATGGCTCAGAATTGACCCTTGATCGCTCAATGAGCGCTGGGTTAACTCGCTATTTCCCGACAACAGAACTGGCGCAAATTGGCGATGAAACTGCAGACGGCATTTATCATCCAACGGAATTCTCCCCGCTATCGCATTTTGATGCGCGCCGCGTCGATTTTTCCCTCGCGCGGTTGCGCCATTATACCGGTACGCCAGTTGAACATTTTCAGCCGTTCGTCTTGTTTACCAACTACACACGTTATGTGGATGAATTCGTTCGTTGGGGATGCAGCCAGATCCTCGACCCTGATAGTCCCTACATTGCCCTTTCTTGTGCTGGCGGGAACTGGATCACCGCCGAAACCGAAGCGCCAGAAGAAGCCATTTCCGACCTTGCATGGAAAAAACACCAGATGCCAGCATGGCATTTAATTACCGCCGATGGTCAGGGTATTACTCTGGTGAATATTGGCGTGGGACCGTCAAATGCAAAAACCATCTGCGATCATCTGGCGGTGCTACGCCCGGATGTCTGGTTGATGATTGGTCACTGTGGTGGCTTACGTGAAAGCCAGGCCATTGGAGATTATGTACTTGCACACGCTTATTTACGCGATGACCACGTTCTTGATGCGGTACTGCCGCCCGATATTCCTATTCCGAGCATTGCTGAAGTGCAACGTGCGCTTTATGACGCTACCAAGTTAGTCAGCGGCAGGCCCGGTGAGGAAGTTAAACAGCGGCTACGTACTGGCACTGTGGTAACCACAGATGACAGGAACTGGGAATTACGTTACTCAGCTTCTGCACTTCGTTTTAACTTAAGCCGGGCCGTAGCAATTGATATGGAAAGTGCAACCATTGCCGCGCAAGGATATCGTTTCCGCGTGCCATACGGGACACTACTGTGTGTTTCAGATAAACCGTT
Source organism: Escherichia sp. WS3227_2 (assembly GCF_046486495.1). Taxonomy (NCBI): domain Bacteria; kingdom Pseudomonadati; phylum Pseudomonadota; class Gammaproteobacteria; order Enterobacterales; family Enterobacteriaceae; genus Escherichia; species Escherichia sp. WS3227_2. The sequence goes on from NZ_JBJQLG010000006.1 coordinate 16,439, forward strand.
GCATGGTGAGATTAAACTTCCCGGTCAGGCTAACCGTTTTTATGAAGGCGCTATTTCCGAACACCTGCAAATTGGCATTCGGGCGATCGATTTGCTGCGCGCAGAAGGCGACCGACTGCATTCGCGTAAATTACGAACCTTTAATGAGCCGCCGTTCCGATAATAAGTTCTGTTCCTTTTTATCAGGAATAGATGTGAAGGATTTAGTAAGTCATCCAGCAAATAGCCTGCAATAAAGCAGGCTGTTTGCTTCCTGGGGCGGATACGAGTTTTATTATAGCCTTAATGATTTCCACATATTAAAAGCAAGTATGCTTTCAAAACACAATTATAAAAAATCCCGCCAACAACATTAGTTTTTATGAGATTAAATATAATATTATGGCTTTAGAATATTTTTATTTCTAATAGACGAGATTTTTCCTGTTATGATATAATATGCCGAATTAACACATGTTAACGATTTACCAGTAATGTAAATAAATTTTCGAGGAGATCATTCCAGTGGGACGTAAATGGGCCAATATTGTTGCTAAAAAAACGGCTAAAGACGGTGCAACGTCTAAAATTTATGCAAAATTCGGTGTAGAAATCTATGCTGCTGCCAAACAAGGTGAACCCGATCCAGAATTAAACACATCTTTAAAATTCGTTATTGAACGTGCAAAACAAGCACAAGTTCCAAAGCACGTTATTGATAAAGCAATTGATAAAGCCAAAGGCGGCGGAGATGAAACGTTCGTGCAGGGACGTTATGAAGGCTTTGGTCCTAATGGCTCAATGATTATCGCTGAGACATTAACTTCAAATGTTAACCGTACGATTGCTAACGTTCGCACAATTTTCAATAAAAAAGGCGGCAATATCGGAGCGGCAGGTTCTGTCAGCTATATGTTTGACAATACGGGTGTGATTGTATTTAAAGGAACAGACCCTGACCATATTTTTGAAATTTTACTTGAAGCTGAAGTTGATGTTCGTGATGTAACTGAAGAAGAAGGTAATATTGTTATTTATACTGAACCTACTGACCTTCATAAAGGAATCGCGGCTCTAAAAGCAGCTGGAATCACTGAGTTCTCAACAACAGAATTAGAAATGATTGCTCAATCTGAAGTTGAGCTTTCCCCAGAAGATTTAGAAATCTTTGAAGGGCTTGTTGATGCCCTTGAAGATGACGACGATGTTCAAAAAGTTTATCATAACGTCGCAAATCTCTAATTATATTTTAAAGGAATCTGTCTTTATGGCAGATTTCTTTAATCTCATATATTCTTATAAAAAATATAATATTCAACTCGTCATATTGATTATAAAAATACCGACCCCAGAGAAATAATATTTATTAAAATTCCAGGTTTTCTTTTTCTGATTACAGAAGACAAAGTGGCAATTACGTTTAGTTTCCTGATAAAAACGCGACAGCAACATCCCGCATAAGGCATTTTTCTCTATACCTTTGTATGGTACTTCACGGAACGAATTTTTTGACCTTGCGAATCGTGATGTCTGTTGGGGGGCAATTTGCTCACAGAAGCGTGAGACTCGATTAAGCGCACGAAACACAGAAATCAAAAAACCCGGTCACTTTTTTACAAGGTAACCGGGTAAAAATAATTTTTATTTTTTAACTGTCTTGAGACTCATAGAAATGTCTCAAAACTAAAATTTGGCTCCTCTGACTGGGATCGTCGTAGCCATTAACTGGCTGATTGGAAAGCTAAAAAAAATCGAGATTGTCAAGACCACCAGATTGACCACCTTTTTTCTGGTAAACATGAACTGAATCCTACGAAGTGTCACTTCACAGAGAAAATACTAAAAATTAAGTCGAGAGCACTAGATGCTAAGTTTTTACCCCTATATGGGAGGAAGGATTACACAGTACTTTATCTTTACTGGCGGCGACTTTATATGCTAGATATATTTCTTGCAATACTGTAACTCTGTGCGAGTAATTATATATAATTATTATTTGGATTGCTTTTTTTTCTGCGTTATTTTTTGTATGTAAAGTTCGGTATTTGTGTCAGGATACAATTTTTTCAATTTTTCAACCCAAATGAGGGCGTCATCGTACCTTCCACTACCCATCATATTTTTGATAATATCTTTTATTGCAAATACACATCCGTTATCCGCAGATAAGTTTAGATAATATTCCGATCCTCTAATATCACCTATTTTTAATAAATATTTTGACATCTGATATTGTGCGTAATTATTACCATGTTCCGCTGATTTTTTCAGCCATTGTATTGATTCATCTACTTTTCCTTCTGACTCAAGTTCTCTTGATAAGTTATATTGAGCTATAGCATTTCCATTATTTGCCGATATTATTAACCATTCGTGCTGTTTTCTGTATGATTTTGGCTCGCAAAAAAGGTAATATTTGTACAATTTAAATGCAGCATCACTATCACCTTGTGATGCCTTAAGTTCTTCCTTCCTCACATCATCTGGTGATAAAAAATTGAGCGAATATGTTGATATTATCTTTTCGCTATCATTACTCATATGACCTCCAGAGATAAGGGGAATTGTTATAAATATAAAGAGAAAATACCTCATACCTATGGTCTCCTTCGCTTGAATGTAAACTCATGTCCAGGCTGATTCGTGTCCATTTGCAATTGATTGTTTGCATCATAAAATCCTCCCCAAGGCTCTACCTTACCATTTGAATAGTACCAGTCATATTGGTCAGGAGCATAGACTCTCACACCTAGTTCATCTGCCAATTGCTGTGCATAAGAGTTATTTCCTTTTCCTGTATTACAGGATAACAGTCTTACTGACATTCCAGGTTTAAATTTAGGATGATTTCGAACCTCATTAGCTAATGTCTTGACATCTATCTTATTATAATTTTCATCATATACTGATTGAGGATCACCATGTGTTCCAATTGTAATGATATTAGGATTATTCCAAACTTTCTCTGCATAATTTCGTATGTCTTCGTTGACTGGGAAGTGGTTTATATCTACGGCTAAGCCAAGAGGATCTGCATAATTTATTGGATTCAGCGGATATTTATATAAATTCCACCCCCCATTTAACCCAATCGGGTCCTGTGTAATATACCTCCCTTGTAACGGCTCGTAGTAACGATAACGATTATAGCACAGCCCCGATTCATCATCGTACTGCTGCCCCGGCAGGCGGTATGGCTGGAACAGATGATGCGGGTTCTCCTCATTAAGCTGATTCCCCCACTCGTCATACTCCCCACGCCATTCCGTTGCACCTTCAGTACTGATAAGCGCCAGCGGCAGTCCCCGGTGGTCGCAGTGATAAAGATGTATTTTTCGCTCAGGCAAATAAACTGGCTCGATCTGTGCCGCCAGCCGCTCCACCGTCAGCCCGCACTGCGCAAGCCACGCCCGGCTTTCGTCACTCACACGGTCTGCCCGGATTTCCCCCTCCAGCCTGTCCAGCAGCCGCACCAGTTCAGGCGGGAACACCACGCCGTGACCATCTTTACTCCCTTCCTGCTGTAACTTCTCCGCCAGGCTTCGCCGCTGCGCTTTCTCCAGTTCGGTCACGTCTGTTTCGATGCGGATGAGCGGTGTGAAGCTTCCCGGCTGGTACACCGTCTGGATACGCGTGGTGTTAGTCTGCACCGTCGTCAGCCTGTCGCCGTCCCACCCGTACCATGTCTCCTCCGGTTTACGCGACAGCGACATCCACCCCGTCAGGTCACGCTCCCGCCGCCATACCCTTTTCGCCATTCGCCGTCCCAGCGGGTCGTAGAGGTAGCGGCTCTCGACCAGTGGCTCGCCATGCTGTATCCGCGTGTAGAACACCAGACGGTGCTGGCTGTCGTAGTGGTAGTGGTGGGTCCGCTCGTCGTCCGTCCGTATCACACCCGCCGGGATGCGGTCCGTCTTCTCCGTCAGCCTGCCGTATTCATCGTAACGGTACAGGTAATGCGCGTCTTCGGCGATGCGGTTATCCGGCCACGCCGTGAGTGTACTGTCCGGGTGCAGCTCCGGGTCCGGCAGCCGGTTGCCCGCCGGGTCCGTGGCATACGGGATGCGGATGTCCAGGTCCGGTGCGAGGGTGCGCACACTCGCCAGCCTGCCCGTGGCGCTGTAGCCGTATTCCCGCGTCTGTCGCGGGCCGCTGATGCGCACCAGGTCGCCGTTGTCATTCCACCCGTAGTCACGGTCATACACCAGGCTGTTCAGGTGCTGGCTCTGTAACTGACCTGCGGGGGTGTATGTGCTGGTCAGTTCGTATGCGGCATTACTGCCTGCCATGCTGCCGAAGCTGCGCACCGTCTCCCGGTGCAGCCTGTCCCGCGTATACTCGACCCGCGGCGTCCCGCCCAGCTTCATGCCCGCCAGGTAACCGCTGCCATAGGTCAGCCACTCCACCGGCGGCAGGCTGTCCGGCGTGACGCGGTTTGCCAGCCCCTGTTCGTTGTATGCCTGTTTCGTCTCATGCTGCCACAGCAGTTCCCCCGTCTCCGGGTTCTTCACCGTCTGGCGCTCACTGGTCAGACGGCCTTTATCGTCATAGCCGTAGTGGACCGCCACACGGTGACCTTCGCTCAGGTGGCTGATTTCTTTCAGCCAGCCGTGGTCGTTATACCGCCACTGCTCTGCCGGTTCGCCGTTCACCGTGCGGTGTGTGATACGGTCCGATTCGTCGTAGTGCCAGAGGGTGACAAGCCCCTCATCCCCGTTCTGCGTGAGTTTCCCGGTCAGGTCGTAACGGTAACGTTGCGTCCGCCCGTCAAAGCCGCGCTGCTGTACCAGCCGGTCCAGCGCATCGTAGCTGAAGTCGCTGTGACTGCCGTTCTCGTTGGTCAGGCTGATGACACGTCCTGCCGCGTCATACTCCATACTGCGCGTCAGCCCGTCCTGTGTGGTGCTGACCGCCTTTCCCCACGCATCGTACTGTGTCTCGCTCCGGTTGCCGTCCGGGGTGATAACGGCAGTCAGGTCGCCTGCGGCGTTGTACTCATACCGCGTTTCATGGCCCTGTGCGTCTTTCACCGAGGTTAACCGGCCACGGTTGTCATAGCGGCGGTAACGGCTGATACCTTCCTCGCGGTGGACCGCCGTCATCTGACCAAAGCGGTCGTATTCATAACGGGTCTGGTAGCCTGAGCAGTCGGTGAAGGTCAGTAACTGCCCGTAACGGCTCCACGTCATCTGCTTGCGGCTACCCGTCGCATCTTCAGTTGCAGAGGGTAATTCACTGTGCGGATTATCATAACTGTAGCGGGTGATATCGCCGTTGCGGGCGGTTTCCTGCGTCAGACGCCCGTACTCATCATATTTCCAGCGCATTTCCAGTCCGTCAGGCCCGGATGCTGAGGTTAACTGGTTCTGGTTGTTATAGTAAAATTCCGATTTCCTGCCGTCCGGCGTGGTGATGCGTGTGACGAGACCCGTCACCACATTCGGACTGTATTCTGTCGTCCGGCCTGCCGCATCCGTCTGTGACTGAAGGCGGCCAATGGAATCGAACTGACTCTGTGTGACGCTGTCGTCAGCGTGCTCTTTTTTCACCACCCGTTTCAGCCCGGCTTCGCCTTCTGTATGCAGCACCTCGCACCGGTTCAGGCTGTCGGTGATGATGATGCGGTTTTTCTCATACTGATAGGTGTAGCTTAAACCCGCCGGATTACGTTGTTCCGTCACGCGCCCGATGTCGTCGTAGCGGTAACGCATCTCCGGCCTGCCTGCGTAACGGTGCGCCACCATCCGGCCCCGGTATTTATCATCGTAAGTAAAGTGGCGCATCTGCGTACCGCTGCGGTCATACACCGCCGCCAGTTCACCGCGTGGCGTCCAGTCGTAGCGCACCAGTGGCGCGGCAGGTAAATTCTCCGGGTATTCCGGGTCATGCGTCAGCCACACCGCTGACAGGCGGATGCCGTTATCCCGGCCATATTCTGTATAGTCCGGCAATGAAATCGGGATATCTGGTCGTTTTGCTCCGGCTGCAACCGCCTGCTGCTGGGCCTCTTCCGCCCGCTGCGCCTGCGTGGTCAGCACCAGGCGGAACTGACGGCCTGCGCCATCGGTCACGCCGGTGATTTCCCCGGTAAATTCGCCAACTGCCTCACGCCGGAAGGTCAGGGTACGCCCGAAGCGGTCCACCAGGCCGGTCAGCACCCGGTACGGCGGCAATGGCGCAGGCAGCACCTCATCCACACCCGGTACCCGCTCACTCCAGCCGAGTATCCACCACGGCCCCTGAGGACTGTTCGTCGCCAGATAAATATGCGGACTCATGCGGAGTTCTTCCGGCAGAGCCTGCCAGAGTGGGGCAAGACGGTGACTTTCATTCAGTTTCGCCACGCCGCTGCGCACCAGCCAGAATAATTCGCTGCGGCTGAAGCCATCCTCACCGGGAAACAGGTGCTCAAAATGAATGCTTCTGCCACCGTTATCATTGAGTATCAGTTCGTTATCGCGTATCTGTAAGCGGATATCAAAGGGTGCTTTCCAGCCAGGACCGAAGATACCGACGGGCGCAGGGGTTTTCGTCCGGTAGCTGCTGTAGGTGCGGGAGAGCACGAACGGTAACGGGCCGGGCAGCGCGAAATCGGTTTCGCCGGGCTGTACTTTTGCACCGAGCAGCGGATTCACCGGGTTACCGGAAGTGAATCCGCCAGGGCACACTGAACAGGCCACGCCGGTTGGCGCGCCAATCCTCACGCCTGCCGACCCCTGGACTATCGGGCCACCTTTCATTGTGGCATCGCCCTGACGTGCTGCCGGTTTTCCGCTCATCGCTGATATCCTTTTTTATGGTTCATCTGGCCTGATGCTGGCGACACCGGACAAAATGATAAATAACGTTACTGTATGAAACGAAATACGCTCTTTTTACATTTATTTTTTTGACTGATATCAACGGGACGAAATAACTGACAGGATATTTACTGGAAAGTGTCTGCATATTGCTCAATATATATTTTATATAAATATAATTGTATTTAATATTTATCGCGTGATTGTATTTTCCTGTGCGTCTGCTTCCGCTAAACCTCTTGCTGCAAATTACCGAACATTGTATTGTTGCGCCGCGCCTGCAAAATCAGGCGTCGGGATTAGCCTCCTGAAGATCCTCACTGACGATACAATATTTGTGTGTCGCGCACGGTCTCATCTCAATGGCGGGATCGGGCGGGGGCGTCGAAAGACGCGCCAGTGTCAGTGAGGCTGGTAAGGCTAACCCCGTCCGGTTCCACCACCCGTGAGATTAGCCTCTCCAGTGGCTGGAATATTTATCACTCACTGTAGACGGCCTTATGGCGACTACTCTCACCTCTGAATGCAATTTACTTGCTGTTCCCTTTAGTGCCGCTACCGATTTCACCGATCTGGCGGAGTACTGCGATCGCGTTGCCACAACGCTCATCGAGTGCTGCGATCCGGCGCTGAAAACGGCGCTCTGTGGCAGGCTTAATACCTGTCTTGCACTGTTACGGCCCACGCTGAACGAGCCGATCCCACCACATCTGATTGACGGGTTTATTACGAATGATCTTCCCGATGTTTCACCCGGTTTGAGCCTGATGCAGGATCACTCTGCGATTACTGCCTGGCGCTGACGCAGATACTGAACGGCCACGTGCTGCTGCCGGAAACCGAAACCACGCTGACCGGGCTGCTGTGCGAACTGGTCTGGTATTTTGCCGCCAATCTGAACGCCCCACGCTGGATATGTACTGCTGACGGCATACAGGTTATCGACGGGAGGCCAGCATGATGCAACCCGACTGGCACCCCGCCGATATTATCGCGGGCCTGAGAAAAAAGGGAACATCGCTGGCTGAGGTTTCCCGCAGGGCCGGGCTGGCGTCTTCCACGCTGGCAAATGCGCTGACCCGCTCCAGGCCGCGCGGCGAAAAACTGATTGCGGATGCGCTGGAAACATCACCGGAAATTATCTGGCCGTCCAGATACATCGATGATCGGGGCAACCGTACCGGAAGACTCATGCAAAAACGCCGATCCTGATGGCTGAACCGTCAGGCGCATTGTTACAGTAAAACCAGACTCTCCCGGCGCGCTGCCTGCTTTTGCTGGCAGCGCGCCGGGAGAAGACAAGCGAAGCGCGGCAGTTTTTCCGTCACCAGGTAAGCAAACAATCTTTTAAACCCGGAAACAGTTTTTCCTTCCTGCACCAGAAATAATGGCGCAGTCTCCCGCCTGCAACAAACTGCCTCCGGGCAGTCCCTTTGTCGCTTCACGTCTGAAAGAAGCGCCTGGCTTCGCCAGCATGGCATCCTTTACCGGCGTTGATCTCTGAAAACGCCGGGGATGCAAAAATACCTGCATCTGAGACTGACGTACATATACACCATCACTGCACCAGATACCCGGCTTTACGGGCTGACACTCTGGCTTTGCCGGGTTTTATCTTCTGCTGACAACCAGCGCCTTACATTGACGGGCTGCGGCCTGCATTGCCGTCAGGCTTTGCTGCCGCGTGACCGTCACCCTGCACCAGAAACGTAACGTTTACCCCCTGCACCAGACGAGGCGTCACTTTGGTCGCGCCAGCGAAAAAGCAAAGTGACGCCGCACAACTCACCGCCACAAGCCGCGCCAGTTCTGGCCTGCGCCATATTTCCGCCGTCTGACATGCCCTTTGGGGCCGCTGTCAGCTAAGAGTAAAGGAGAAAAAGATCGATACCGAGGGGGGCAAGAAGCCCCGGAGACACTCCTGCTTCGCAGGCAGTCTGTACTGCGTACAGCCTGAAACTCCCTAAACCTCAACAAACTACCACTCCGGCGTAAAGGTATCGTTCTGGCGCAGCCAAAAAGCACACGCCGGAGACTGTTTGTTTTTGTTGCAGGGGGATTCATGAGTAAATTAAGCAGTGAAATGAAGGCGCTGGCGAAGAAAGCGGGCGGCAGCTTCAAAACGGTGAATGACCGTATCCATATTACAAAACGGTTCAGTGAACATTTACGGGCGCTGAATATCCAGATCCAGCGGGTGGAGCAGATCAAGGTTCGCCATATCGAATGCTACATTGAGGAACGGCTGGAGCTGGATATTGGTTTACGAACGTTGCAAAACGAAATGGCAGCGTTGCGGGCCGTGCTGAGACAGGCTGGACGCAGGCAGGTGGTGGAGCATCCGCGTCTGACCAATAAGGCATTAGGGGTATCAGGCGCTTCGCGCAACGGCACGCGCCGCGCCATCACGCCGGAACATTACCAGCAGGTGATGGAGAAAGCCCGTACTCAGGACGCAGGGCTGGCAGCAGCGCTGGAGATTGCGCGGCTGATGGGGCTGCGTTCGCAGGAGGCGGTACAGAGTTCACAGTCGCTGAAAACGTGGCTGAAAGCCATTTCCCGCGGTGAAACCCGGCTAAAAGTGGTATTTGGCACCAAAGGCGGGCGTCCCCGTTATACGACAGTCCTGGATACTGGCGCAGGGATTCAGCGAAAAGGAGTCACTGGCGCTGACGGCGACGGATCTGGGTCATGGCGACGGTCGCGGTCGCTGGGTGAAACAGGTGTACGGCTACCGCTGGAGGGAGGAATGACTGAATTCATGAATGTCGCAAAATAGTACGTTACTGCGTAACGACAGCGATTTATCGTACCCTCTGTACCGGATCTGGCGCAGGGGGCGAACGGGTTTATATTGTGAAAATATCGTTACAGCATGACGAATAAATATCAACTGATCAGATTCTCCTGCTTAACCAATATAGTTTGCCGGGATATTATAGTGATTACCCTGTAATCACTCGAAACGTTCCCGATTAATAGCTGGTGTTTCAATCGTTTTTACCGATATTACGGGACAGGGAAATTTTAAAATGTAAATTCACCGGGGCATCACATTAATTCTGACGCAGGATTATATCTGAAAACTCTCTCTTTGTTTTCCTGCATCTTGTGACATATATTATATGCCCACAGAATGTCTCATAATTTTATAAAAAATGCTGCGACAGTTTTTGACATCATTACCTGCTACATATAGATTAACAATCTTCGGTGCTTCATGTTATTTTTTTGCACTTTGTGATCGTTATCCTGTGGTGAAAATACAGTCTGGTGCAGACTGTCATGGAGCATTTCAAAATAAACTGGTTGCGTCAGAAAGGGAAAGGGTCATAAAGGTTAAGGGGCAATAAGGGTAACAGCGCCTGACCGGAAAGGGCCGAAAACCAAAGGGCCAGAAACTGGCACAACCCTGAACAGGTAGAGCGGCGGGACACTGGCACAGATAACCGATTTACAGGGGCTGGTGCAGATTATTTTGTCTCTGTATAGCTGGTGCAGTGATAATGTGTATCAGGAAAGATTGCCCGGTATTTTATGGCGCATTTTTTGGGATGTATTAAGTGGTAATTCCGTGAAAATATCGATTATTGATAGCTTTTCACCTTCCGTGATTAACATGTTAATCACGGAAGGTGGCTGCCTATTGAAAACAGATGCATTGATAGGTTTTCGCCTGAAATCATTGGAAACAAAATAATTTCACACTTATATCTATATGGTCTCTCAATATCTGATGCAGTTCTTACAGGTTTCAGAGTATATGGTCAGGAGATATTCTGGAGTATTAATTGGTATTTCCGTGAAAATATCCCGTATTGATAGGTTTTCATCTTCTGTGATTTGCGGGCAAATCACAGAAGGCACTTATCTATCAATAATGTATTTATTAATAGGCAATCGCCTGAAAATATTCTACTGGAATAATTTCCGGTACTTACCTATTGATAAATGGTTTATTGATTGGTTTTCACCAAAATTATTTGGGGACAAATATTTTTAGATACTTTCCGATTGATAATAACAGAAAAATGGTAATACTTCTCAATACAATAAGCAGATCCCGGTCAATCAGGATCTGCTTTTACATTTTTAATGATTTCCGCTATTTCTGATTCAGGCTGCCTTATGCTGCCGGGCATAAATGTACGGCGCAACATACCCCTCGCGGCACACATCCAGATAATCCGACCACCACTGCATCATGGCCTTTCTGGCCTCCAGATGCTCCGCTTTATGCACATAGGCTGCCCGCACGCTGTTACGCTCCTGGTGGCTCATTTGCCGCTCCACCGTATCGCGTGACCACAGCTCCGATTCCACCAGGGCGCTACAGGCCATCGCCCTGAGTCCATGCCCGCAGATTTCAGTTTTCGTATCATACCCCATCAGGCGTAGCGCCCGGTTGGTGGTGTTTTCACTCATTGGCTTGTACGGGTTATGATCACCGGGAAACACCAGATCCAGATGGCCGGAAAGCTCCTGTATCTGTTTCAGAATGGCAATCGCCTGGCGGGAGAGCGGCACGATATGCGGGGTACGTATTTTTGCGCCACGCCCCGAAAACCGTACTTTGTCGATTGCCTCGCGGGTGGCGGGGATGGTCCAGATTTTGTGCCTGAAATCGATCTCGCTCCAGCGGGCGAAACGCAGTTCGCTGGAACGGATAAACAGGTGCAACGTCAGCACCACCGCCAGCCGTGTTAACTCCCGGCCCTGCTGATAGTCACCGATGCGGCCAAGCAGTTCGGGCAACCGCTCCAGCAGTAACGCGGGGTAGTGGTTCTTTACGGGTGAGGCGACAACGCCATCCAGATGCTGCGCCGGATTGCTTTCGGTAAGCCCCTGCTGAACGGCATAGCGCATGATGTTGCTGAGTTGCTGCCGGGTTCGGGATGCGACTTCCAGAAAGCCTTTATCCTCGATAACCCGCAACAAAGCAGTGAAATCCTGCGTTTTAAGAGTGGCAACGGGCAGATGACCAATCGCCGGGAAGATATGGTTTTCCATACTGGCGAGAATACGGGCGGCATAATCAGCCGACCATTTTTTGTTGGTTTTGTGCCAGGCCAGCGCCACTGCCTTAAAGCACTTTTCAGGGGAGCAGGCCGCTTCCTCCGCCATGCGCTGCTGCGCCGGGTTGATATTCTGCGCCAGTAACTTACGGATACCGTCGCGCTGTTGCCTGGCTTCTGCCAGTGAGACAAGCGGGTATGCGCCAAGACTGACTCTGGATTCTTTTCCGTTGAAACGATATTTGAGATACCAGATGCGTGAACCGCCCGGATTGACGAGCAGATACAGACCGTGAGAGTCGGAGAGTTTTACCGGACGGGAAGAGGGTTTTAACTTGCGGATTTTAGAATCGTTTAAAGACATTTGGGGGTCACTCCAGAATCGAACCAAACTGACCCCAGATCTGACCACCAAATTATCCCGATGCAGAGAGAAAACCAGATACGCACTGGGAAGGATTTTCACGCTAACTTACTGAATCGTAAACAAATAGAGACGTACAGATAAGCATGAAAACTTGAATTTGGCTCCTCTGACTGGACTCGAACCAGTGACATACGGATTAACAGTCCGCCGTTCTACCGACTGAACTACAGAGGAATCGTGAGAACGAGGCGAATATTAGCGATGCCCATCCACAATGTCAAAGCCTGTTTTTTAAATTTGAAATCGTTTGCTGAAATAATCTGCATTTTGTCGTTTATTCCGACACAACTGGCTTTTTTTCACACTTTTGCGGCTCGGGTCGAGGGTATTTCCATAGCCAACGTCCAGTAACCATTCGCCAGTAAAACAGCACGGCCCGCACAGCCCAGTCGGCAAACATTCCCAACCAGACACCAACCACACCCCAACCAAGCATGATTCCCAGCACATAACCGACTACAACCCGGCAACCCCACATGCTCAACATAGAAACCCACATGGCGTAACGGGCATCGCGAGCACCCTTAAATCCAGCGGGTAGCACCCATGAGGCAGACCAAATAGGCATAAATAAAGCATTTAGCCAAATCAGAATTACAACGACATGTTTAACCTGTGGATCCTGGGTGTAAAACGATGCCATAACCCCGGCAAAGGGAGCCGTTAGCCAGGCGATGGCCGTTAATCCAAGAGTGGACAGCCAGAACACATGCCGCAACTGAATCTCTGCTTGCGCTATCTGCCCTACCCCCAACCTTCGGCCTGTAATGATCGTAGAAGCAGAGCCGAGCGCACTTCCGGGTAAGTTGATAAGAGCCGCAATTGAAAACGCGATAAAATTCCCGGCAATAACACTGGTCCCCATCCCGGCAACGAACATTTGGGTTAATAACCGACCACTGGTAAATAATACTGATTCGACACTCGCTGGAATACCAATCCCCATGACTTCCCAGATAATGCTAAAATTCAGCGGTTTAAAATAGCTCTTTAACGAAATCCTTAGCGCAGGATTAAAACCAATCGCCAGCACCCACAAAATTGCCACTGCGCCAATATAACGAGAAATGGTTAACCCCAACCCAGCCCCGACAAATCCCAGTCCCGGCCAGGAGAAAAGGCCGTAAATCAATATGCCGCTAATAATAATATTAAGAATATTCAGGCTACCGTTAATCAGTAGCGGTATTTTCGTATTCCCTGCACCACGAAGTGCCCCGCTACCAATCAAAGTGATGGCAGCTGCTGGATAACTGAGTACCGTCAGCTCCAGATAAGTCAACGCCAGTGCTTTAACTTCTGTCGTGGCATCACCCGCGACGAAATCAATAATTTGTTCGCCAAAATGATGAATAAGCGTTGCCAACAGTACGGCAAACAACGTCATGATCACCAATGACTGCCGCGTCGCCACCCTCGCTCGTCGTCGATCCCGCTTACCGAGACTAAATGCCACAACGACAGTAGTACCAAGATCGATAGCTGCAAAAAAAGCCATAATGACCATATTGAAGCTGTCCGCCAATCCCACGCCGGCCATCGCATCTTTTCCCAGCCAGCTGACCAGAAAAGTGCTCAGGACACCCATCAACAGGACACAGGCGTTCTCCATGAAGATAGGAACAGCAAGCGGGGTTATCTCGCGCCAGAACAACACTTTGTAACTCTTGCGTTTGGCGTGCCAGCGAGTGCCGTGAACAACCTGGCGTAAAGCAGAGGAGATATTCAAAGCCGACCTTAATTGCAGAAAGTGAAACCACATTTCAAATAATGAGGGAGAATCAGCAAAGCTGCAAAGATTTTCGCCAACAAATTGTCTGCAAATGCAACAAACTGTTGATAGAAACGGCAAACAGTTGGGAAATTTAAAAATCGGGTTTGACAAAAGATTTTTCGCCGTTAAGATGTGCCTCAACAGCGATTCCTCTGTAGTTCAGTCGGTAGAACGGCGGACTGTTAATCCGTATGTCACTGGTTCGAGTCCAGTCAGAGGAGCCAAATTTCTGAAAAGCCCGCTTTTATAGCGGGCTTTTTGCTATATCTGATAATCAATTTCCTCTTCACTGTTTTCCATCACCTGGCGCTTGATATCCTCAACTGACAGTCCTGCATTACAAAGTTCCAGAAAGCGCCAGACATAGTTACGTTGAAGTTGCCCTCGCTTCAGTCCCAACCAGACAGTATTAGCATCGAAAAGATGCCTCGTATCCAGACGGATTAAATTCTTTTCCTCTTGTTCACCACTGGATTGTTCGGCAACTAATCCGATCCCCAGCCCAAGAGCAACATAGGTTTTAATGACATCAGAATCCTGCGCACTTAATACAATATCTGCCAGCAAACCTTTGCGGACAAATGCGTCATCAATACGTGAGCGCCCCGTAATCCCCTGTCGGTAAGTAATTAACGGCCACTTCGCTATTGATTCCAGCGTCAACGGTGTAATTTGCGTCAAGGGATGATCGAGTGGAACAAGCAAACTATGGTGCCAACGAAACCACGGGAAGGCGACGAGCTGCGGGTCATTACTCAAACGCTCGCTGGCGATACCAATATCAGCTTCGCCATTTTGCAACAACGTCGCAATTTCCTGTGGTGTACCCTGGATTAGCTCCAGCCGAACCTCCGGGAAAAGTTCGCGAAAAGCTTTAATGACCTCAGGCAAGCTATAACGTGCCTGAGTATGCGTCGTTGCAATAGTGAGAACGCCAGACGTATCGTTGGTAAACAGGTCTGCAAGCCGACGAACATTACTGGCTTCATTAAGAATGCGTTCTGCAATGACCAGTAATGCTTTGCCCGGTTCAGTCATGCCCAGCAGTCGCTTACCTCGTCGAACAAATATTTCGATGCCAAGTTCATCCTCCAGTTCCCGAATGTGACGGCTGACGCCTGACTGTGAGGTAAAAAGCATATTCGCAACCTCTGTCAGGTTGTAATCCTGACGTGCAGCCTCGCGGATTATCTTTAGTTGTTGGAAATTCACGGTAAACTCCGGGCAGTTCAGATATCCCGTTATTGTTAAAGTCTAATGCCCGGCATAACAAATAATAAAAACCCGCATCTTATTCCATCCCGATATAACGCTTAGCTCACCAATTGCCACTGCCTTTTTTCCATCACTGGAGAACTCATCACTGACATTAACAACTCTTTCACTGCCTGTGCCTGTGGCGATAAGTTCGCTCTGGCGGGTAAATTTAATGACAAAGAGAGACTCATGGAAGGAGTGGTAATGCGTGACATCCAACCATTTACTGCGCCACATAACGAACGCGCGGCCGATTCGGGTAATACTGCAACGCCCATGCCGCTAGCAATCGCTGCGGTAAGCGTGGCAATAGACTCAATTTCACCAATGACTTTTGCCGTGAGTCGCCGTAGGGAAAAAGCCTCATCAACACGAAGTCTAATAGCACTGTAATCACTGGGGAGAAAGAGGTTCATTTGCGCAATAGCATTAACATCAACGCTTTGCCCCGGGCAATCTTGAGTTCCTACCAGGAAAAGATCTTCTTTCAGCAAAGCCTGGCTGGATACACCAGCCACAGGGGAATGCTCATAAATCACCGCCATATCGAGTTGATGATTTATCAGTTTTTCGTTAAGTACTGCACCGCTATTTTCATGAAGATAGATAACGACCTCCGGGAATTCAGCGCGAACCGCCTGTAATAAGGGCATGGTGATGGATGACGCAGCGGTTCCTGGCGCAAAGCCAATCGAGACTTGCCCCGATAATGCCTGACCAACGTTATGCACCGCCAGTTGGGCCAGCTCACACTGACGTAAAATGGCCCGCGCATGGGTATAGAGAATTTTTCCGGCGTCAGTTGGCGTAACGCCCCGTTTTGTGCGAATCAAAAGTTGTTGATTTAACTCACCTTCCAGTGTGGCAACCTGCTGACTGAGCGCTGGTTGTGCGATATGCAATACTTCAGCAGCCTGGGTCAGGCTACCAATATCTACAATTTTTACGAAGTATTTCAGGCGTCTGAAGTTCATGTTGCCTCCGGTTTTTAAGAATCGGCCCAAGTGCCGCCATTACTTACAACCAGACTGCAAGATGCTTGCCAGTTTTATTTTGGCGTTGATGTACAAGCTAACCAACTGTCAAATAAGAGATTATGATAGGTTCGTCATTGGCTCTTTTTATCAGCTGTCGCGTTCCCCTGCCCCATAAAAGGAGGGTATGCACCACGATGGTTCATTACCTATAAGATTGAAATCTCACCGCTTTGTTGAAATAGACAGCAAACAAACAAAAAAATGCATTTCACCCTTTGACATCACCATGCACTGCCATTAATATGCGCCCCGTTCACACGATTCCTCTGTAGTTCAGTCGGTAGAACGGCGGACTGTTAATCCGTATGTCACTGGTTCGAGTCCAGTCAGAGGAGCCAGATTCAAAAAAGCCTGCTTTCTAGCAGGCTTTTTGCTTTCTAATTACCAACGCTCTTAAAACATCTGTCTTGAACCAGAACTAATTTGCACAGGCATTCCCGATCGACGTTGCAACGCAGCATTTGCGCGATTCACATCAACTTCTTGCCCGTTGATAAACGCCCGCAAAGATGGGGTTACCGGCAATGGCACTTTTCGGTCAGACTCATATTCTGCACGATTGCGCGACAGCGGCTCATGAACTTCCAGCCACTTTGATCCATCCGGTTCCGTTGTGTATTTCACTGGCTGATCAATAATTTGTACACGAGTACCTACAGGAACATTATCAAACAGATATTTGATATCGTCATTGCGCAGACGAATACAGCCCTGACTTACCCGGAGCCCAATACCAAAATTGGCATTGGTACCGTGGATGGCATATAGCCTGCCAATATAAATCGCGTACAGCCCCATGGGATTATCGGGCCCCGCAGGAACAAATGCGGGCAAACTCTCCCCTCGTTTCGCATATTCGCGCCGGGTGTTCGGCGTTGGCGTCCAGGTTGGTGCTTCTTGTTTACGTTCAACGGTAGTCACCCAGTTACGCGGGGTTTCTCGCCCAGCCTGGCCGATACCAATAGGAAAGACTTCCACAGTATTACTGTCTGGTGGGTAGTAATAAAGACGCATCTCAGCGACGTTAACCACAATCCCTTTACGAACAGTGGCGGGCAAAATCAGTTGCTGCGGAATGGTGAGTTGCGAACCTGACTTCGGTAAGAAGACATCAGCGCCCGGATTCGCTTCCAGCATGTTACTTAACCCTTGCCCGTATTGTGCGGCAAAAGTCTCCAGCGGCTGGGTATTGTGATCAGGAACAGTTACAGTAAGCGACTGTCCCACTAAACGGCTACCCTCTGGAGGTAATGGATAAGTTACCGCCAGGCTATTATGGCTGGCAAAAAGTAGAGCAAATGAGCAAAAAATATTTACACGACGCATCATGTCCCTTTCCTAAGTCGCGAAAGCTATCGGTTAAGTATAGCTTTTATCAGACTTTTCGTTTTTAACTGTTCAAATCAGAAGTCGTATTCCCCGGTAGAACAATATTACTGGCAGCAAGTTCGCCCATGCTGTTGTATATCGCACATGCAGCTTCGATGATGGGCATCGCCAGCGCCGCACCACTCCCCTCACCTAAACGCATATCCAAATTGAGATAAGGCTCCAGCCCCAAATGCGACAGCGCTATACGCGCCCCTTTTTCTGCCGACAGGTGAGAAGGAATGAGATACGGTTTGATTGCAGGAGACATCTGGCAGGCTGCGAGCGCAGCAGTATAAGAAAGAAATCCATCCAGCAACACGGGTAAACCGCAAGAAGCAGCACCTAACATCACTCCAGCTACTCCGACCAAATCAAATCCACCCACTTTTGCCAGGACATCAACACCATCCTGAGGATTTGGTTGATTCAACGTAATCGCCCGGCGCACAACATCAATTTTATTAGCCAGTTTATCTGTCGGCAGGTTTGCGCCAATCCCAACCACTTCTTCAGGATCCCGGCCAGTGATTGTGCTGACTATTGCCGCTGCCGGTGTCGTGTTTGCCATCCCCAGTTCACCTACACCAAACAGCGTGACACCGTTTTTTGCCAGCTCCCGCGTATAACATATGACGTCCAAAAGCAACTTTTCAGCCTGACGGCGACTCATTGCCGGAGCTGAAGCAATATTGCCGCTACCTCGTGCGACACGCATGTTGATAAGCCCGGGGATAGGCTCAGCAGTATCAATACCAACATCAATTACGTGGACGTTAGCGCCCGCTTGTGCTGCCAGCACACACACGCCGGTTGTTCCGCGGGTCATATTTTCAGCCTGAATGGCTGTCACTTCTTTTGGGGAAATAGCGACCCCTTCCTCCCAGACGCCGTGATCGGCACACATAACCAGTACCGCTTTTTTGCCCACATGCGGTATGCCATTCAACCCCGGCATTCCCGCCAGTTGTACGCCAAGCGCCTCCAGCCTTCCCAGGCTACCAACAGGTTTGAGTAACCCGTCAATATGCCGTTGTGCACGCGACATAGCGGCAGGATCGATGGCAGGGATCGTATTCAGTAAATTGGCAAGTGTTTGCATGTCACGTCTCTTTATAGCAGCGCCAGCAGGAAGACCAGTTCACCAAGCTCTATAGCAGCTCCCAGCGTATCGCCGGTTTGCCCGCCCAGCGTACGTTTGAGAAGCTGACCGAGGATGAAAATCGCCACCATCGTCACCACCATAGCAGCCACACCATGCATACCCGGCAATAATACGGCAGCAAAAATAGCGGCTAAGCCGAGTGTGACGCAGGTTTGTCGCCCATCAATTTTGCCAATGAACACATTGCCAAGCCCTTCTTCCCGGGCATAACGATGACGATACATCAATAATGCGGCAGTCCCGCGGCTAACCGCGCATGCTGCCGCCAGCGATGCAAGGATCGGTTCGCCACGCAGAGCCAATTCGCTTAACACCAGAATCTTTGCCAGTACAACAAAAATCAATGCCAGACCGCCGTGGGTGCCTAAACGACTATCACGCATGATTTCCAACATGCGATCGCGGCTACGTGCAGAAAATACGCCATCACAGGTATCGGCGAGGCCGTCCAGGTGGAATCCCCCGGTCATCAGCGCCAGCACAAGTACGCTAAACAGTGCCGCCAGTGGTACGCCACACCATGCCTGCAGCACCATGAAGACCAGCCCGCTAATCGCGCCAAGCAATAATCCAATTAAAGGAAAAGTAATAATACCGCGAGAATAATGCTCGAAATCCAGTCCCTGGGACCAGCGACGCGGCACAGGCAGACGCGTAATAAAAGAGAGCATCGCCCAAAATAATTTACTCATTTGATTTTTACTCCAATACCCGAAACCACCAGCCACACTTCATTTGCCGCAGCGGCCAGTTGCTGATTTACCCGCCCGGCTATATCACGAAAATGTCGTGCCAGACGACTCTCCGGCACAATCCCCATTCCCACTTCGTTAGTCACTAATACAATCTTCGCGGGGCAACGTTGGCAGGCAGCAATCAACGACTGAATCTCAGCATTAATCGCCTGTTCCATCGCCTGATAATCCCATTCATCAGGGTCTTTATCTCCGCCATAATCAAACAACAGATTAGTCACCATTGTGGTAACGCATTCCAGCAACACAGCTTCATGCGGGTTAATGTCTGCATGAATTAATTCATCAAGATGTTGCCAACGCTCCACCGTGCGCCAGTGCGCCGGGCGGCCTTTCCGATGATGTTCTATCCGTGCAGCCATCTCATCATCAAGGATTTGCGAGGTGGCGATATACAGAACCTGTGAAGAGTCCCCAATAAGCGCCTCTGCGTGGCGACTCTTCCCGCTCCGTGCTCCACCTGTCACCAAAATCATCATACCGACTCCTGATTCAATTGTATGATGGTATTCATTGAACAGAACAATGGATCCCCCACCGTTGCTGACCGCAAAACATTTACGCGATTAATACTGCGCGTAATATAATTAAAAATCCAGCATTCTCAATCCATTACGAAAGAAGATGGCATTGCGGAATAGCCAGACTTCCTCGTGTTAACGTCCGACAAAATGCGTCATTGACAGCGGTTTCTCTAGAATGACAGATTTCATTCAGATAATGGATCAATGCCACAGCCCCACCAGCCGGACCAGTCAGCAAACGGGCATTGTGTTCTGCAATCACAATTACCGTCGTTCCCTCAGAATGAGGGAGCCATTCTGGTACGGATATCTCGCTTTCAGCTGCTATCAATAGCAGCACTGAATAATCGCTATACGCATCTGATAACGATTGCACAGGCCCACCGTCAAGAGGCTGGAAATCTTGCTGCCAGTCCTCACAGATAAAACCGCAGCCTCTACAGTGCTCTGTTGGTCAGCGCCTGCGAAGCGGACATTATCGCCCTGGTGCTTAATGCGGACGCACCGTGGTCCCCTTTTTCGCCAGGCTTTACCTCGTCAATGAATCGCCCTGTTATTGGAGTAGTAACCAAAGCAGATTTAGCCAACATGGAACAAATATCTTTGGTGAAATGTTGGTTACGGGAAGCTGGAGCGCACAATGTGTTAGTAACCAGTGCGGTTAATAACAATGGAGTTGCAGAACTTTTTGCCTTGCTGCATACAGAAGAATTCTGTCGCTAATTTCGACAGGTTCTCAGATGGGAATGATGACGGTGATACACAGAAAAGAATCAATGAGCAATGAGGGTTGCCGGGCAACCCTCATTGAATAAAACAGGAATTACTTCGCTTCGCCGTTTTTCATTTCGCCCATAGCTTTCAGCTTTTTGGAGATATCGCGGCGTTCTTTGGAGAGCTCGGCATTTTTGATGATGTAATCGTCAACGCGATCTTCATAGTCACCTTTCATGCTGGCGATGATGCCCTGGATTGCTTCAACGCTCATCCCCGGCTTGATGTAATCGCTCAGGTTGTCCAGCAGCAGGACGCGCTTCTGGTTGTCACGGATCTTTTTCTCAACGTCCTGAATTTCACGTTGCAGTTTGTTCTTACGACGGAACAGACGAACAAATTCCAGTACGTCCTGGAATGAAGGCTTGGTAGTTTCCATTTTTATACCCCTGATAATGTGAGAGTCGGATTCGTTTAAGCAACCGCTATTCGTTAGGGCCAACATTACTCATAGCTGCCGCAGATGACAATGCTTTTATCCCTTATCACTATCATACCCTTTATCCTTGCTGAATCGAAGCAGCAGCAAGATGATTCTGAAGTTCAGGAATTATTTGCGCAAGGCCCGGCAAATCAGACTCGATAGCAACTCAAGCTGATGTGCCGTTTCCATGTTCAGCCACACATAACCATAGATTGGTGTTTCCACAACCTTCAGGTCATGGTGGTTATTCAGCAACTGACGCAGCTCTTCCACAGCATCGTTCAATTTTTCCGTATTGGCAAAAACCGGCTGCGGATTACCTTCGTACAGCGCATGAACAAGGCTCAGCAGTATTTGCTGCATCATGTGCTGGGTATCACGAAGTTTTTGCGCGTTCAATAACACGAAATGGCTGGGGCGCGTGGCCCAGTATGCATTGATTTGCAACTCCAGCATACAAACCAGATTGCGGTTAATGGTCTGGATACCTTCATATATCGATTTTGGAATACGAGTTTCTTTGCTGGCGGGCGCAATCAGCCCACGCATTTTCACGGCATCGGTCAGGAGTTTTTGTAGATGGCTTTCCAGACGCGGGCGTTCGAGTAAGTTCGGTGAGAATGCAGATTGATAGACCCGATTATACTCGGTCAGACTTTTTGCCAGTTGAATGCGCCAGTGGATGAACGCCCGTTGTGGCCAGATACCGGTAAACAACATTGCCAGTAAAGAGCCGAGGATCACATCGCCGCTTCGCCATAACGCCGTATCAATTTCACCTGTCGGGGAACCCACAACAATTGCCAGCGTCACCCCAATCAATAAACCTTGATACGGTTTCTTGCCCAGCGCCAGCCAACCGCAAAGGAACATCGCCGCCGCGCACCAGACTAACATCAGCGGTAACGAGATTAACTCCAGTTGCAGAGCGATAAGACCTAAAATCGACCCCAACACCGTACCGCCAATACGTTCGAAGGCACGAGGGACAACGTTCCCCCAGAACGAGATTGGCCCCATAATCACCACCATGGTGACCAGCGGCCAGGTGCTTTCCGGGATAGTAAACAGGCGGATAATGAGAAAAGTGAGCAGGAATGCCAGCGCGACCCGAGTACCATGCACAATGCGGTAATGGCGGTATACCCGGATTTCAAACGGGCTTAATGACTTATCGGCACGCACGCAGAAACTCCGTAATGAAGATTAAAAGCGCTCATAACTCATCTGTCGGCCAGAAGGCGCGCCTCTGAATTATCCGACGGACAAACCGGGAACAGTGTAATTTCCCGGCAGGAGCGAAAAAATTGAAAGGCGCATCTTACTCTTTTCGCTTTCAAAAAAAGAGTGGTCTTCGCGTCAACACACCGCCCTGAGATGAATTAGTGATGTTTTGGCTGCACCGCAACATACATTTCGATGTCCCAGTACCCATCTTCCGCGCCATTGTTCAAGTAAACCTCGAAGCAGGGCTTTGGTAACATTTCATAAGCACTGTCCTGCAAGAGGCTATTAAAGAACTGATACCAGGGTTTAGCAAAATCATCACCGACTACACGAGCCACCGCCACCGCATATTGACCACCTGAAATTTCTGTCAGAATGACGCCCTCACTGTTTTCGGGGAGCGTAAAGTTATTCGGTACCGTCACGACGGTGTCGCAGCGTAATTTTTCGGCGGGTGTTTCATCCGGATTGTCGTAATAGACAGCAACCCACTCCTTCGGCACAATATTTTTGCTATCTACCCACATCATCAACTGCTCAAAACCTTTCTTTACCGTCTGTTCCCACGGGCCAACGAGATGGAAACCTGCAACGGTACGTTTATCTTCCTGCTTAATCTCGTAGTTCATGACGCCTCCATTATTACTGTTTTTATATACAGTATAGTTGCAATATTAAAACCACAAGGAATGAGTGTTGATTATGCGAGCAGACTCGCACTCCTGCCAGTCTGCTGCAAAAGAAAGGTCAGGCCTTATGGTGGAAATAATCACTCAGGCGAGAAAACATGCTGCCTTCCCCGACAGATTCCAGGGTAACCAGCGGCCAGTGCGCCACCTGTTTATCACGGTCGTAAAGTTCAATTTCCCCTACCCGCTGATGGGCGCTAATTGGCGCGGTGAGCTCTTTACCATCAAGGGTATATTTGGCTTTGATATGTGGAATTTCGGCTTTCGGTAGCACCATCCAGAACTCTTGTTCCGTTCCCAGGGCGATATTTTCTTTATCGCCATACCAGATGCGTTCCGTACCGACCTTTTTCCCACGGTGCAAAATTTGCACCGTAGTAAAGTTTTGTTGCCCCCAACGCAGTAATTTTCTTGCCTCTTCCTCACGACCTTTTGCACTGTCAGCCCCCATTACCACTGCAATGAGACGACGCTGCCCATCCACAGCCGAAGCAATGAGGTTAAAACCGGCACCAGAAGTATGACCCGTTTTCAGGCCGTCAACATTCATGGTTTTATCCCACAATAACCCGTTACGGTTTTGCTGAGTGATACCGTTCCAGGTGAGGCTTTTCTCACTGTACATATGATAAAACTCGGGCTCGCCGTGGATGATAGCGCGAGAAAGCACAGCTAAATCATAAGCCGAGCTATGCTGGCCAGGTGCATCCAGACCATGCACTGTTTCAAAATGCGTATCCTTGAGATGCAGCTTCTCGGCATAGTTGTTCATCATTTCAACAAACTGCCGTTGCCCACCAGCAATATAGTCAGCCAGTGCAACACAAGCGTCATTTCCGGAATCCACAATTAAACCACGGCTTAAATCACGTACCGATACGCGATCGCCCTCTTTCAAAAACATCAGTGAAGAACCGACAAACACCGGATTATCTTTCGCCCACGCATCGCGCCCTACGGTGACAATATCGTCTGGCGTAATTCGATGACTATCGATAGCGCGATCCACGACATAACCCGTCATCAGCTTTGTCAGGCTGGCGGGATTGCGCTGTTGATGCTCATTACCCGCGGTGAGGATCTGTCCGGTGGTGTAATCCATCAGTACCCAGGACCCGGCTTGAATCTGTGGAGGCTGAGGTGAAAAAGGAATGTTTTCCGCCGCAAAACCAGACGATAAGTTAAAAACGAACAAAGAAGCAGCAATAATAAGACGGCGTTTCAACAGCAAACCCTCAGGAGTTTCAAATAGCTGTTCTTTTTACGGAAATACTTATGAACTGGCTGGAATAAAGTGCAAGAAAATGTGACTACCCTCGCATTTTTATCTGACATGATCTGTTGCCACTCGCTGTCAAATTGTTGCGCTAAAGCTGATTAGCACGGTGATATTTGATACTCTGGCAGACAGCAGAAATAACGGATTTAACCTAATGATGAATGACGGTAAGCAACAATCTACCTTTTTGTTTCACGATTACGAAACCTTTGGCACGCACCCCGCGTTAGATCGCCCTGCACAGTTCGCAGCCATTCGCACCGATAGCGAATTCAATGTCATCGGCGAACCCGAAGTCTTTTACTGCAAGCCCGCGGATGACTATTTACCCCAGCCTGGAGCAGTATTAATTACCGGTATTACTCCGCAGGAGGCACGGGCGAAAGGAGAAAACGAAGCCGCGTTTGCCGCCCGTATTCACTCGCTTTTTACCGTACCGAAGACCTGTATTCTGGGCTACAACAATGTGCGTTTCGACGACGAAGTCACACGCAACGTTTTTTATCGTAATTTCTACGATCCTTACGCCTGGAGCTGGCAGCATGATAACTCGCGCTGGGATTTACTGGATGTTATGCGTGCCTGTTATGCCCTGCGCCCGGAAGGAATAAACTGGCCTGAAAATGATGACGGTCTACCGAGCTTTCGCCTTGAGCATTTAACCAAAGCGAATGGTATTGAACATAGCAACGCCCACGATGCGATGGCTGATGTGTACGCCACTATTGCGATGGCAAAGCTGGTAAAAACGCGTCAGCCACGCCTGTTTGATTATCTCTTTACCCATCGCAATAAACACAAACTGATGGCGTTGATTGATGTTCCGCAGATGAAACCCCTGGTGCACGTTTCCGGAATGTTTGGGGCATGGCGCGGCAATACCAGCTGGGTGGCACCGCTGGCGTGGCATCCTGAAAATCGCAATGCCGTAATTATGGTGGATTTGGCAGGAGACATTTCGCCATTACTGGAGCTTGATAGCGACACATTGCGCGAGCGTTTATATACCGCAAAAGCCGATCTTGGCGATAACGCCGCCGTTCCGGTTAAGCTGGTGCATATCAATAAATGTCCGGTACTGGCCCAGGCGAATACGCTACGCCCGGAAGATGCCGACCGACTGGGAATTAATCGTCAGCATTGCCTCGATAACCTAAAAATTCTGCGTGAAAATCCGCAAGTGCGTGAAAAAGTGGTAGCGATATTCGCGGAAGCCGAACCGTTTACACCTTCAGATAATGTGGATGCACAGCTTTATAATGGCTTTTTCAGTGACGCCGATCGTGCAGCAATGAAAATTGTGCTGGAAACCGAGCCGCGTAATTTACCGGCACTGGATATCACTTTTGTTGATAAACGGATTGAAAAGCTGTTGTTCAATTATCGGGCACGCAACTTCCCGGGGACGCTGGATTATGCCGAGCAGCAACGCTGGCTGGAGCACCGCCGCCAGGTCTTCACGCCAGAGTTTTTGCAGGGCTATGCTGATGAATTGCAGATGCTGGCACAACAATATGCCGATGACAAAGAGAAAGTGGCGCTGTTAAAAGCACTTTGGCAGTACGCGGAAGAGATTGTCTAATGTGAAGCCTCCGCCGCTAGTACGGCGGAGGACAATTTTGAGTCAGGCTTTTTGAACGGTGATGCTCCACGCTGCATCGCCAATCTGCTGATAATCGGTGATGGCATGCCCTTCTTCTGCCGCCCACTGTGGGATTGCTTCAGTTGCCTGGGTGCAATCAAACTCAATTACCAACTCATCGCCGCTGGCCATTTCTGCCAGTGCTGCTTTTGCTTCTATGAGTGGAAACGGACAGACCTGCGTCACCACATCCAGCTTTTTAATCGCCATCTTTACACCTTACTTAATTTGCCGCAGCAGTTGCCAGTCGCGCCTTACGCTGCGGTCGAACATACACAAGCCAGGACGCAGTCCAGACTCCGAGAATCATAAATACAAGGCCAATCCAGCCCTGCCAGGTCATCATTGCAGTCATGACCAGTCCATTACCGATAGAGCAACCACCTGCAATGCTGGCACCGAAGCCCATCAGTACACCACCTAACCCGCTACGTAATGTTGTTTGTGCATCAGCAGCGCGAACGCGGAACTCACGGCTCGCTTTGGCGGCAATAAATGACCCCACGAAGATCCCTAACACCAGGAAAACGCCCCAGTTAATGTATTTCACGTCACCCGCGACCAGAAATTGCAGAATATTGGCCGTTGGGGAAGTGATTCCTAACCCAAACATGCGTCCGGTTGCTTCACTCAGGGGCCAGGCTAAAAGCGCAATCAAACCGATGAGTACAGCAGTGACAAAGGGATGCCAGCGTTTTTCAAACAGAATATGAGCGATCCCGGTTCGGCGCGGCGGTAAGGTCGCGACTTTGAGTTTTGGCTTCTTCAACTCTTTCATCACCACCCAGAGCGTTATCACCAGCAAAACGGTAACCAACGGCCACACAGACAAATTAAAAGTCTCAGCAATAGAGTTATGTTCAGTACTGTAGTGCTGCAAGGTTTGATTTAAACCACTGGCGTGTGGAGAACGCATCACCGCACTCATCACCATATAAGTGAAAAGCGCGATCCAACTGCCGATCAATCCCTCACCCGCGCGATACCAGGTCCCGGTGGCACATCCACCCGCCAGAACAATTCCCAGCCCGAAAAGATACCCACCTATAACAGTACCAAGCCACGGGAACGCCCCGGCTTCGTAAGTCAGTAGGCCCGCCTGAATTAACGCAAAAACCCCCACGCTTTGTACCGAAATTGCAATCAGCAAGGCGTAAAACATGCGATTATTTTTCGCGATATACATATCGCGAAAACCACCTGTCAGGCAAAAACGCCCACGCTGCATGACAAATCCCAGCAGAGCACCACAAATTAGCCCGCTTAATATCATTGAAAACATAAATTAATTAACCAGATGAATGTTAATGGGGAAATTATTCATGACTGGTGGAATGCAGACCAATAACCAAATTCTCTAAATTAGAACAAATGGTTATTAATGAGGATTTCGATAAAAAAACCGGAGCCAAATGTTCATTCGACTCCGGTTTATTATTAGAAAAGATGATTATGCTACGTCTTCGTACTGCGGAACCGGGTTACGGAAGCTCTTGGTGACGCAAGCCAGGTAAATCAGGCCGATAGCCGCCCAGATCAGACCCAGAACCATTGAGCTTTCTTCCAGGTTAACCCACAGCGCACCAACGGTCAGCGCACCACACATCGGCAGGAACAGATACTGGAAGTGATCTTTCAGCGTCTTGTTACGCTTCTCACGGATCCAGAACTGCGAGATGACCGACAGGTTAACGAAGGTGAACGCCACCAACGCACCAAAGTTAATCAGCGCCGTAGCCATTACCAGGTCGAAGTTGATTGCCAGCAAGGCAATCGCGCCAACCAGGATGATGTTCATTGCCGGAGTACGCCATTTCGGGTGTACATAACCGAAGAAGCTTTTCGGGAACACGCCGTCACGACCCATTACGTACATCAGACGCGCTACGCCTGCGTGCGCCGCCATACCGGACGCCAGTACGGTAATGGTGGAGAAGATCAGCGCGCCAACCTGGAACGCTTTACCCGCAACGTACAGCATGATTTCAGGCTGTGACGCATCCGGATCTTTAAAGCGAGAGATATCCGGGAAGTACAGCTGCAGGAAGTAAGTTGCAAAGATGAAGATCATGCCGCCAATCAGCGCGGTCAGGAAAATCGCACGCGGGATCACGCGCTCTGCATCTTTGGTTTCTTCCGACAGGTTGCTGATGCCGTCAAAGCCGGTAAAGGAGAAGCACAGGATTGTCGCCCCGGTAATCATCGGGATAACATGCGCATCGCCAGACCAGAACGGACGAGTGCTCGCCAGCGTACCAGCGCCTTCACCTTCAAATACGCCATAAACAACCATGCCCAGAATCACCGCGATCAGCACTACCTGCAACACGACGATTACAGTGTTGAAGTTCGCTACGGATTTCAGACTACGCAGGTTAAAGGCGGTCATAAAGGCCACCAGCGCCACCACAAACATCCACGATGGAATGGAAGGCACCAGAGCTTCAAAATAGATTTTCGCCAGTAGAATGTTGATCATCGGCGCGAACAGATAGTCGAGCAGAGAAGACCAACCCACCATAAAGCCGACAGTCGGGCTAATGGATTTCTGGGCGTAAGTGTATGCAGAGCCAGCAGAAGGATAGCGGCGAACCAGCTTCCCGTAGCTCAGAGCCGTAAACAGGATCGCAATCAATGCGAACGCATAGGCTGTCGGCACATGACCATCCGTGAGGCCTGAAACGATACCAAATGTATCAAACAGCGTCATCGGCTGCATATAGGCAAGACCCATCATTACAACCGGAACTAACGTAAGCGTTTTACGCAATTCCACGCGAGAGGTGTTTGGAGTAACGTTATGCGACATGGTCATTCTCCTTTACGGTGATAACCGTCGCGTAAGCAAAAAATTGCCCCATTTTTTTGGATTCCTCAGCGACAACAACTGTCGATTTTTAGTAAATATCTATCCGGTACGAAGCCCGGCCTCTTGGTATGAATGATTGGTTTGAAGCAAAAAATAACCGACGCTAATTAAACGTCGGTTTTTAGTCATTTTTTGACAGCGGCGCATTGTGCCTAAATGGGGGGGAAATGACAAGAGAATGAGAGGCTTGTCATAATAATTTTTCTTTAAATGGCTGATTTTCCGTCATCAGATTTTGCATAAACACCGGCGATCGCACTATTTGCTAAAATTTCATCTCGCCACCAGCCGCTCGCAAGCCCTGCGGTCTGTTCGTTCCAGCCAATCCAGACGGGTTCAAAGAGAGTTTGGGCGACCACTTTCTTCTCGATTAACGCGCCACTATCGAGAAAACGTTGCGCCAGATAACGGGGTAAATAGCCGCAGCCAAGGCCGCTAATTTGCAGCTCCAGCTTGGTTTTAAAATCGAAAACGGTAATGGCTTCCTGTTCATCAAGCAGTTGCGAGGCGGTGGAAGCGCCAGCCTGCGCAGTGTCTCCCACGACAATCGCCCGAAAACGCTTAATAACGCGGCGGGTGAGCGGCTCTTCCTCTTGCGCCAAGGGATGATGCGGCGCAACGGCAAATACCTGCTCCAGATCGCCCAGCCGTGAGAAGCCAAATTCACTGGAGGAAGGCGGCTCATGCATCGCGCCAACAATAATATCCGCTCGCCCCTGAGTCAGGGCATCCCAGGAACCACCGAGTACGCCATTGATAAACTTCAGGCGCGTCACGCTATGATGTTGATAAAAAGCTTCAATGAGTGGCGCAAGCAGAGAAAAAGGAAACGTGTCGTCCACGCCAATCACCAGCTCGTTTTCCCAGCCTTCGTGCAGTTTGATCGCCTGCTTTTCCAGTTCTCGCACGGTATGCAGAACTTCCCGCCCTTTCTCTAATAACATTTTTCCGGTGCGGGTGAATTTAGCGCGGTGACCGCTACGATCAAGCAATTGAATATTAAGGTCGCTTTCCAGCTTGTGAACGGTGTAACTCAGAGCGGACGGCGTCTTGTAGAGTTTGGCCGACGCCGCCGCAAAACTGCCCTCTTTTTCTAAGGCATCGAGGATCATCAACACATCCAGCAGTGGTTTCATACACGCCCCCTTGCAGTGCATGCGGCGTCCTGCTGGCGTGATCGTTTACTCCAGCGGCATTACCAGCGGATCGGGATACTGGTATTCAAATCCCAGTTCATTACAAATCCGACTGCCATCAATAATCTTACCTTTGCCGCTGTCCAGACTATTTCTGAACTGCGGAGGCTCCAGCCCCAGTAAACGGGCCATCTGCGGATAGAAAACATTACGCGCAGGGTGAGCTGGCGCACATATATTATAGATGTGTCCGCCTTTAGGTGCCTGTAACAACAGAGTGATAGCGCCAATAACATCTTCTAAATGGACTAAATTAACACCATGTTCACCATCAGGCGCGGTTTTTCCGGCAAAGAAGCGTCCGGGATGACGTCCCGGTCCGACCAGGCCCGCAAGACGCAGAATATCGACCGAAGTACCGGGTAAATTGTGCAGCCAGTCTTCGAGTTCTTCTAATACTCGTCCACTGTTGGTTACTGGATTACGCGGTGTGGTTTCTTTCACCGTGCCTTGCGCGTCGCCATAGACAGATGTTGAGCTGGTAAAAATAATGCGGGGAATACGATGGGCCAGCGCGCTATCCACTAACTCTTGTACCGCTTGTAAATAGAACTCATCGCCGGGGCCGCTACGACGTGCCGGAAGCGTAATGACCAGCGCATCGGCATCCATCAGGGCATCCAGATCGTCAGAATCGCAAACTAACTCAGGCTCCATGCGAAGCAGATAGCTATCAATGCCACTCATTCGGGCCGCTTCGACACCATCTTGTGTGGTTTTACTCCCGGTGACTTGCCAGCCTCGCGCTGAAAGTGACATCGCCAGCGGCATGCCTAACCACCCTAACCCGACAATTGCGACCTTTTTCATCCGTTATCTCCTGATACACCTTAGATCTATAAGGCTACGCTAGCGTATCAAAACTGACAATTCATTCTATGAATGAATCTGTTCAATAATGATAACGACATGCTGCAATGAGCAGTGAATCGTCGGTAACCGCGTATACCAGACGGTGCTCCTCTGTAATGCGTCGGGACCAGAAGCCTGACAAATTATGCTTCAGGGGTTCTGGCTTCCCCTTACCTTCAAATGGTGTTCTGCGGGTATCTTTGATAAGTTCAATGATCTTTTTAACAATTCGCTTATCTGTTTCCTGCCAGTACAGATAATCATCCCATGACTCCTCAGACCAGATTAGTTTCACTCAATAATGTCCTTTTCCGTTCCTTTGCCTGATTTCAGGCTATCGATTGAGTCCATCAATCTCCGGGCGTTAGCGGGGGAGCGCAGTAGATAAGCCGTCTCTTCCAGCGAGTTGTATTCTTCGAGTGACATCAGAACACAAGCCTCTCCATTCTGACGAGTAATAAGGATCGGGGCATGATCTTCAACGGCTTTCATCATTGTTGCCGACAAATTCTGACGCGCTTCGCTGTAGCTAATTGTACGCATATCAATCTCCTCTTATGTACAGCTCATTGTACAATGATGGGCGTTAATTAACTATTTATTAATTAGTTTGTAGATCAAGATATTGTCAGTGAGACGAAAATCCAGGCTTCGCTATTTTTGGTGCCGTCAGGTTAGAGGACAGTCCTCTTAGCCCCCTCCTTTCCCCGCTCATTCATTAAACAAATCCATCGCCATAAAATATATAAAAAAGCCCTTGCTTTCTAACGTGAAAGTGGTTTAGGTTAAAAGACATCAGTTGAATAAACATTCACAGAGACTTTTATGACACGCGTTCAATTTAAACACCACCATCATCACCATCATCCTGACTAGTCTTTCAGGCGATGTGTGCTGGAAGACATTCAGATCTTCCAGTGGTGCATGAACGCATGAGAAAGCCCCCGGAAGATCACCTTCCGGGGGCTTTTTTATTGCGCTGTTGATAACGGTTCAGACAGGTTTAAAGAGGAATAAGAAAATGACAGACAACACTCGTTTACGCATAGCTATGCAGAAATCCGGCCGTTTAAGTGATGACTCACGCGAATTGCTGGCGCGCTGTGGCATTAAAATCAATCTTCACACCCAGCGCCTGATCGCGATGGCAGAAAACATGCCGATTGATATTCTGCGCGTGCGTGACGACGACATTCCCGGTCTGGTAATGGACGGCGTGGTAGACCTTGGGATTATCGGCGAAAACGTGCTGGAAGAAGAGCTGCTTAACCGCCGAGCCCAGGGTGAAGATCCGCGCTACTTTACCCTGCGTCGACTGGATTTCGGCGGCTGCCGCCTTTCGCTGGCAACGCCGGTTGATGAAGCCTGGGACGGTCCGCTCTCCTTAAACGGTAAACGTATCGCCACCTCTTATCCTCACCTGCTCAAGCGTTATCTCGACCAGAAAGGCATCTCTTTTAAATCCTGCTTACTGAACGGTTCTGTTGAAGTCGCCCCGCGCGCCGGACTGGCGGATGCGATTTGCGATCTGGTTTCCACCGGTGCCACGCTGGAAGCTAACGGCCTGCGCGAAGTCGAAGTTATCTACCGCTCGAAAGCCTGCCTGATCCAGCGCGATGGCGAAATGGAAGAATCTAAACAGCAACTGATCGACAAGCTGCTGACCCGTATTCAGGGCGTGATCCAGGCGCGCGAATCAAAATACATCATGATGCACGCACCGACTGAACGTCTGGATGAAGTCATCGCCCTGCTGCCAGGTGCCGAACGCCCAACTATTCTGCCGCTGGCAGGTGATCAACAGCGCGTAGCGATGCACATGGTCAGTAGCGAAACCCTGTTCTGGGAAACGATGGAAAAACTGAAAGCGCTGGGTGCCAGTTCAATCCTGGTGCTGCCGATTGAGAAGATGATGGAGTGATCGCCATGAGCTTTAACACAATCATTGACTGGAATAGCTGTACTGCGGAGCAACAACGCCAGCTGTTAATGCGCCCGGCGATCTCCGCTTCTGAAAGCATTACCCGCACTGTTAACGATATTCTCGATAACGTGAAAGCACGCGGTGATGACGCCCTGCGGGAATACAGCGCGAAGTTTGATAAAACCACGGTTACCGCGCTGAAGGTGTCTGCTGAGGAGATCGCCGCCGCCAGCGAACGCCTGAGCGACGAGCTAAAACAGGCGATGGCGGTGGCAGTAAAGAATATTGAAACCTTCCACACTGCGCAAAAACTGCCGCCGGTAGATGTAGAAACGCAGCCAGGCGTACGTTGCCAGCAAGTCACGCGCCCGGTGGCTTCAGTGGGTTTGTATATTCCTGGCGGCTCCGCCCCGCTCTTCTCAACGGTATTAATGCTGGCAACTCCGGCGCGTATTGCGGGCTGTAAAAAAGTGGTGCTGTGCTCACCACCGCCGATTGCCGATGAGATCCTTTACGCGGCGCAGCTGTGCGGCGTGCAGGACGTGTTTAACGTCGGCGGCGCACAGGCCATTGCCGCGCTGGCGTTTGGTACGGAATCTGTGCCGAAAGTGGACAAAATCTTCGGGCCAGGAAACGCCTTTGTCACCGAGGCAAAACGTCAGGTGAGCCAGCGTCTGGACGGTGCGGCGATCGATATGCCCGCAGGCCCGTCGGAAGTGCTGGTGATTGCTGACAGCGGCGCTACGCCGGATTTCGTGGCTTCTGATTTGCTTTCCCAGGCTGAACACGGCCCGGACTCTCAGGTGATTTTACTGACGCCCGATGCTGAGATGGCGCGTCGCGTAGCCGAAGCTGTCGAACGCCAGTTGGCAGAGCTGCCGCGTGCCGAAACCGCCCGTCAGGCACTGAGCGCCAGCCGTCTGATCGTGACTAAAGATTTAGCGCAGTGCGTGGAGATATCTAACCAGTACGGCCCGGAGCACCTGATCATCCAGACCCGCAACGCCCGCGATCTGGTCGATGGCATCACCAGTGCCGGTTCGGTATTTCTGGGTGACTGGTCACCGGAATCGGCAGGTGATTACGCCTCCGGCACCAACCACGTTCTGCCGACTTACGGTTACACCGCCACCTGTTCCAGCCTCGGGCTGGCAGATTTCCAGAAGCGCATGACCGTGCAGGAACTGTCGAAAGAAGGTTTCTCCGCGCTGGCTTCGACCATTGAAACATTGGCCGCCGCCGAGCGCCTGACCGCCCATAAAAATGCCGTTACTTTGCGTGTTAACGCCCTTAAGGAGCAAGCATGAGCACCGTGACTATTACCGATTTAGCGCGTGAAAACGTCCGCAACCTGACGCCGTATCAGTCGGCGCGTCGTCTGGGCGGTAACGGCGATGTCTGGCTGAACGCCAACGAATACCCCACAGCCGTGGAGTTTCAGCTTACTCAGCAAACGCTCAACCGCTACCCGGAATGTCAGCCGAAAGCGGTGATAGAAAATTACGCGCAGTATGCAGGCGTAAAACCGGAGCAGGTGCTGGTCAGCCGTGGCGCGGACGAAGGTATTGAACTGCTGATCCGCGCTTTTTGCGAACCAGGTAAAGACGCCATCCTCTACTGCCCGCCAACGTACGGCATGTACAGCGTCAGCGCTGAAACCATTGGCGTCGAGTGCCGCACAGTGCCGACGCTGGAAAACTGGCAACTGGACTTACAGGGCATTTCCGACAAGCTGGACGGCGTAAAAGTGGTCTATGTTTGCAGCCCCAACAACCCAACCGGGCAACTGATCAATCCGCAGGATTTTCGCACCCTGCTGGAGTTAACGCGCGGTAAGGCGATTGTGGTTGCCGATGAAGCCTATATTGAGTTTTGCCCGCAGGCATCGCTGGCTGGCTGGCTGGCGGAATATCCGCACCTGGCTATTTTACGCACACTGTCGAAAGCTTTTGCTCTGGCGGGGCTTCGTTGCGGATTTACGCTGGCAAACGAAGAAGTCATCAACCTGCTGATGAAAGTGATCGCCCCCTACCCGCTCTCGACGCCGGTTGCCGACATTGCGGCCCAGGCGTTAAGCCCGCAGGGGATCGTCGCCATGCGCGAACGGGTGGCGCAAATTATTGCAGAACGCGAATACCTGATTGCCGCATTGAAAGAAATCTCCTGCGTGGAGCAGGTTTTTGACTCTGAAACCAACTACATTCTGGCGCGCTTTAAAGCCTCCAGCGCAGTGTTTAAATCTTTGTGGGATCAGGGCATTATCTTACGTGATCAGAATAAACAACCCTCTTTAAGCGGCTGCCTGCGAATTACCGTCGGAACCCGTGAAGAAAGCCAGCGCGTCATTGACGCCTTACGTGCGGAGCAAGTTTGATGAGTCAGAAGTATCTTTTTATCGATCGCGATGGAACCCTGATTAGCGAACCGCCGAGTGATTTTCAGGTGGACCGTTTTGACAAACTCGCCTTTGAACCAGGCGTGATCCCGGAGCTGCTGAAGCTGCAAAAAGCGGGCTACAAGCTGGTGATGATCACTAATCAGGATGGTCTTGGAACACAAAGTTTCCCGCAGGAGGATTTTGATGGCCCGCACAACCTGATGATGCAGATCTTCACCTCGCAAGGCGTGCAGTTTGATGAAGTGCTGATTTGTCCTCACCTGCCCGCCGATGAGTGCGACTGCCGTAAGCCGAAAGTAAAACTGGTGGAGCGTTATCTCGCTGAGCAAGCGATGGATCGTGCCAATAGTTATGTGATTGGCGATCGCGCGACCGATATTCAGCTGGCGGAAAACATGGGCATTAATGGTTTACGCTATGACCGCGAAACCCTGAACTGGCCAATGATTGGCGAGCAGCTCACTAAACGAGACCGTTACGCCCATGTAGTGCGCAACACCAAAGAGACGCAAATTGACGTCCAGGTGTGGCTGGATCGCGAAGGTGGCAGCAAGATTAACACCGGTGTTGGCTTCTTTGATCACATGCTGGATCAGATCGCTACCCACGGCGGTTTCCGCATGGAAATCAACGTCAAAGGCGACCTCTATATCGACGATCACCACACCGTCGAAGATACCGGCCTGGCGCTGGGCGAAGCGTTAAAAATTGCTCTTGGCGACAAACGCGGTATTTGCCGCTTTGGTTTTGTGCTGCCGATGGACGAATGCCTTGCCCGCTGCGCGCTGGATATCTCTGGTCGCCCGCACCTGGAATATAAAGCTGAATTTACCTACCAGCGCGTGGGCGATCTCAGCACTGAAATGATCGAGCACTTCTTCCGTTCGCTCTCTTACACCATGGGCGTGACGTTGCACCTGAAAACCAAAGGTAAAAACGATCATCACCGTGTAGAGAGTCTCTTTAAAGCCTTTGGTCGCACCCTGCGCCAGGCCATCCGCGTGGAAGGCGATACTCTGCCCTCGTCGAAAGGAGTGCTGTAATGAACGTGGTGATCCTTGATACTGGCTGCGCCAATTTGAACTCGGTGAAGTCAGCCATTGCGCGTCACGGTTATGAACCCAAAGTCAGCCGTGACCCGGACGTCGTGTTACTGGCCGATAAACTATTTTTACCCGGCGTTGGCACTGCACAAGCAGCGATGGATCAGGTGCGTGAGCGCGAGCTGTTTGATCTCATCAAAGCCTGTACCCAACCGGTGCTGGGCATCTGCTTAGGGATGCAACTGCTGGGGCGGCGCAGCGAAGAGAGCAACGGCGTCGACTTGCTGGGCATCATCGACGAAGACGTGCCGAAAATGACCGACTTTGGCCTGCCCCTGCCGCATATGGGCTGGAACCGCGTTTACCCGCAGGCAGGCAACCGCCTGTTTCAGGGGATTGAAGACGGCGCGTACTTTTACTTTGTTCACAGCTACGCAATGCCGGTCAATCCGTGGACCATCGCCCAGTGTAATTACGGCGAACCGTTCACCGCGGCGGTACAAAAAGATAACTTCTACGGCGTGCAGTTCCACCCGGAGCGTTCTGGTGCCGCTGGCGCTAAGTTGCTGAAAAATTTCCTGGAGATGTGATGATTATTCCGGCATTAGATTTAATCGACGGCACCGTGGTGCGTCTCCATCAGGGCGATTATGGCAAACAACGCGATTACGGTAACGACCCGCTGCCACGCTTACAGGATTACGCCACACAAGGTGCTGAAGTGCTGCACCTTGTGGATCTGACCGGGGCAAAAGATCCGGCTAAACGTCAAATCCCGCTGATTAAAACCCTGGTCGCGGGCGTTAACGTTCCGGTGCAGGTTGGCGGCGGCGTGCGTAGCGAAGAAGACGTGGCGGCGTTACTGGAAGCGGGCGTTGCGCGCGTGGTGGTCGGCTCCACCGCGGTGAAATCACCAGAAATGGCGAAAGGCTGGTTTGAACGTTTCGGTGCCGATGCCTTAGTGCTGGCGCTGGATGTCCGTATTGACGAGCAAGGCAACAAGCAGGTGGCAGTCAGCGGCTGGCAAGAGAACTCGGGCGTTTCACTGGAACAACTGGTGGAAACCTATCTGCCCGTCGGCCTGAAACATGTGCTGTGTACCGATATCTCGCGCGACGGCACGCTGGCAGGTTCTAACGTCTCTTTATATGAAGAAGTGTGCGCCAGATATCCGCAGGTGGCATTTCAGTCATCCGGCGGCATTGGCGACATTGATGATGTCGCGGCCCTGCGTGGTACTGGCGTGCGCGGCGTAATAGTTGGTCGTGCATTACTGGAAGGTAAATTCACCGTGAAGGAGGCCATCGCATGCTGGCAAAACGCATAATCCCGTGTCTCGACGTTCGTGATGGTCAGGTGGTGAAAGGCGTACAGTTTCGCAACCATGAAATCATTGGCGATATCGTGCCGCTGGCAAAACGCTACGCCGAAGAAGGTGCAGATGAACTGGTGTTCTACGATATCACCGCTTCCAGCGATGGCCGTGTGGTAGATAAAAGCTGGGTATCTCGCGTGGCGGAAGTGATCGACATTCCGTTCTGTGTGGCGGGTGGGATTAAGTCTCTGGAAGATGCCGCGAAAATTCT
This sequence comes from Escherichia sp. WS3227_2, assembly GCF_046486495.1. Lineage (NCBI taxonomy): Bacteria > Pseudomonadati > Pseudomonadota > Gammaproteobacteria > Enterobacterales > Enterobacteriaceae > Escherichia > Escherichia sp. WS3227_2. The sequence continues at coordinate 54,443 of NZ_JBJQLG010000006.1, forward strand.
TTCCTTTGGCGCGGATAAAATTTCCATCAACTCTCCTGCGCTGGCGGACCCGACGTTAATTACTCGCCTGGCGGATCGCTTTGGCGTGCAATGCATTGTGGTCGGCATTGATACCTGGTACGACGCTGAAACCGGTAAATATCATGTGAATCAATATACCGGCGATGAAAGCCGCACCCGCGTCACTCAGTGGGAAACGCTCGACTGGGTACAGGAAGTGCAAAAACGCGGTGCCGGAGAAATCGTCCTCAACATGATGAATCAGGACGGTGTGCGTAACGGTTACGACCTCGAGCAGCTGAAAAAAGTGCGTGAAGTTTGCCACGTCCCGCTGATTGCCTCCGGTGGCGCGGGCACCATGGAACACTTCCTCGAAGCCTTCCGCGATGCCGACGTTGACGGCGCGCTGGCAGCTTCCGTATTCCACAAACAAATAATCAATATTGGTGAATTAAAAGCGTACCTGGCAACACAGGGCGTGGAGATCAGGATATGTTAACAGAACAACAACGTCGAGAACTGGACTGGGAAAAAACCGACGGACTGATGCCGGTGATTGTGCAACACGCGGTATCCGGTGAAGTGTTAATGCTGGGCTATATGAACCCAGAAGCCTTAGATAAAACCATCGAAAGCGGCAAAGTCACCTTCTTCTCGCGCACTAAACAGCGACTGTGGACCAAAGGCGAAACGTCGGGCAATTTCCTCAACGTAGTAAATATTGCGCCGGACTGCGACAACGACACGCTACTGGTACTGGCGAATCCTATCGGACCAACCTGCCACAAAGGCACCAGCAGCTGCTTCGGCGACACCGCTCACCAATGGCTGTTCCTGTATCAACTGGAACAACTGCTCGCCGAACGCAAATCTGCCGACCCGGAAACCTCTTACACAGCCAAACTGTATGCCAGCGGCACCAAACGCATTGCGCAGAAAGTGGGCGAAGAAGGGGTGGAAACCGCACTGGCAGCAACGGTACATGACCGCTTTGAGCTAACCAACGAGGCGTCTGATTTGATGTATCACCTGCTGGTATTGTTGCAGGATCAGGATCTGGATTTAACGACGGTGATTGAGAACCTGCGTAAACGGCATCAGTGAGTTGCGGGGTAAGCGGATGCGATGTTGTTGTCGCATCCGGCAAAAAAAACGGGCAAGGTGTCACCACCCTGCCCTTTTTCTTTAAAACCGAAAAGATTACTTCGCGTTGTAATTGCGTAGAGCATTACGCCCCAGCACAATCCCCGCGCCAACCATGCCGCCCAGCAGCACCGCCAGAATCAAGGTAATTGCCTTTTTCGGGCTATCGCGACGAATAGGTAACGTCGGTTTCATCACATAACGGTAAGCATGAATATCAAGATCATCAACTTTTAAGCTTTCGATATCCAGCAGGTTTTGACGTGTCTGATAGTAGTTTGGTGAGAACACCAACGGACGGGTCGCCTCGTGCTTTATCATCGACTCCAGCGCTTCGCTCCCCAAAAGGATCAACGTATCTTGTGTGATATCTTCGCCAGTCTGTTGAATTTGCGGTTTTGTCACCTGCGCCTGATTCGCATACTGCAACGCTTCCTGAATCTGACGGATACGCAGATCTTTCTGCTCTTGCGCGACTACTTCCTGAGTTCTTAAAGAGTCCTGCAAGTTTTTCATACGCAGCGCGATGTTGTCTTTCAAGTCTTTTTCCAGCTCTACGTTTACCTGGTCGTCAACTTGCTGGATATACTTCGCCAGCTGCTTCTGAGCACCTTCAGGTGTTTCACCAACATAAGACACCGCTAAAGGTAATGACTGATTTTTAACGGTAGGCTCAATGGTCAGCTTTTCTGCTTCTTCCTGGTTATCCAGCGTTTCCGCTAATGCTGAGAATGCAGTGCTGTAACGTCCGATAAGCGAAGCCTGAATGTCGGAGACTTTCGGTACAGCCGGACCGTAAATCACATTCATCGCGTTGGTATAACCAGCGATTTGGCCCACATCAGGTTGAGTAACGATAGCTGTGGAAGTCCACTTTTCTTTGGCAACGGCCAGATACCCTATAGCCAGGGCAATAGCCACAATGACAGAGATGATAATTGTCATCTTGCCGCGCCACAACTGCACCAGTAAATCAATCAAATCAATCTGTTCCGGGTCATGGTTTTGCCCAGAAACATTATTATTTTCTACTCTCATCATTACCCTAACGGACGAAATAATTTTAAGTCGCCATAGTTTAGCGATAATCACCATGAATGCTATAGGATAAATGATAAAAATAATGAATTATTACAAAGGGAACATAAGAGAATCAGGGCGAAAATCGCCCTGATAACAGGATGTTAGTCGCTGCCAAAGAGATCGCGGGTGTATACCTTATCTGCCACATCCTTAAGCTCTTCTGCCATACGGTTAGAGATAATGACGTCGGCTTGTTGTTTGAAGGTCGCGAGATCACGTTCCAGGCGAGAGTTGAAGAATGAGTCTTCTTTCATCACTGGCTCGTATATGATCACTTCAACGCCTTTCGCCTTGATACGTTTCATAATCCCCTGAATGGAAGACGCACGGAAGTTATCTGACCCGCTCTTCATAATCAGACGATAAATACCCACCACTTGCGGTTTGCGTGACAAAATGGCATCGGCAATAAAGTCTTTACGCGTGCGGTTAGCATCGACAATTGCCGAAATCAGGTTATTCGGCACAGACTGGTAGTTCGCCAGTAACTGCTTGGTATCTTTCGGCAGACAATAACCACCATAACCAAACGACGGATTGTTGTAATGGTTGCCAATACGTGGATCGAGACAAACGCCTTCGATTATTTGACGGGAATTCAGACCTAAACTTTCTGCGTAGCTATCCAGTTCATTAAAGTACGCCACGCGCATCGCCAGGTAGGTGTTTGCAAAAAGTTTAATCGCTTCTGCTTCAGTGGAGTCGGTAAACAGGGTCGGGATATTTTGCTTAATCGCTCCTTCCTGTAACAACGCAGCAAAACGTTCTGCGCGTTCTGAACGCTCACCGATGACAATACGTGAAGGATGGAGATTATCGTAAAGGGCTTTACCTTCACGGAGGAATTCCGGAGAGAAAATAAGGTTATCGATACCCAGACGTTCTTTAATTGATTTGGTGAAACCTACCGGAATTGTAGATTTAATCACCATGACAGCATTAGGATTAATTTCTGTCACATCGCGAATGACCGCTTCCACGCTTGAGGTATTAAAATAATTTGTTTTCGGATCATAATCGGTAGGTGTGGCAATAATAACGTAATCGGCATTTTTATACGCGTCATACTTATCTGTCGTAGCGCGGAAATTGAGATCTTTAGTCGCCAGATACTCTTCAATCTCCTTATCAACAATCGGTGACTGCTTCTTGTTAAGCATGTCCACTTTGGCCTGAACGATATCCAGTGCAACCACTTCGTGGTTTTGCGCAATCAGGATACCATTTGAAAGACCAACATAACCTGTTCCTGAAATTGTTATTTTCATTAGCTCTGACTTCTTCCGGTTAAACATTTAGAGTGGTCATTAATCCACCACCACAGCTTCATCTACTGCGGGATTTTTAACGCTGATGTAGATGAACTGTCAAGGCAGCGATCCTGCTGTGCGGCTCTGTATTATATCGCTTTTTTAACCATAAATTATAAAAAAAGGCCATAACCTGCCGCTTTGTATAATAAAAAAGCCCGGAGGGTTTCTCCGGGCCTTGTGTTGGTTAATTGATTTAAATCAGATTAATCCAGCCATTCAGTATGGAACACACCTTCTTTATCAATGCGCTTATAAGTATGCGCACCGAAATAGTCACGCTGTGCCTGGATCAGGTTCGCAGGCAGAACAGCGGCACGGTAGCTGTCATAATAGGCAACCGCAGCGGCGAAGGTCGGAACCGGGATACCGTTCTGTACTGCATAAGCGACGACATCGCGCAGCGCCTGCTGGTAGTCATCGGCGATTTGCTTGAAGTACGGGGCCAGCAGCAGGTTAGCGATCTGCGGATTTTCGGCATATGCATCGGTGATTTTCTGCAGGAACTGCGCACGGATGATGCAGCCAGCACGGAAAATCTTCGCGATTTCGCCGTAGTTCAGATCCCAGTTGTACTCTTCAGACGCCGCACGCAGCTGAGAGAAGCCCTGAGCGTAAGAAACGATTTTGCCCAGATACAGCGCACGACGAACTTTTTCGATAAACTCAGCCTTATCGCCTGCTGGCTGCGCTTGCGGGCCAGAGAGAACTTTAGATGCGGCAACACGCTGATCTTTCAGAGAAGAGATATAACGTGCAAACACAGACTCGGTAATCAGCGACAGCGGTTCGCCGAGATCTAGCGCACTCTGGCTGGTCCATTTGCCCGTACCTTTGTTAGCCGCTTCATCCAGAATCACATCAACCAGGTAGTTACCGTCTTCATCTTTTTTGGTGAAGATATCTTTGGTGATGTCGATCAGGTAGCTGCTCAGTTCACCGTCATTCCACTCGGTAAAGGTCTGTGCCAGTTCTTCGTTGGAAAGATTCAGGCCACCTTTAAGCAGAGAATAGGCTTCAGCAATCAGCTGCATATCGCCGTATTCAATACCGTTGTGAACCATCTTCACATAGTGACCTGCACCATCGGCACCAATATAGGTAACGCATGGCTCACCGTCTTCAGCTACTGCGGCGATTTTGGTCAGGATCGGTGCAACCAGTTCATAGGCTTCTTTCTGCCCACCAGGCATAATGGAAGGACCTTTCAGCGCGCCTTCTTCACCACCGGAGACACCGGTACCAATGAAGTTAAAGCCTTCGGCAGAAAGCTCACGGTTACGACGAATGGTGTCCTGGAAGAAGGTATTACCACCATCAATGATGATGTCGCCTTTATCGAGGTATGGTTTGAGGGAATCAATAGCAGCATCCGTGCCTGCACCTGCTTTCACCATTAACAGGATGCGACGTGGCGTTTCCAGAGATTCAACAAACTCTTTCACCGTATAGTAAGGAACCAGTTTTTTGCCTGGATTTTCGGCAATCACTTCTTCCGTTTTCTCACGGGAACGGTTGAAAATAGAGACGGTATAACCACGGCTTTCGATGTTGAGCGCAAGGTTGCGCCCCATCACTGCCATACCGACGACGCCGATCTGTTGCTTTGACATTGTTTACTCCTGTCAGGGGTTACCGCGGGGAATGCGGTGATACTAAAACGATAGGAACGATAACACTAATAAAAATAGTTATAAACATTTCACATTATTTTCAAATACATTTCTTAGTGAAAAAACCGCAATAATATATACCAGAAATGAAAGAGAGCACTTAAGAAATAAGTTAAGAACCGTGTTCCTACATAAAACCATACTTAACAGAGAAAGTATAAAAAACAATATTCCGGATGGAACTAGGCATACAATCATTTGCTTCAGAAAAATCGAGTAGCGCAGCCCAACCAAACTTAGCGCAGACATAACATTTGGCAAAAACATTATCAAGTTTGCGATAAAATAAAACTGCAATAAAACGTACACGTCAAAAAAACTACCTAATAGGAATGCACTCATTTGTAAAGCGCAGTTAAAAATTGATATTTTTAATAAAAAATTGACTCTATTAAATGCCATAAATATCGAGCCTGTCGTACTAATCATTGATTGCAGTATGGCTGTCGGTGCTAACCACATGAGCATATTCGGGACCATATCCCACTTTCCTGGAAAAAATAATGATATTACGTCAAAACTCAATAAAGATAACATTATCATGAGCGGAGGAACAATTAAACATATAATTGTTAACACTCTTAAATAAGCTTTTCCAGATTCAATTTTATCATCTTTTATTCTACTGATAATAGGAAATAACGAACGCGTAAGAACAAATGTTATACTTTGCAAAGGGAATAACATCATTCTATATGCTAAAGAGTAATTCCCAAGTAATTCTGGCCCATAAATTTTCCCAATTATTATCTGGTCACTATTTCTTGAGAAATAATTGATAAAATTAAAACCAACTATGTTTGAACTGAAATTAAAAATGCTTTTCAATTCATTGAAATCAAAAACAAAAAACGGACTCCATTTAGAATAACGTATAAAAAAAATGGAACTTAACAAAGAATAAAGTAGCGTTTGTATGACTAAACTATATGCTCCAAAATGATTAGCAGCAGCAACTATCGCCACAATTAATGAAATTACAGATGAAAATATTTCAACCTTCGCAATAGTAGAGAATTTTGATTCTCTCTCTAACAAGGCTAAATGCACACTTGAAACACTATTTAATGGAAAGCTCAAACAAAGAACGATAAGCAACAGTCGTAAATGTTGATTATTAAAATAAGCAGCGATCAACTCAGAAGATAAAGCGATTATTGAAAATAGAGTGATACCTATTATAAAATTAACCCAGAAAAGAGTACTTTTCAATTGATGACTAATTGTATCTCTACTTATTATTGCTGCATTTGTACCTATATCTCTAATTATATTAGCAAAATTGATAACTACTGTTGCCATAGCGACAACCCCAAACTCTGTTGGGGTTAATAGTTTCGCAAAAACTAGAATAGCAGTTAATTGACATATTATTTTTACCACCTGTGCAATTGATGTGTTTTTTATATTTGAAATCAAAGACATATCATTTTATTCCATGAAAATGATCATCAATACTCCGAAGCATAATGTCATTATTACACGTTGCAAAGCCCAACTCAGCTAAAAATAAACTCTTAAACTTACGAATCCCTTTCATAATTACATTAGAATTTTTGTGCTCATTGTTATTTAAAGTATTAAGGGCATAAGAATCATGTGATATTTCATTCAGATGTGGTAATGCTGCTGGACATACAACAATCTTTGTATTAGATAGCTGAAGGATTTTACTAAGCCATAAGTCATCTGTACGAGGGGCAACATCTATAAATGAATCATCATATATCATTTCATGTTTAATATGTTTTTTTTTCAATACACAGCCTCCAACCCCCGTTATAATGAAATTATCTTCAATAATACTTTCATATTCTATTAATGGAAACCTAATATATCCCTTTACAGCTCCAAAGAAATTTTTATTTATTTTTCTTACTCGACTAGCTACAGGATATTCACCCATGTATTTATCGAAAGTTATCATCAATTCGTGCAACCATAGTGGTGAATATATTACATCATCATCTGCATATATCAGAATATCCTCCTCGGAAAATTCTCTTAATGCAGGAATGATTTTTCGATATGGCCCAATATTTGTAACGTATCTTATTTCCAGGTTTTTCTCAATCTTCATAAGTTTTAGCACTGATTGAGGCAAGCTTAATACTCCTGTATCTAATAAATATGCATCCTTAGATATCCATAATATTATTTTGTCAGGTTTATGATTTTGGTTTATTAAAGACCACAACGTTGCTGAACATAAATCAAGCCTTGATTGTATTGTAGTAATATTAATTATAACCATATAAAGAATTCCATTTTTTGATTGAAATATATATTCATAATCTTAGAATAATATATTAAAGCTGTAGTAACTTCAATATTTCAGTAGTTTTCGCTATCATAAGTTCTCTATTTGCATTTGACTCAACATTCAACCGCACCACCGGTTCGGTGTTGGAGGTGCGCAGGTTAAAGCGCCAGTCGGCAAAGGTCATGCTGATGCCATCGGTGCGATCCACCGCCAGCGCCTCACGGCTAAAATGCTGTTCCACGCGGTTAATCGCCTCAACGGGGTGCGCCAGTTTGCTGTTGATCTCACCGCTTGCCGGAAACGCCGCCATCCGGTCGCGTACCAGTTCGCCCAGCGTTTTCTCTTTCAGGCACACCAGTTCGGCCACCAGCAGCCACGGGATCATGCCGCTGTCGCAGTAAGCGAAATCACGGAAGTAATGGTGGGCGCTCATTTCGCCACCGTAGATGGCGTCTTCCTTGCGCATACGTTCTTTAATAAAGGCGTGTCCGGTTTTCGACATTACCGGGGTGCCGCCTGCGGCAGTCACCACATCAACGGTGTTCCAGGAGAGACGCGGATCGTGGATGATCTTCGCGCCGGGATTTTTTTCGAGGAACGCTTCTGCCAGCAGGCCGACAATGTAGTAGCCCTCGATAAACTGCCCTTTTTCGTCAAACAGAAAACAACGGTCAAAATCGCCATCAAAGGCAATGCCCATATCCGCGCCGTGTTTGATGACCGCATTGCGGGTGTCGTCGCGGCATTCAGGCAGCAGCGGGTTAGGAATACCGTTGGGGAAATTGCCGTCCGGTGTGTTGTGTACTTTGATTAATTCCACGGGCGCGCCGAGGACTTTAAAGCGGGCTTCAATGGCGTCCACTACTGGACCCGCTGCGCCGTTCCCGGAGTTGATCACCAGCTTGAGCGGCGTGAGGTTTTTGACGTTGATATAACCGAACAGGTGATCAACGTAAGCGTCACGCAGATTGATTTGCTGATAGCGACCGCGTTTGGTTGCATCAACGGGAGGAAAGTTGTTGGCTTCTGCCAGACGCTGGACATCGCGCAGTCCGGTATCACCGCTGATCGGGCGAGCCCCCTCGCGCACCAGCTTCATGCCGTTATAATCCATCGGATTATGGCTGGCGGTAACTTCAATGCCGCCATCCACGCCGAGATGGAACGTGGCGAAATAGATCTCTTCGGTGCCGGACATGCCAATATCCAGCACATCGACGCCCGCATCCTGCAAACCTTTTGCCAGCGCCAGTTTTAAGGTTTCGCTGGTGAGGCGGACATCACCGCCTAACACAATGGTTTTCGGTTTGAGAAATTCACCATAGGCACGCCCAATGCGCCAGGCGATATCTTCATTCAGTTCTTCGCCTAATTTCCCGCGAATATCGTAGGCTTTAAAGCAGGTTAATTTAGTCATTTCACACACCATCATTTAAAAATTTATTTATTAAATATAAGAGTTGAATGCTTTAAAATGAACGATTCTCTTAATTTCATTCGTAATGGATTAAATTCTTCCATAGCGATCTGACAAGCGCACCACATCATCCTCTTCGAGATAAGAGCCGGAGCGCACTTCAATTAAATCGAGCGGAATTTTTCCCGGGTTTTCCAGGCAGTGCGTCGCCCCCAGCGGAATATAAATGGACTCGTTTTCACCAAGCAGTTTGATATCACCGTCAATAGTGACTTTTGCCGTTCCCGCGACAACCACCCAGTGTTCCGCGCGGTGATGATGCATCTGTACCGACAAGCCTTCGCCCGGTTTCACGGTGATGCGTTTCACCTGGTAGCGGTCGCCCGCGTCGATAGAGTCATATTTGCCCCACGGACGATACACTTCGCGATGCACCCGATGCTCATGGCGACCATCGGCTTTGATCTGCTCGACCACTTTTTTCACATCCTGCACCGCGTTACGGTCAGCAATCAGCACCGCATCTTTGGTCTGCACCACTACCAGATCTTTAACCCCGACGGTGGTGACCAGGCCAGATTCGGCATACACATAGCTGTTTTCAGTTTTGTGATTAATCACATCGCCATGGCAAACGTTGCCCTCGGCGGTGTGGGCGCTGATCTCCCATAATGAAGACCAGGAACCGACATCGCTCCAGCCCGCATCCATCGGCACCACAACAGCATCTGCCGTTCGTTCCATGACCGCGTAATCCACCGACTCTTCCGGGCAGGCCAGAAACGCTTCTTCATCCACGCGAATAAAATCGAGATCCGGATCGACGGCGCTCATCGCTTTTTCGCAGGCATCGAGGATATCCGGGCGATATTTTTTCAGTTCTTCGAGATAGCGTCCGGCGCGGAACAGGAACATGCCGCTGTTCCAGTAATATTCGCCGCTTGCCACATAGGCCTGGGCGGTTTCCAGATTCGGTTTTTCGACAAAACGTTCGACTTTAAAAGCCGTTCGTTGATCAGTTGAACTTATTAAATCACCACGCAGAATATATCCATATCCGGTTTCTGGTTTTGTAGGCACAATGCCATACGTAACTAAATTACCTTTATCAGAGAGTATTATTGAATTATTTACAGCATCACAAAACTCATCATTATTATTTATAATGTGATCGGCCGACAATATTAATAAATTAGAATCTTCACCATAAATTTTTTTAGCTGCTATAGCAGCTAAGGCAATAGCAGGTGCAGTATTTTTCCCTTTCGGCTCTAAGATAATATTGTTTTTTAACCTGTTTACCATTCTTAATTGTTCTGCAACTATAAATCTATGTTGCTCATTACAAATAACAATTGGTGAATTACTTGTTATACTTTCCAAACGAAGTATTGTTGATTGTAGCATTGTGTAATCGCCTGATAATCTCAAAAACTGCTTTGGGTATAACTCGCGAGATAATGGCCAAAGTCTGCTACCAGTACCTCCAGCCATTATTACTGGTATTAAAGACATAACCGCTCCTATTAAATATATTTGTCGTTACAAACGTCTAATATTATATTATAAAAATGCGGAAGTACTATTTTATCATCAAAAATCGTTGATGCCCTAATCTTCGCATTAACAGAGAATATATCTAAGTTTACTTTATTCAAATAGATTTTTTTAATCGCTTCTGCCAAACTATACGGATCCCCCGGTGTAACAGTAAGCCCAGTTAAATTATTGATACTAACATCCGGAACTCCAGTTGGGAGGCTAGTATTAATGACAGGAGTCCCTAGGGCTAAGGATTCTAGCTGTGTTATGCCAAAGGCCTCTGAATTTGCAATAGAAGGAAATAAAAAACATTTTATATTTTTTAATAAAAAACACTTCTCATCTTCTTTAAGAAATCTGTTAATGAAAATGACATTAGAAAGCTGTTCTTGTTTTATGATGTTTGCTATATGATTAGATAATTCACCTTTACCTGAAATTACAACTCTCGGTTCAACCCCCTCTTTTTTTAAAATTTTTAATGCTTCAAGTAATACATCTAATCCCTTGTAATAGGATAAACGACCAAATGATATAAACTGTGCATCAGCATAAGATTTTATTTCAGAATCAAATTCGTTTACATTTAAAGAATTAACTTTTTTATTCAAGCCATCAGTATCAATTGACAATGGTACAATTTGTAATTTTTCCTTTACTATTCCCAAATACTCGGAGTGTTGAGATAAATTCTTTGATGTTGTACAAACAACATTTGCTTTACGTAATGCTTTTTTTATAAAAAAACCTAAAATAAGTTTGAGCTTCTTTTGTCTTACGATATCACTATGCCAAAAAATCATTGTTTTCTTTTTTTTCGGCAAAAATAAACACATTGCTATATCAGCCAATGGAAATGGTTCATGAAAGATTATAAATTTATTATCTAACACCGATCTAATATAATGATAAAAAAAAGATAGAGATAGCGGCATCGAAAAAAAAGTACCCAATGATGAACATCTAATAATATTAACTCCTTGTATATTGATTTTTTCAGTTTTCAGTGATGCATTTTTTTTAATACAAAGAACTGTAACTTTATTCCCTTTCGTAGTTAAAAAATTAGCGTGCTGTTGGACTACTGTTTCTACGCCTCCAACATCAGGCCAATAAAACTTATTTATTAAAAGAATATTCATTCATCACCTTAAGCATGCTATTAACAGTTTTTTTCCAGGAAAATTTTTTCAATACATCAGAATAATCTTTCCTCAGATCTTTTTTTTGAACCGAACTAATCATTTTATTCAATCCATCAAAATTATATGGGTCAAAATATTCTATATGTTCCCCTGCAATCTCATGGAAAATTTCAATATTTGACGCAAATATTGGCAATTGATATGCCATAGCTTCCAGTAGTGGCAAACCGAACCCTTCATATCTCGATGGAAAAATGAAAAACGAAGCATTTTTATATAAATTATCAAGTTCTTCATCACTAATAAAACCAGTAAAAACTATAGATTTTGTACTTACTGGATCATCAGAAATAGCCTTAGTTTTAAAATTACTATAATCTCCCACTATATAGATTAATGCGTCTGGTACGTAATTATTTAGATAATCTATTAAAGGTAAAATGTTTTTATGTTTCTTTACATTGCCCACACACAACCCATATATTTCAGAGGGTTCTGCCCCTTGAAATGTAATATTTCCGTTTTTCTTTTCCCATCCATTATGAACTACAACATATTTATTTTCATTAAAAAAGGGGTAAAAACACTTTAATTCTTTTTTGGTGAAACCGGAAATTGTAAAAATTTTATTTGAATTAATTATTTGCCATAGCATAAGGACCCAATAGGCTATAGATAGGTGCAGCGGAAAACAATCTCTCATCCGTACTGGGCATAAATCATGCACTGTTGAAAAAATTTTATATTTTTTGCTTTTAAAAGGCGTTAAAGCTAAATTTGGGATTAAATAACAGTCGTAGTTAATTAACAACTTCCGAAGTTTGAATATGTTCTTGATACTAAACCTACCGTAGTTAACTTTTATTATTTGTATATCTTCAGGTATACCCTCGACACTTTCTGTTTCATTAAGTATTAAAGTCACATTTTCATTAGAATCAGTGACCAATTCATGTATAATTTGTTTGATATACACACCAACACCAGAAGAATGTAACATTCTTCCGTCAATTAATAGACGCAAAATAACTCTCCAACTTAAAAATCAACTCTCATACTCGATAGTTTTATAATTTCGTTAGCTATGTTATTAACTGAAAACTCAGCTTTAACTTTCAAATAACCCACATACCCCATTTTTTTGCATTTATCTTCATTTTCCAATAGCTCATTGATTTTATCACCTAACTCCCTATCATTTCCTTCTTCAACCAGTATCCCATTATATTCGTTATCGATTAGATAACTTGGCCCGCCACAATCGAATGCAATTACAGTCTTTTCGTTCTGCCAAGACTCAATAATTACCCTTCCAAAGGTTTCAGGACCTCCAAAACGAGAAATAGATGAACTAATCACAAACTCACATTTCCGATAATAATTTTGAATATTTTTAGTATATCCCTTAAAGACAACACGCTCACTTAATCCTAATCGATGCACAATTTGTTTCAGTTCTTCATAATATTGAAGATCGACAACATCACCAACGACATATAACTTTACTAAAATATTGGATTTATACATCGCATATAAAATATGGTGAATCCCTTTCCATCGTGAAATCATAGCTGGACAGAGAATAAATTTTTCTTTAATGTCGAATGCCTCATTAGTTGTTAGCTTATCAATTGAAACATCATCTATCGGGTTAGGGATTATATAAACTTTTTTATCGAAATTTTTGTTGACGTAACTTTCAACGGCCTTAGATGCAACGCAAAAAATATGATTATCGAGCAATCGTTTAATTATTTTTTTATATCGCCACTGAAAATCCCTAACAAAAATCAATTTACGCTTACTCTTAATATTTTGGCTAAATATTGAAGAGATTGCTATTAAAAAAGCCGACTTATTTGTATTTGTAATTATAACATCACTTTCATTTGCCAACTTGATTATATTCTGAATATTATTAATAGTTGCAAAAATTGAATTACCTCTACTTGCTGTTTTAACCATTATTTTATTATTCTTTAAATTCCTACAATGAATTTCATTTTCAGCGAAAACAACCACATGATGCTTTTGAATCAAACCCTTACAAATAATCTCGATGGTTCTTTCACTTCCACCATATCCAGATGCAGTTGAGATGATTAAAATATTCATTTATTATTTTTTCCCACAAGGCAGACTATTAAGTATAAAGCCCAGAAAAACATATAAGTAGGAGACGCTAATTTAACGAAACATAAAGACAATAAAACCTTTTGCCTTATCCCATAGTCCATAGTTATGATTTTATAAAGTAGTGGTATAATAAGAAGCAGGCCAATTGGGAAGCCAAAAATAGTAAACAGACTAGTATAAACTGTTGTATCCCCCAAACCATCATATGCACCGTTGAAGTCACTTTTCCTAAGTAAACCATAGCCTTTAAAGAAAACATCATTATTAAAGTAATCTACAAGCATCGATAATTTGACAGAACTGCTTCCATCATTTCCATTCAAGACCTTATCAAGTCTAAACAGAAGATAATCGCTAGAATAATAATATGCAACAAGCAATAACATAGTAAGAATTAATAATAATTTTATATTAAATCTAAAAAAAACAACAATAAAAAACAATATAACAAGAATACATCCTACAATTGATAGCGTTACAATGACCCCCCCCAAGCCTAACATGATAATATAATCAATCTTGTTTCCATTATTTATATAACGCAAGCATATGAATGGAAATATAAACCCTACATAAATTGAAGGTTCTTCAAAAAGGCCCCCACCGCGAAACAGCCTTAAAGAGTCTGATAATATCACGATACTTCTTGTTTCGGCACCACCAGTAAGAGCCCCTACATCTAATAAAGTATTGAAGAAGTAAAATGCTACTATTTGCATAGATAATAGTAGCGTATGAAATAAGATAACTATTTTTGTTGTTTTTATCCAGAAATGAGGTCGAGAAAGTATATCTCTTGACTGTACCAAAAACATACCCACTATCAATACATATGTGATTATCATAACATATGAGGAAAGCAGGTAGCTTGCGAACCCAAAATGACCTATTGTTAAACTAATTATTAGTGAAAAAAGGATTAGAAATGCGACTGCAATTATAAAGAGAGAATGTCTCCCAATAAGTTTCTTTTCCCATCCAACGAGGAGAGCAAAACTAGATAAAATCACTGGTATTAAAAAACTTAAAAAAACATTACCCAATATGCTAGCAACTTTAAGTGTGGAAAAAAACACCACACCGATGAGTAAATTTTGTCGATTCATAGTATATCATCTTTAAAAAGGCACGCTACCGCCCCTGGCTTGACAGTTACCAGTACGCTGCGATTTCCCTCATATTATCTAAATTCAATTCAAGTTTATGCTGTGTAAGAAAATTTAATTACTGATTGTCTTACCATTAAAAACAAGACTCAAGGATATATGGATAAATTTTCCCTCCAATACCTACACGTTGTTAATTGATGGTTTTGCAAACGAAAAACGGGAGGAATATCAGTTACGCAATACTCCCGCAAAAAACATTCACCACCGTTTTAGCCCCTCTATTGACTATAACTTCCTGTTAATACCATTATTGGTTCAATAAATGTTCAATACCTTTACGGAACTTCGCCCCTTCTTTCAGGTTGCGTAAGCCATACTTCACAAACGCCTGCATATAGCCCATTTTTTTACCGCAGTCGTAGCTGTCACCAGTCATCAGCATTGCATCAACGGACTGTTTTTTCGCCAGTTCAGCAATGGCATCAGTCAGCTGAATACGCCCCCATGCACCAGGTTGAGTGCGTTCAAGTTCCGGCCAAATATCCGCAGAAAGCACATAGCGACCAACGGCCATGATGTCTGAGTCCAGCGTTTGTGGCTGATCCGGTTTTTCGATGAATTCAACAATGCGGCTGACTTTGCCTTCACGGTCCAGCGGTTCTTTGGTCTGGATGACGGAGTATTCAGAGAGGTCACCCGGCATACGTTTTGCCAGCACCTGGCTACGGCCCGTTTCATTGAAGCGCGCAATCATGGCAGCAAGGTTGTAGCGTAGCGGGTCGGCGCTGGCGTCGTCGATCACTACGTCTGGCAGTACCACGACAAATGGGTTGTCACCAATGGCAGGTCGCGCACACAAAATGGAGTGGCCTAAACCTAAAGGTTCGCCCTGACGCACGTTCATAATGGTCACTCCCGGTGGACAGATCGACTGCACTTCCGCCAGCAGCTGACGCTTCACGCGCTGTTCAAGGAGAGATTCTAATTCATAAGAGGTGTCGAAGTGGTTTTCGACCGCGTTCTTGGACGCATGAGTTACCAGGAGGATTTCTTTGATCCCTGCAGCCACAATCTCGTCAACAATGTACTGAATCATTGGCTTGTCGACGATCGGTAGCATCTCTTTGGGTATCGCCTTAGTGGCAGGCAACATATGCATCCCAAGACCCGCTACCGGTATAACTGCTTTTAAATTCGTCATTCTTTTCCTACCTCTAAGTGGCTGATAGTGCGTAAATTATTGCCATAGGTTAGCCAAACGGTATGGCTATATACCAAAGCTTAGTTCCGCATAACTTTGATTAAACCTTGCGATAACACTACACACCATCAGCATCTGGGTTACTCGGATTACTCGGAATTCCGCATACTGATAATTTAATCAGTACCTCTTTCCGAATAATCGTAGTCCAACCTGGTCCTTTTTTCTCTGACTCGTCTGCATTACTCAGAAACAAACGTTATGTCGTCTTTTTTGGCATGAACGAATTCATACTGCAGTGTTCGATCCAGACCTTGCGACAGCGTATACGGTGCCACAAAACCTGAAGAATGCACTTTCGTTGCGTCAAACTGTGTTGTTGCGCAGAATTTTTTCACGCGCACTGAGCTGACAGCGTATTTTTTGCCCGTAATTTTGCTCAGGATATCAAAACAATATCCACCCAGCATTCCTAGTGGGTAAGGCAAGTGCATAGAAGGGATCTTTTTGTTCAGGCTTTGTTCAACTTCAGCAACCAACTGGTTCATGTTCAGGTCTGGCTTATCAACATAGTTATAAACCTCATAACCTGCGGCAACATTCTTCAGTTTGTACTTGATAAACTCAACAATGTTTCCAACATAAGCCATGGACTTATAGTTAGTCCCTGCGCCCACCATCATAAACTTGCCGCCAGCGATCTGTTTCAGCAAGTTATAGACGTTACCGCGGTTCCGTTCACCGAAGATAACGGTAGGACGGATGATGGTTAATGAACGTTCTGTTGGTGCTTTGTTATACCATTCACGCAGCACTTCCTCTGCCTGCCACTTACTTTTGCCGTAGTGGTTGAAAGGATCGTGTGGATGGTTTTCGTCAGGGTTGTGTTTGTTCAAACCATAAACAGCAACGGAACTGGTAAAGATGATATTTTTAACGCCATTTTTTTCCATGGCCGCCAGTACATTGCGGGTACCCTGAACGTTGACATCATAATAGAGAGAAGTAGGGCTGACGTCATCGCGGTGTTCCGCTGCCAGTAGCACAACAGTGTCAAAACCGGCTAACGCCTGGTCGAGTGCCTGTTGATCACGAACATCGCCAATCTGTGTGATTTCTGGATAAAAGTGGCTCTGCTGTTTGTCCAGGTTCTTGATATTAAAGTCAGCAATTGCCGTTTCAAGTAGTCGGGTTCCTACGAATCCGGAAGCTCCTATGAGCAAAACGTTATCGTTCATAAATCACTTTAGTCTGGTTGTTACGTAAGAAACACAAGATAAAGATGAGTACCTTCCCTGAGAAGTCAATGCTGCCCAGCCCCAGCTTTAACAGTTAGTGTGAGGATTATAATCTTTTAGAACATTATATCCAGTAAGTTTATGAATGGTCGCAAATCTACTCCCTCCGTTCCGGCAATCTAAAGTTAATCTTTTCCACATTAACAATATGGTGATTAACCCTGTCGATATCGACGGAGCTTTGCCCTCTTTCATTCACCGCATGAACATTTGCAAGAGATAGCAGTGTTTCTTTTTTCGCCATAAACACGCCGCGAACGTCTTTGCGCATGTCGAAGTCCATGCTCAATGCGGGTCCAACTGAGGATTCCTGCATCACATTGATATTACGCATAAAAAGATGTTGCGGTTTGTTGTGTAACTCCAGCGACGCACGCTTCATCTCAATGTTAGTCAGCGCCACAAAGGAGACAGCATTCCCGGCGGAGATTTGAATGCCGCGCAATTTATAAGCAAGATGAGTATTATCCAGTTGAATATTATTCACCCGGAAATTCTGCGGTATCGAGAGATATTTGCCTTTAATTACCCCATAGCCGATTAACATCCCGGCACTATTAATCATTTCAATATTATCAATCACAAAGTTGTCACAACCATAAATAGCAACTGTGGCGTTATCAATACCTGCTTTCTTACTGAAATCCGGTGTGATATTGCAGGCTTTGATATTACGAATAACAAAATGTTTACCATTTTCAACATGTATCAACTGCCGACAATCCGATCCCGTGATATTCGCCACAACAAAATTTTTCACTGTCTGGTCTTCCGGGTAATTGTTATTGTAGGTACTTCCCGCAAGGCCTATGCCAATGCCCCAGTTGATTTTTCCGTTAGTACAGTTGATGCGCTCGATGATGTGGTCGGAGATCAAAATATCACTGTCGTTAATTGCCACGTTCCATTCAATGGCGTCGCCTTGTAAGTCGCTGAACTTACAGTTGGTGATGTTGGCACCGATAATCTGGTTATGAAATCCCTGGCGTAAAATGGCGTAATTAGCGTGGCTGACGGTCAGGTTATCGATGGTCAAGTTGCGCATGACGCGTTTATTTTTGCCGCCGATATAAATCTGCGTTACCGGGCCAAAACCGCTCATCGCCAACCCTTTGATGGTGCAGTCAGAACCACGCACATCCAGGGTGATGTTATGCATACTGCCGCCCTCCTCCCCTGTCACCTGGCTGCCGTCCTGTAAAACAAATCGCCCTCTGCCGTTGCCGCGCAGGCTTCCAAGGATGTGTAACGTTTTGCCAGGAGGAATGAAGATGCCGGTGTTGATATTGTCGCAAACCAATCCGGCAGGCACGACGACTGTTTGCCCTTCGCTGAAGGCTTGTTTAAATGAGGCGATCCAGTCGTGAGGGTTGTAGTCGTTAATGTTAACGCTCTGTTGGTCGGGAAGTGCGCGAGCGAAAGGGGTATGGAGGAAGGCAAGCGCCGAGCTTGCCGTCAGGAAGGTGCGTCGGGAGAGTTTTTTAAATGGCATGCGTTCTCCTCTATAAAGCCTGCAGCAAGCTGGCGAGTTCCCGATTAATCACCTGCTGGTTAAAATCGTGTTCGACTTTTTCGCGCGCACGTTTGACGACCGGAGCCAGTTCGTCGGTGTCCAGTTGGCTAAACGCCGCCAGTCGTTGCGCCAGTGCACGGGCATCGTTCTCAGGCACCAGCCAGCCGGATTTATCGGCCTCCACCAGTTCCGGTATTCCGCTGTGCAGAGTAGAAACAACCGGAATGCCAACCGCCATCGCTTCCATTAGCGCCACCGGAATGCCTTCCATATCGCCGTCCGCACCTGTAACCGATGGCAACAGGAAGACATCCGCGTCATCGAGCATCGCCTTCACTTCATGGCTCGGTTTAAAGCCCGGCATCTCCACCACATCTTCCAGTCGATATTGTTCGATGAGCGTGCGCAGGCGTCGTTCCCACGGGCCAATGCCGAGGATGCGATAGCGAAATGCCACGCCCTGCTCTTTCAGCTGACGGCAGGCTTCAATCGCCACATGCAGGCCTTTTTTCTCGGTTAAGCGTGCGACGGAGATGATTTCCAGCGGCGTTGCGGGCGCTTTCACCGGACGCGGGCTAAAGCGCGTCATGTCCACGCCCATACGCGATACGGCAATTTTTTCCCTCGGGCAGCCCATTTTTTGCAGCCTTCCGGCCCACAGATCGCTTATCGGTAGCATCAAATCGCCACGGCGAAACAGTTGTTGATATTCGGGGGTGTAGTGGTTGAGCACTTCCCGACTGGAGATATCAATGCCGTGGAAGATGGTGGCAATTTTGCCGCGAATGACACCCAGTTCCCGTAGTTTTGCTGCGGTTACCCCCGCAGGGCCAAAATGAGCGATAAAGACATCGGCATGAAACGGTGTTGCGACCTGGCCGCAAATGGCAGATAAAATCAGGTTCCGCGACTCGGCACCATAGCGTTTGAGGTTGAGCGCCTGCCAGGTATTTTTACGATGAATGCCGCGTAAGGTCTGGCTGGCGCGGTGGCGCAGTTTCGCCACTTTGCCCGCAGGTTCGTCCTGTAACCAACGGGTTCTGGCGGCAAGGTTGTATTTCGTCCAGGCCGCGTGGGTGTTTTGTGTATCGCCTTTTTGCAGCGCGACAATCTCCACCTCAAATCCCATATCAATAAACGCGGTAATTTGATTGAGGACGAAGGTTTCCGACGACAGCGGGAATTTCAGTAAAAAGAAGCCGACCTTCATTTCACCTCCCCGATGCGCTCAAGCACAGACTGCACCATCTGCATTCCTGTCTGACGTTCGCGAGTGACGGCTTCGTTAAGTCGTGCGTTCAGCGCCGGAAGCTGGCCTAAGGTATCCGCAACCATCGCTTGCAGGCTGCCGTCCAGTAAATGACGGATATCAATCGCCATCTCTTGCAGCCCCAGCTGCTGCATAATCCCGGCGGATTTATGCTCATAGTTGATGGCAATCGCCGGAGTGGCAAAGTTCATCGAGATAATGGCGGAGTGCAGGCGCGTACCGACGGTGAGTTCACAAGCACCCAGAATTTTGCCCATTTCCAGATCGTTGAGTTCATCCATCACTACGTGATAACGGGCAGGATCGCTGATGTGCTGGCGCAGGTTGAGCGCCACCATGCGGTCGTCTTTGTTATAGCTGTCGATGCCCGTACAGGTGGAAAGCGCAATCACCTGATAGCCTTCGTCGAGAATGCGATTGACCACCCCGGCAAAGGCTTTTTCATACGCTTGCTGAGTGGTGCCGAGACGTTTGTCGAACGGTGCCAGTTCGCGCAGGGTAATTGCCACCGTTTTCTGTTGTGCGGCAACGTCCAGCCAGTGTTGAACGGCATAGCTGGCGGTGAAATCTTCGGTGTGGTGATCGACCAGCCACGCGGTATCGACGCCATGTTCAACTTCTGCAGTGGTGATATTGCTGCGTTTCATCAGTTCAAGGCTGACCGATTCGCGCAGGATCAGCGCGTCGCAGTGACCAAAAACGTAGTTCGCCAGTTGGTTAAATTGCTCATCCTGGAATGGACCGACGCTGTGACCAATCATAAACAGCGGCTTTTTCGCCATAAATGTGCAAAGTGCGTGTTCAAACTGCGGCACGCCATAGAGATCGACAAAAAACGATCCGCCGACCTGAATAATGGCGTCGTAACCTGAAAGCAGGCGCACGAAGTCAGTGAATCCCTGGGCGATGGCGATATTACGCAGCTTGCCAGTGTCGGTGACGCGTGAGAGCAATACCTGATGCTGGTAGCGGCGACGGAGGACTTTTTTAACGCGCCCGACAACGCCCGCCGCGCTGTTGTGTTGTTTCATTTGCAGGAACAGCGGATCGCCCATTACCGGGCGGTTGAGCAGCCAGGAAGAACTGACCGGATAGCGGCTCATCACGTCCACTTCGGCATGTGGATTGAGGATGTTGATGGCATCAAGTAAGCCGCGCAAGATGGCGCTGTCGCCGCGGTTGCCGCAAGTGTGGTTGCCCAGAATAAGTAATTTCATTATGACCTCAAAAGGAGTTCTAAATTGCGTCGGTGCTATGGTTGATGATTAAGAGTTAAACCGGTGACATATTCAAAGCCGTGCTCGATCAGTCCCCTCGCCCCCTGGGGAGAGGGTTAGGGTGAGGGGGAAAATGCGCACGACCTTACGGGGATAGCCATTCACCCCGCCCGTAAAAGCATTTTCATTTTTTCGCTGCGACAAAACTGACGCTTCACTTCCACCACCAGCGGATGGCGCGACAGCACAATCATCACCACAAACGCCAGCACGCCTGCGGCTATTTGCACCGCCAGCAGCATCCCCAGCGCCAGTTGCCCTTTCAGCACAATGCCCAGCGCATAACTGACCAACAGCGTCGGCAGCGAGAGATAAAACGGCAGCCATAAACTCAGGATGTACTGGCGATAACTGAAACCAAGAACCGGTTTAATCATCACGAAGTAACTCAGAATGGTGTTGATAATCTGCACCAGCAGGAAGCCAAGCGTGACGCCGATTGCGCCCGCCATCTGCCCACCAATAACAATCGCCGGAATAAACAGAAAGGTTTTGAATACGTTGAATTTAAAGCTGATATCGACCCGCGCTTTCGCCATCAGCAGCGAACCAATCGGGTTACCCACGGAGCGCAGTAGCCCCACCACACACAGCAATTGCAGCACCGGAATAATGCTGCTCCACTTTTCGCCAAATACCAGCGGTACAAAGTTATTCGACACCACCATCAGCCCCAGCAGCGCCGGAAAGTTGATAATCCCCACCACCGACAGCAGCTTGTAGAAGTTAACGCGCAGCTTTTCGGTGTCGTCCTGAATTTTGGCAAATGCCGGAAACAACACGCGGGTGATGATGGGGTTCAGTTTCATCGGCGGCACAACTGCCACGTTGTACGCCAGGTTGTATCCCCCTGCCACGCCCGCGCCGAGAATACGTGCCAGCACAAGCGTTGAAAGGTTGGTGTTGAGATAGTTGATGATGCTGTCCGCCGTCAGCCAGGCACCAAAGCGTAAGTTTGGTGCCACCGACGCCAGCGAGAAATGCAGACCGGGGCGATAAATTTTGCGACCAAAGTAGCCAAACAGCAGCGTTCTTACCGCACTATTGACCAGATAACCGAGGATCGCGGTCATCGCCAGCGGCCAGAAATGGGCGCAAACCACCGTAAAAGTAAAGCCCGCCAGTACCGCGCTGGTTTCGATCATGCCGATTTTGTTGAACTCCAGCTCCTTCTGCATCAACGCGCGGAACTGTTGCCCGTGGGGGATCACCACAAACGCCAGCGACAATGTTTTAATCAACGGTGCCAGGTCCGGGTTATTCAGCACGTCACCAATGAGATCACTCAACAAAAACACCGCCACGCACACCACAAGCCCCAGCCCGACGTTCAGCCAGTACAACGTGGTGAGTTCAAGGTGGCTGATTTCTTTTCGCTGAATAATCGAGTTAGCGATACCGAAGTCAGAAAGCGTATCTGCCAGCGCGATAATCACCAGCGACACAGTCAGCAGGCCGAACTGGTGGTTGTCGATAATCCGCGCCAGCACGGTCATCTGTACCAGCCCGAGGCCGATGATGATCACCGTGGCAATCGCCGACCACTTCGCGCCGCTGATGGTTTTTTCACGTAAGCTCATATCAATATGCCGCTTTGTTAACGAAGCCCTTGAACACCGTCAGGAAAACGATTTTGATATCGAACCAGACGCTCCATTCGCGGATGTACTCAAGGTCGAACTCGACGCGTTTTTCCATTTTCTCCAGCGTGTCGGTTTCGCCGCGCCAGCCATTAATCTGCGCCCAGCCGGTAATGCCCGGTTTCACTTTATGGCGCAGCATGTAGCCTTCAATGAGCTGGCGATACTGTTCGTTATGCGCCACCGCGTGCGGACGTGGACCCACAATCGACATCCCCCCGGTCAGCACATTGATAAACTGCGGCAGTTCATCCAGCGAGGTGCGGCGCAGAAAGTTCCCCACTTTGGTGACGCGCGGATCGTTCTGCGTCGCCTGGGTCACCACTTTGTCGTTCTCCATCACTTTCATGGAACGGAACTTCCACACTTTGATCGGCTTGCCATCCATGCCGTAGCGAGTCTGGCGGAAAATAACCGGCCCAGGTGAGCTCAGTTTCACCGCCAGCGCAATGCAGCACAGCACCGGGGAGATCAGCAGCAGGATAAGCGTCGCCAGCACAATGTCTTCCGCACGTTTGAGCAGGCGGTTAACCCCGGAAAGCGGCGTGTCGTAAAGCGGCACCACCGGAACGCCGTTCATCTCTTCAAGACGTGAATGGAGAATGTTGAAGGTAAAGACATCGGGGATCAGCAGCACCGAACAGGTGGTGTCCGCCAATTGATGGACCAGTTTTTTCACTCGCGCGCCGTCGCACATTTGCATCGCGATATAGACGTTATGAATCTTGCCCGCTTTTGCATCCTCGACCAGCTGTTGCAAGTTACCCGCCCAGTCGTTAGAAACGCCGCCCGGTTTCGGGTCGTGGTAAACGCCCACAACTTCAAACCCTAACCACGGCTGATTACGGAAGCTCTCCATCAGCATTTGTCCGGCGGCTAAATCCCCCGCCACCGCGACCATCCGCTTGTTATAGCCATGATTACGCAGCCAGCCCGCGCCAATGCGAATACATGAACGGCAAACCACCAGTCCGATGCTGGTCAGCCCATACCACGCCAGCCAGATTTTCAGTTGCGTGTCGAAATCATTGTTGAACGCCACCAGTCCGGCGCTGAAAATCACGCTTAAGGTCCAGTTTTGTAGCAGCAGGGCAAATTCTGTCGCTGCCCGAACACCGCGCCATGAGCGATAAAAATCGGTGATGCCGCCCAGCATCTGGAACACCACCAGCGTAATCAGCGCCACCAACAGGTGCATGTAGAGGAATGACAGTCCGCTGACTTCGCAAACCAGCCATAGCCCGGCAAACATGATGGTGATATCTGAAAAGCGTTGCACCATAGAGATTAACGATGCATTGGTTTTCGCTCGCTCGCGCTTTTTTAGATTTGTCATCGTTGTTCCTGTTATTAGCCCCTTACCCGCAGTGGGGTAAGGGAAGATCCGACATTACTCGTTCAGCAACGTCAGCAGAGTTCGCGTTCGCGCTTCCATCAGCGGCACATCACCGCGTGATTCCACATTCAACCGCACCACCGGTTCGGTGTTGGAGGAGCGCAGATTAAAGCGCCAGTCGGCAAAGGTCATGCTGATGCCATCGGTACGATCCACCGCCAGCGCCTCGCGGCTAAAGTGCTGTTCCACGCGGTTAATCGCCTCAACGGGGTGCGCCAGTTTGCTGTTGATCTCACCGCTTGCCGGAAACGCTGACATCCGGTCGCGCACCAGTTCGCCCAGCGTTTTTCCTTTCAGGCACACCAGTTCGGCGACCAGCAGCCACGGGATCATGCCGCTGTCGCAGTAAGCGAAATCACGGAAGTAATGGTGGGCGCTCATTTCGCCACCGTAGATAGCGTCTTCCTTGCGCATACGTTCTTTAATAAAGGCGTGTCCGGTTTTCGACATTACCGGGGTGCCGCCTGCGGCAGTCACCACATCAACGGTATTCCAGGAGAGACGCGGATCGTGGATGATCTTCGCGCCGGGATTTTTTTCGAGGAACGCTTCTGCCAGCAGGCCGACAATGTAGTAGCCCTCGATAAACTGCCCTTTTTCGTCAAACAGAAAACAGCGGTCAAAATCGCCATCAAAGGCAATGCCCATATCCGCGCCGTGTTTGATGACCGCATTGCGGGTGTCATCGCGACATTCCGGCAGCAGCGGGTTAGGAATACCGTTGGGGAAATTGCCGTCCGGCGTGTTGTGCACTTTGATGAATTCCACCGGTGCGCCGAGGGCGTTAAAGTGGGCTTCAATGGCGTCCACTACCGGACCCGCTGCGCCATTCCCGGAGTTGATCACCAGCTTGAGCGGCGTGAGGTTTTTGACGTTGATATAACCGAACAGGTGATCAACGTATGCATCACGCAGGTTGATTTGCTGATAGCGACCGCGTTTGGTTTCATCGACGGGGGGAAAGTCGTTGGCTTCAGCCAGACGCTGGACGTCGCGCAGTCCGGTATCGCCGCTGATCGGGCGAGCCCCTTCGCGTACCAGTTTCATGCCGTTGTAATCCATCGGATTATGGCTGGCGGTAACTTCGATGCCTCCATCCACGCCGAGATGGAACGTGGCGAAATAGATCTCTTCGGTGCCGGACATACCGATATCCAGCACATCGACGCCCGCATCCTGTAAACCTTTCGCCAGCGCCAGTTTTAAGGTTTCGCTGGTGAGGCGGACATCACCGCCTAAAACAATGGTTTTCGGTTTGAGAAATTCGCCATAGGCGCGACCAATGCGCCAGGCGATATCTTCATTCAGTTCTTCGCCTAATTTTCCGCGAATATCATAGGCTTTAAAGCAGGTTAATTTTCTCATATCGTTACCCTTTTTCAGGCAATAGTTGGCCCTGACCGAAACGGCCAATTTTGTTTTTGTCGTTATTTACCGGAGAATTAATCCGGTTGATTATGCAACTGCTACACCCGTCCGTAGCGATCCGCGAAGCGCACCACATCATCCTCTTCGAGGTAAGACCCGGAGCGCACTTCAATTAAATCGAGCGGAATTTTCCCCGGGTTTTCCAGGCAGTGCGTCGCCCCCAGCGGAATATAAATGGACTCGTTTTCACCAAGCAGTTTGATATCACCGTCGATAGTGACTTTTGCCGTTCCCGCGACCACTACCCAGTGTTCCGCGCGGTGATGGTGCATCTGTACCGACAAGCCTTCGCCCGGTTTCACGGTGATGCGTTTCACCTGGTAGCGGTCGCCCGCGTCGATAGAGTCATATTTGCCCCACGGACGATACACTTCGCGATGCACCCGATGCTCATGGCGACCATCGGCTTTGATCTGCTCGACCACTTTTTTCACATCCTGCACCGCGTTACGGTCAGCAATCAGCACCGCATCTTTGGTCTGCACTACCACCAAATCTTTCACCCCGACGGTGGTGACCAGGCCAGATTCGGCATACACATAGCTGTTTTCAGTTTTGTGATTAATCACATCGCCGTGGCAAACGTTGCCCTCGGCGGTGTGGGCGCTGATCTCCCATAAAGAGGACCAGGAACCGACATCGCTCCAGCCCGCATCCATCGGCACCACAACAGCATCTGCCGTACGTTCCATGACTGCGTAATCCACCGACTCTTCCGGGCAGGCGAGAAACGCTTCTTCATCCACACGAATAAAATCGAGATCCGGATCGATGGCGCTCATCGCTTTTTCACAGGCGTCGAGAATATCCGGGCGATATTTTTTCAGTTCTTCGAGATAGCGTCCGGCGCGGAACAGGAACATACCGCTGTTCCAGTAATATTCGCCGCTTGCCACATAGGCCTGAGCGGTTTCCAGATTCGGTTTTTCGACAAACTGCGCCACTTCAAAGGCCACCGTATCCTGCTCACCCGCAGATACTTCACCGCGACGAATATAGCCATATCCGGTTTCAGGTAGATCCGGCACAATGCCGAAGGTCACCAGCTTGCCCGCTTCGGCATATGGCATAGCATTACGCACGGCGGCGCGGAATGCGTCTTCATCGGCAATCACATGATCCGCCGCCAGCACCAGCATTAATGGGTCGTTTTCCGGGCTATGACGTTTTGCCGCCAGCGCCGCCAGCGCAATGGCCGGTGCAGTGTTACGCCCTGCCGGTTCGAGAATAATGTTCTCGGTGAGTTTGTTCAGTTGACGCAGCTGTTCCGCGACAATAAAGCGGTGCTGCTCATTGCAAATCACCACAGGGCTTTCGCACTCCACGCCGTTCAGGCGGCAGATGGTGGTTTGCAGCATGGTGAGATCGCCTTTCAGGCATAAAAACTGCTTGGGATAAAGTACGCGGGAAAGCGGCCATAAGCGGCTACCGGAGCCACCTGCCATCACAACTGGATAGAGTTTCGACTGCGCCATAATTATCCCCGAATATCATTTATAAATTGACGTAACACGTTCTCTTTATCGAGCGTGCGTTCGGCATATTCACGTGCCACCGTGTTGTGTTTGGGCAGCAGGAGCGCCTGACGGATCCCCGCCACCAGCGCCTCGACCGATTCCGGTTCTACGCAAACTGCAATGCCCGGAAAGGTTTCGCAAAGCTGCCCCAGTTCTGTGTGGGCTTCTGCGGTAATCACCGCGTTACCGCCTACTGCCAGAATATTGGTCAGTTTCGACGGCAATACGGCATCTGCCGCGCCGCGTTTTTGCACCACCAGATGGCAATCGCCCATCTTCAGCAGTGCGGGTAAAGCGTCATACGATTGCAGCGGAAAAAATTGCATGTTGTGCAGTCCACGCTGCTGCGCAATTTTTTCAAGCCGCGCTTTGCCGCCGCCCTGCCCGACAATGGCAAAAATCAGCGGTTCATCGCGCAGGCGATCGGCAGCTTCAATAACGTTTTCCAGCCCCTGCTTTTCACCAATATTGCCGGAGTAAAGAATGATTTTTTTGTTATCCGGCAGACCAAGCTGGTTACGAAGGGCATCAACATCGGCGTCTGCAACATGTTGAAAACGGGCGATTTCCGACCAGTTGGGGAAGAAGATGACGTTTTCCGCCGCCACGCCTTTTTCGACAGCTTTATTCATCATCGAACGCGAAATCGTGGAGACGTTATCGACGTTATGCAGTCCGCTACGTTCGAACGCCGTTGCCAGCTGAGCCACTTTGCCGCCTTTGCCTTTTCCGGCAAGGCCCAGCCCCAGCATGGCGTCCACTTCGTAATCCTGAATATGCAGCACGGTACGCGCACCAGAGAGCTTCGCCAGAAGGCGCATTCCCGGCGTGCAAAACAGCGTTGGCACTACGCCGATAATGCGATCCGGCTTCCAGCGACGTTGCGCCATCAACGGGAAAAAACTGCTGACGGCAAAACTGCCGAGATGCAACAGGCGTTTCAGGGTGCTCGGCTGTTTTGGCACGTACAGCGGGCAGCGCCACACCGTGGCGGCCCCCTCTTCTCGTTTGTACCGCCAGGCAGAATAGTTCTCGCCCACCTGCCACTGCGGATAGTAAGGCGGTGCGGTAATAACCCGCACCTCATGACCTTGTGCCGCCAGCCATTCCACCATCTCTCCGGTGTACTTGCCGATGCCGGTTAACTCCGGCGAGTAGTTAATGCCGTAGACCAGTATTTTCATAATCCGGGTACTCCGGCACGCTTCTCAGCGAGAAAATAGGCGCGGCTGTTAGCGTGAACATTGTCACTGGCGAGCAGTGCGCCCGGCGTCAGCCAGCGGTAATCGTCATGCTGCTCATCTGGCAGTAACAGCTCTTCTTCCGCGACTCTGAAGCGAAAACCGAGCACCACATAGTGAGTGGTGAAATCCGTGCCGGAGAAGTTATCGTCATAAAAGTGCTGCCAGACACCGTAAAACTGGCCTGCTGTTATCGGCAGACGCAGCCCCAGTTCCGCCATCGTCAGCCGCTCAAATGCGGCTTCCAGCGTTTCGTCTTTCTGCACGCGCCCTCCCGGCACAAACCAGTAACCCTGCGCCGGGCGGTTGGTTCTTTTGCCAAGCAGAAACTCGCCGCGACTGTTCTCGACAATAAAGTCGAGAGAGACAAGCGGTGTGGAGCGCACTACCGTGGCAAAGTCTTCCTGACGTAAAAACATCATTACCCCCGAAAGCGGTCTTGATTCTGAAGGAACCACTGGTAAGTGCTGGCAAGCCCCGCTTCCAGTGAGATTTCGTGATACCAGCCAAGCTGATGCAGGCGCGTCACATCCAGCAGTTTGCGCGGCGTACCATCCGGTTTGCTGGCATCAAAAACCACCCGACCTTTGTAACCCACCACTTTGGCGATGGTTTGAGCCAGCTCGCGGATAGTGCAGTCAACGCCCGTGCCGACGTTAATGTGCGACAGCATCGGCTGGGTGTTCTCCAGCCAGACTTCATGCGCCAGCTCCATGACATGAATGCTCGCCGCCGCCATATCATCGACGTGCAGGAATTCACGCATCGGTGTACCGCTGCCCCATACCACCACGTCCGGTGCATTCTGTGCCGTCGCCTCGTGGAAGCGACGCAGCAATGCAGGGATCACATGCGAATTACTCGGGTGGAAGTTGTCATGCGGGCCATACAGGTTGGTCGGCATGACTGAGCGGTAATCGCGTCCGTACTGGCGGTTGTAAGATTCGCACAGTTTGATCCCGGCGATTTTGGCAATGGCGTAAGGCTCGTTGGTCGGCTCCAGCGTACCCTGCAATAACTCGCTTTCTGCCATCGGCTGTTTTGCCAGTTTCGGGTAGATACAGGACGATCCGAGAAACAGCAGTTTGTTCACGTCGTTCTGATGCGCGGCGTGAATGATGTTGCTCTCAATCATCATGTTCTGGTAGATGAAATCCGCCGGATAGGTGTTGTTGGCAACAATGCCGCCCACTTTCGCCGCCGCCAGATAGACCTGGTCAATACGTTCGCTGGCAAAGAAATCATGCACGGCGCGGCTGTCCAGCAGGTTCAGTTCATCGCGGGTGCGTAATACCAGCTCTACATCACCGCGCTGTTCGAGCTGCCGCCTGATGGCGGAACCGACCATCCCGCGATGGCCAGCAATAAAAATGCGTTGTTTACTCATGCTTATGACTCCAGCGCGATCGCCACGTCGTAGCCGTGAGATTTCAGCAGAGAGTGTTTTTTCGCCGCTTCGAGGTCATTAGCCACCATTTCAGACACCATCTCTCTGAGGGTGATTTCCGGTTTCCAGCCCAGTTTTTCGTGCGCTTTGGTCGGGTCACCGAGCAGCGTTTCAACTTCAGCCGGACGGAAGTAGCGCGGATCAACGGCGATAATCACATCGCCCGGTTTAACGCCTGGCGCGT
The DNA here is from genome assembly GCF_046486495.1 of Escherichia sp. WS3227_2. Lineage (NCBI taxonomy): Bacteria > Pseudomonadati > Pseudomonadota > Gammaproteobacteria > Enterobacterales > Enterobacteriaceae > Escherichia > Escherichia sp. WS3227_2. Next base: position 84,676 of record NZ_JBJQLG010000006.1, read on the forward strand.
CATGCCCGGTGACGGAAACCACAATGCCCTTCTCTTCAACGCCCGTGCCTTCAAAGCGCAGTTTGATACCCAGCTGTGCTGCCGCCATTTCCACGAACTGACGCACGGAGTACTGAACGCCGGTCGCGATAACGAAATCTTCCGGCTGTTCCTGTTGCAGCATCATCCACTGCATTTTTACGTAGTCTTTGGCATGGCCCCAGTCGCGCAGGGAATCCATATTGCCGAGGTACAGGCACGACTCCAGCCCCTGAGCGATGTTGGCGATTGCGCGGGTGATTTTGCGGGTAACGAAGGTTTCGCCGCGGCGCGGGGATTCATGGTTGAAGAGAATACCGTTACAGGCATACATGCCGTAGGATTCGCGGTAGTTAACGGTGATCCAGTAGGCATACAGTTTGGCGACCGCATACGGAGAGCGTGGATAGAACGGCGTGGTTTCTTTCTGCGGAATTTCCTGCACCAGACCGTACAGTTCAGAGGTGGAAGCCTGATAAAAACGGGTTTTCTTTTCCAGACCGAGGAAGCGGATCGCCTCCAGCAGGCGCAGTGTACCCATCGCATCAACGTCTGCGGTATATTCCGGTGACTCAAAAGAAACCGCAACGTGGCTCATTGCCCCCAGGTTGTACACTTCATCCGGTTGCACTTCACGCAAAATGCGCGTCAGGTTGGAGGTATCACTCAGGTCGCCATAATGCAGATGGAATTTCGGGTTGCAGGTGTGCGGATCCTGATAAATGTGATCCACGCGCTCGGTGTTGAATGACGATGCGCGACGCTTAATACCATGCACCTCGTAACCTTTTTCCAGCAGAAACTCTGCCAGGTAAGAACCGTCTTGTCCGGTTACACCGGTGATGAGAGCGACTTTTGACATGTCTTATTCCTCTGTATTTTTTGAATTTATTCAGTTTCAACGCGTTCGCGTATCACCACTGCGGGATTCCCCCGGCAAACCACATTTGCCGGAAGCGATTTAAAAACACTGCTTCGTGCACCCACGACGGTGCCGTCGCCAATCGTGACGCCAGGGGCAACAAAGACATCGGTTGCCAGCCAGCATTTCTCGCCAATCACAATAGGCGTGGCGTTAATGGTGAAATGTTGACTTGCATGGTCGTGGCTCCCGGTGCATAAATAACTTTTTTGCGATATCACCGAATGTGCGCCAATGGTTATTTCACCGAGGGTATATAAATTGACGTCATCGCCGACCCACGCGTAATCACCTAAGGTTAATTTCCACGGATAGGTAATTTTTACTGACGGACGAATAACTACGTTTTTTCCTATTTTTGCGCCGAATAAACGTAATAAAAATGCCCGCCAGCTATACAATACTTGTGGCGACCAGGCAAATATTGTTGCCTGTACCGCCCACCACAACTGCACTTTAATAGCTTTGCCGCCCCGGAACCCTTTCGGCACCGAGAAACCGCTTAAATCTTGCATTGGTCTTCCTTATGTACTCTAAATAATTCGAGTTGCAGGAAGGCGGCAAGAGAGTGAATCCCCAGGAGCTTACATAAGTAAGTGACTGGGGTGAACGAACGCATCCGCAGCACATGCAACTTGAAGTATGACGAGTATATTCAGCTTTTGTTATATAAGGCTTTCGTCTTTGAGGTAGTACGCTGGCGTAAATGCCAGGATAATTCTGCCCAGAAGCCAGGCACATGTAATATTTGACGTTGGACTTTTTTGGCGTCAGCACACAATTCCATATTATTGGTGGTAGATACCCCACCCATGGAAAATTCAGACACCAGGCCATTGAGTTTTTTAAATGCATAACCGGCTTTATACATTTTGGCCGCCAGCGCGTAGTCGGACGAAACTTTATATTCCAGGTCATAACGCCATTTTTTCAAGCCGGATACCGGGAAAAATATCGCCTGATGACTGGCGGGCAGGCTGTGATAAATATACCAACCCGGTTTGGCACTACGCTTAATTTTATGCCCGTCGCCAAAATCCAGCAGCGCATCGCCGGTGATCATCACGTTATCTTTTTGCATTTTTAACTTACGGACAAAATTTGCGGCATCCTGATGAAAAATATCGCCCGAGTTGAGAAACAACGCGAACTTGCCTTGTGCCATCGCAATGCCTTTGTTCATGGCGTCGTAGATACCGTTATCTGGCTCGCTGACAAAGCGTAGGTTATAGATACCATTGAGATTTTCCAGGTACTCACGGGTGCCGTCATTGGAACCGCCATCGACAACAATCCATTCGAAGCTGATATCGTCCGCCTGCGCCAGATGCGCCAGCGAGGCATGTGTTTTGACTATCCCTGCGAGGTTACGAAACGCGACAGTGATTATGCTAAGCAACATGTTCTTACCTCGTAATATTTAACGCTTTTCGCAAAATAAACGGACAGACGATTAAAAATGCATATTCCGGGCTAAATATCGAACCGGTAAAAAACAGCGATACCGGAGTAAAAAGATATAATTGCACGCGAAAATTGCGGTTATCACCAAAAGCGTTGATCATCATTTTTATCACTTTCCCCATGTACCACAGTGATAAAAACACCGCGAACCAGGAAAAATAAATAATCAGCAGATACAAACCATTGTCTATGGTTTTTCCGACATCCGCACCGTTAAATATTCCGAATGATGCGACATATTCATAAAGTGAGCCAAATCTGACTACACCGTCAATATGGGTCAAAGAATAACCGACCATCACCAGCGGACCGACAATACGATAATACGATGACGATCCTTCCGTACCTAAATCGCCCAGACGGGTGGAAATATAAGGAAATGCAATTACCACACCAACCAGGAATACAGCCAGAGAAATCAATGCTAACGGTAACTTTTTCTTAATCGCCTCTTTATTCAGATATTGAAATGCCCACTCCAGCAAATAAAACAGGATAAAGGTCATAACCCCTGAAAACGATCCGGATAATATTATCCCTGCGAGAATCATAGCATCTGTTTTAGGCGTTTTGATACCAAACTGTTTGATGCTGAGCCAAATTGAGATTAATGCCAGAGCGAAAAATGCCGGTTCGAAATAAAGTGCTGTCGTGCGCTTACCGCCGAATTTAATGAAATTCAGCACATAGCTGTTGCTGTAAATCAGATATTTCGAAATCGACTCCATAATACTGCTGCCACCGGTGAGGATAATTTGCGCCATCTCCACCGCCGCCAGCGCCACCACCAGCCCGACCACCAGATAAAAGAAACGTAATATCTTGCGATGGTTGTGTGGCGAAATCGTTTTAAAACGAATACTCCACACCATGCCAATAATGATCACAATATAGACAAACAGCATGGTTGAAGTGACGTATTTACTGGCATCCAACGACTGACCAAACAGGTAGTTAAACGCCGTGAGTCCCGCGCCACTCCCTAAGGCAATCATCAATTTTTTAACGCTGATGCGTTCTAAAAACAGCAGTAACAAGACAGGTAAAAAAGTGACGATGGTGATGGGGAAACTTTCGCCAAGCTGGGCGATTTTGACGTTAACCAGCAGGTAGATCAGCGGCAGCAGCAGGTAGCTACAGATTCTGATAGAAGTTGACATACTCCTCCAGCATCTGTTGTCCACTGTAGGCGGCGCGGCTGCGCTGGCTGAACTCAGCCAGCGTGGTACTAAATATCGCCTGCGCGATTTCCGGTTTGCTTAACTGCACCAGTTGCAGCACGTCTTCTTCGCTGACGGTTTTACCGCCGGATTTTTGCAGCACTTCCCGCGCTGCGTCGCTATGGGTAGCAATCACCGGCACGCCAATCGATAGCGCCTCACACAAAATCAGCGGGTAGTTATCGACGCGAGAACTGAACACCAGCGCATCCATCTGATTGAGCGCGCTCATCAACTTGCGCTTGTCGGTTTCAAAGCCGTGATTGACAACATTACCAGCGGTGAACGGCGAGAACTTACCGAAGGTATGCAGTTCGATTTTGTCGCCCAGCGCCATCATCTCGCGCACCAGTTGCTGGTTAGTCTTGCCGTCGTAACGCAGGTCATGCGCCACCACCGCGATTTTCGGCTTGCCCTGGGTTTCGCGCACCGGAGGCAAGTCCGCCAGAATCGCTTCGGTTGCCATATCAATGCCATTATTGATAATCCGGCAACGCCCTGGACCGTACAGACTATTGAAAGCATCAGCCACATGCTGGCTGGGGGAAATAAACTGACAGCCCAGCGCCAGCATCTCACGGAATAACTGGCGTTTGCCCGCCACCAGCTGGTGTGCGCGATCAATCTTCACCGGCGGATAATTATTTAAGGTCGGGCATTTCTGGCAGCCCTTTTTCCAGCCTTCACAACCGTCGGTAAAGGCGCAGCGTCCGGTAACGCTCCAGTGATCGTGCAGCGTCCAGACCAGAGTGACATCCGGTTTGTGGTTTTTCACCTTTTCGCAAAAGCGCACCACGCTCTTAAGATTTAGCCAGTAGCTGTGCAGCACATGAAAATGCAGGACCACCGGACCCGGTGTGCGAGTAATGGTGCGATATAACTCATTGAAATTGCCGAACAGATCGCGATTAAACAGACGAAACAGGGCAATATTCGCCATTGCGGTCATCCGCGGCGTATGTTTGATGACCTGCGGATAGTTTTGATGGCTGACGCTCTCTTTGCCGCCTTTGCCGTAGCCGTAGACAAAATGTGACGCCAGCCCCTGTTGCAGCGCACGCTGGTGGAGATCTAACGCCACACCTGCCGCCCCGCCTTCCGCCAGTCGTACATTAAATTGCAGAATATTCATTTAATTACCTTCACTCGCGCTTTTTCTCCCACCACCAGCGCGTTGTCCGGGACAGAGTCGAGCACCACGCTGCCCGCGCCCACGGTGACGTTGTTACCAAGCGTGATATCACCAAGAATAATGACGTTGGCACCGAGTTCGACGCCGTTGCCAATGTGTGGACATGCCATGTTATCGGCACCACGATTGCCGATAGTGACGCCGTGGCGAATGGTAAAATCATCCCCCGCTACCACATTTTTATTGATCACTACGGCGTAACCGTGATGGATAGTAAAGCGGCGGCCAATGGTCGCGGCAGCCTGGATTTCATAACCGAAAAAGCATTCGGTGATAATGCGATACAGCACCAGCAGCGGGGCCGCCCACAGATTGTTGAGGACGTTCTTTTTGCGCCACACCGAACAAAAATGAGCGGCGCGATAGGCAAGAACCATGCAGCACGGGCGTAAACTCCAGCTGTTGGCGCGCAGATCTTCCAGCATCTTTAGCGCCCCCGAATACCATCAGCCAGACGTTTGCCGTTACGCACCGACAGCAGCGTCAGCAAAGTGCGCCAGGTCATGCGTTTATTGCGGATCTGGTAGAGGGTAAACAGCTGATATTTTTTGCTGGCGCGGTCAAATTTGTCTTTGTGCTTACGGTAAAAGTGGAAGTATCCGGAGAATTTTTTCGGTGACGAGGTGATCTGCATTTCACCGTGATTGATATGCAGGATCTGCGTCGCCTCTTCCACTTTCCACGGTTCGCCATACTCCACCACCATCCGCAGGAAAATGTCGTAATCCTGTGCCGCTTTCAGTTCGGTATCGAACAAACACTCTTTGAAACGCCACGCCCAGGTAAAGACCTGATTGCCAATGATATTGCGTTTGTAGAACAGGCGGCGTGAATACGGCGATTTGGGATACAGTGGCAAACTTGCCGGTTGGGAATAGACTTCGCCCTGGCAAACGTAGTCGTTAGCGTACAAAAAGGCGTGTGTGACCAGTTGCTGTTTATGGGCGAGGAAGACGCTCAGACGGTTGGGTGTCCATTCATCATCATCATCGATCCCGGTGATATATTCCCCTTGCGCCAGCATAATCGCCTGGTTACGTACCGCGCACGCCCCGCTGTTAATGTCGTTGTGAATGTAAGTGATACGCGGATCGTTGAGGGCGGTGACGTACTGTTGAAGTTGTTCCCAGGAGGTGGAGCAATCATCCACGATGATCATCTCCCAGTTGTTATAGTCCTGGCGCAGGACCGATTTTATCGCCCGAATCGCCAGTTGTTGGCGGTTCCAGGTCGGCATATAGATTGAGATCAGCGGATTGTCTTTCATAGGTTGTTCTCCCGGAGTGTCGAGATGTTCTGCCGGTTTATAAGCTTGTTTACGGGTTCTGTTGCCGGATGCGGCGTGAACGGAGGTCGGATAAGATGCGTCAGCATCGCATCCGACAGCGGATCTCGTTATTTCGCGTCCGACTTATATTCGTATTCGTAATAGCCATAATCCTGATACGCGCTGGCGCGGCGGAAGATGGAGTTGAGAATCACCCCTTTCACCGGAATACCATTTTGCTCAAAGCGGCTCAGACTGGTTTCCACTTCTTTCAATGTGTTGACCGCATAACGCGCTACCATTAACGTGGTTCCGACATGACGACCAACAATTGCCGCATCGGTCACTGCCAGAATCGGCGGCGTATCAATCAACACCAGGTCGTAGTTTTTACTCGCCCAGCTCACCAGTTCGGCAAAGCGTTCGCTCATCAACAGTTCAGAAGGATTTGGCGGTACCTGACCGCGCGGGATCAGGTCAAATTTGGCAATAGAGGTCGGTTTAGCAGCGGTAGTAATATCGCCCTGACCAATCAGAATTTCCGACAGGCCATTGACGTTATTGGTGCCCAACAGCTCGTGGGTGTAGCCTTTGCGCATATCGCAGTCGATCAACAACACCCGTTTATTGGTCTGGCTGATCACCGCCGCCAGGTTGGCGCAGACAAAGGTTTTACCGATTGACGGGCTAACCCCGGTCATCATCAACACATTGTTCTGTGCCTGCATCATCGCGAAGTGCAGACTGGTACGCAGACTACGGATGGCTTCAATCGCCAGATCGGTTGGATTCCCCACCGCCAGTAGCTGGCTCTGTTTATAGCGTTTAACCCCTTTGATGGTTTTGACGCTATCGCGCGCTTTCTGCCACTCCGACAGCGGGATGCTGGCATAGACGCTGATGCCATGTTCCTCCAGCACCTGCGGGCTTTCAATGCCGCGATTGAACAAAGAGCGCAGCAGCACACCCACGATAGAGAGCATCAGGCCGAGGATAATCGCCCCGAGGATAATCAGCCCTTTCTTCGGTTTCAGCACACCAGGCTGGGTGATTGCCGGGTCAACAATGCGCACATCGCCGACGGTGCTGGCTTCGGTGATTTTCAGCTCCTGTTCTTTATTCAGCAGTTGCATATAGACCTGCTGCCCAGACTCGACATCGCGGGTCAGACGGACAATTTCCTGCTGGGTTTTCGGCATCGCCGTTACGCGACCATTAAGTTTGGCTTTTTCGTCTTCCAGCGCCTGCCGTTTCTCCAGCAGCGTGCGATACGCCGGGTGAACTTTGGTGTATAGCTTGGAGATTTCCGCTTCTTTAAAGGTCAGTTCGTTCAACTGCGCGTCGATGTTCACCATCGAATCGAGCACCGCTTTCGCTTCCAGCGGCAGATCAACAGAATCTTTATCCTGACGGAAGGCATTCAGTTTGTTTTCGGCAACATCAAGGCGGCTACGTACTTCCGGTAACTGTTGCGCGAGGAAAGCGAGGCTTTTCGACGCTTCCGCCGATTTGCGCTCAATATTTTGTTCCTGATAGTTACGAGCGATGCTGTTAAGAATGTCGCGGATCTGTTCACGATCTTCACCGGTATAAGTCAGGCTCAGTACGCCTGCGTCTTTGCCGTTCTCCGTTACCGTCAGGCTGTTTTGCAGTTGGTTGATCATCCCCAGCGTGGAGTATTTGGTGACGGTAAACTCACTCCCCGGGCTGGCGTGAATGGCTTCAACCATCAGCGTGACGCCTTCTTTTTTCAGCATCTGGCCCGCTTGCCCACGGGCGCTAAAGCCGCCATCAGTGCTCAGGGTGTAGTTTTTGTCATCAAGCACATTAAGCGTAAACACCTGATCCGCCATCTCTTTCGGGCGGTTGAAGGTGGTCACTTTCACCGTCTCGTTCTGACGTCCCATCAGGCGATCCCAGCCCGCACCGAAAATCGGGAACGTGTTTTTGCTCACCGCAATATCGAGGTCGAGATCGTCCACCGTTTTACCAAGCACCAGACGCGAACGAATCAACTGGATCTCGGCGTCCGATGCTGGCGGTTTGTTGGCTAATGCCGAACCAATGTCCTGCACTAACGAATTGCCGCTGTTTTGCTCGATTTGTACCAGTGCGTCGGCACTATAAATCGGCGTGGCGAAGAAGGTGTAAACCACGGCACAGAGGGCAAATACGGCGGTGATGCCAATCACCCACCAGCGCGCTTCAATGACGGTGCCGACCAGGCGACCAATATCGATTTCATCACTGCCCGTTACCGGAGCGGCATGTTGTTTTACTTTTTCTGTCATTCTTATACCTGCTCTGCGTTCAATGCCTGCGCCCACTGGCGGGCAGACCGTTCAAGTAATGTGTACACCGCTACAAACGTTTCCCGGCTTTTGCGATACGGATCGGGGATTTCACATTCGTTATCCCAGTGACCAAACAGCATCACTTTGCCGCGCATCTCCGGTGCCATCTCGCATAAGCGTTCGATATGGCGCTTTTCCATGGTCAAAATCAGGTCGTAGTTGCGACACAGGCGACGGCTGATTTGCCGTGCACAGTGACCTTCCAGAGACAGTTGATGTTCTGCGGCGACGCTGATAGCAGTAGGGTCAGCGCCCTTACCGACCAGCGCGCCGAGTCCAGCGGACTCCACTTTCAGCTCCGGGTGATAACGTTGCAGTAAGCGTTCCGCCGTCGGGGAACGGCAAATATTGCCGACACAGACAACTAAAATGTTGTTAAACATGACGATTACCAGTTATGAATGTCGCTGGCTGTATCCGTCATGTAACGGACACCGCTAATAGTTGGCAGCAACTGATTGATCAGACGGTTCCAGCGGGAAACCGGGGCGGTGGTGACATACACCACGTCATAAGGTTGCAGGCGGAATTCTGTCGCCATCACCAGCGACGTGGCATCGGACATATCCAGCTGGTAGATATTGGCAATCTTGCCATTACGCCCGCCCTCGCCTTTCAGCGGACGAATGACAAAGATGCCGCTGGCGTTGGAGGTGGTCATGTCGATGCCTTCAGCATTACCCAGGGCTTCAGTCAGGGTCATACCGCTAAAGTCCATTTTCAGGGTGCTCTGTTTCTTCACTTCACCCATCACAAACACTTTCAGATCATCATTACGCGGCACGTAGAGAATATCGCCGGGGTAAAGCAGTCGGTTCTGATTGAGGTCGCCGTTTTGCATCAGCGCCTGCAAAGAAATGCGTTCTTCACGACCATTGTGTGTTAGCACCACGTTGCGCCAGTCAGCGGTGTCGGTCAGGCCACCTGCGGCGTTGATGGCGTCGAGAATGGTCAGTGGTACGTTGGTGATCGCCTGTTGACCGGATTTATTCACCTGACCGGAGATATACGCTTTTTGCGAGCGGAAGGCGGCGATATTAACGTCCACCTGCGGGTCAGCGATGTACGTCGCTAAGCGCCCGGTAATATCACTGCGGATTTCAGCGAGCGTTTTCCCCACCACGTGAACTTTGCCGATATACGGGTAGAACATGGTGCCGTCAGGCTGTACCCAGTTGCCGGTGTCGCTGGAGCTGCGGTACTGACCGGCTGGCGTGGTGAGTTCCGGGTGATCCCAGACGGTGACATTAAGAACGTCCCCCGGCCCGACGCGATACTGGTAATTCGCGATCTCACTTTCCAGCGTCATATTGGGGCGCGCTACGTTGGGTCGTGGGCGTAATTGATCAATCAGGCGCGGGGTCAACGGATAAACATTCACCATTTTGTCGAGATCGAAATCAGCGTCCTGCTGTTTGATGACGTCTTTGCCCATCGTCGACATATTGCTGCCCGGAAGTACTGTGCAACCGCTTATCAAGGTTACTGACACCAATAATGGCATCAATTTCATTTTGGATTTCATCATTGTTTATTTATCACTTTGGCAGAGTAATTATCCTGTGCACTATTAATAGCAATGTCGCCATGCACATTTACCTTGCAGTTAATTGAATAAAAATTTAACTGGCATCAGTCCTAAAAAAATTGATTTCATCCGCAGGCTATTGACAGAATAATTCAGACTGGTCTTTCAGGCATCCAGACACGCTACCGCCCCTGGCTTTTTAGCTACCAATACACTGATTCAGCTTAATTTTTAAAACCCTCTCAACATACAGTCGTTGATGAGAAAGGGTTATTGCGGAAATTAACTTCCGAATATAAGGTGACATTATGGTAATTGAATATTGGCTCTCCAATAATGCAGGAGGAAGTGTTACAGCTAACGGAATAGCAGGCAAGGTAACAATTCGGCAATTGGCTATTTTTAAGAATTATATTAAGTGTCATTCAATATGGTTTTTAGGAGTTTCTTTAGGTTGACAATATTTAATATAGTGTCTCCACATGCGATATTTCTTAAATAATGTTTTATTATTACCACTTTTAATTCAGGGATAATGTGAGGTTATAAACCTCAAATAATATGAGATAAATAGTGCTGCAACATTGCATTTTTGCCCCGATTTATCCATGATCGAATTGTGACATTTGTCATACAACGAATAGGTTTTGTACTTACTATGGAATGGATTGCCGATCCGTCTATCTGGGCCGGGTTAATCACGCTGATTGTGATCGAACTGGTCCTCGGCATTGATAACCTGGTCTTTATTGCCATCCTCGCCGAAAAACTACCGCCGAAGCAGCGCGACCGCGCACGGGTTACCGGGCTGCTGCTGGCGATGTTAATGCGCCTGTTACTGCTGGCGTCAATCTCCTGGCTGGTCACCCTGACACAACCGCTATTCAGCTTTCGCTCGTTTACCTTTAGCGCCCGCGACTTAATCATGCTGTTTGGTGGTTTCTTCCTGCTGTTCAAAGCCACGATGGAGCTGAACGAACGGCTGGAAGGGAAAGACAGCAATAACCCCACGCAACGCAAAGGTGCGAAGTTCTGGGGGGTGGTGACACAAATTGTGGTACTGGACGCCATCTTCTCACTCGACTCGGTGATTACCGCCGTCGGGATGGTCGACCATTTACTGGTCATGATGGCCGCCGTCGTTATCGCTATTAGCCTGATGTTGATGGCCAGCAAGCCGTTAACGCAATTTGTTAACAGTCACCCGACGATCGTTATTCTCTGCTTAAGCTTCCTGTTGATGATTGGCTTTAGCCTGGTGGCAGAAGGTTTCGGCTTCGTCATTCCGAAAGGCTACCTGTACGCTGCTATTGGTTTCTCGGTGATGATCGAGGCGCTCAATCAGTTGGCTATCTTTAACCGGCGACGTTTTCTTTCCGCTAACCAGACGCTGCGCCAGCGGACTACCGAAGCGGTAATGCGCCTGCTTAGCGGGCAAAAAGAAGATGCGGAACTGGACGCCGAAACCGCGTCCATGCTGGTGGATCATGGTAACCAGCAGATCTTTAATCCGCAGGAACGGCGGATGATTGAGCGGGTACTTAATCTTAACCAGCGTACTGTCAGCAGCATTATGACGTCGCGCCACGATATTGAGCATATCGATCTCAACGCACCGGAAGAAGAAATCCGCCAGTTGCTGGAGCGAAATCAGCATACGCGGTTGGTGGTTACCGACGGTGATGACGCAGAAGATTTGCTCGGTGTTGTTCACGTTATCGACCTGCTACAACAGTCACTGCGCGGCGAACCGCTCAACCTGCGGGTGTTGATTCGCCAGCCGCTGGTGTTCCCGGAAACCTTGCCGTTGTTACCTGCCCTGGAGCAGTTCCGTAATGCCCGCACACACTTTGCTTTTGTGGTGGATGAGTTTGGCTCGGTGGAAGGGATTGTGACATTAAGTGACGTCACGGAAACTATTGCCGGTAACTTGCCGAACGAAGTGGAAGAGATCGACGCCCGCCATGATATTCAGAAAAACGCCGACGGTTCCTGGACGGCGAATGGTCATATGCCACTGGAAGATCTGGTGCAATATGTGCCGCTACCGCTGGATGAGAAACGCGAATATCACACCATTGCCGGGCTGCTGATGGAATATTTGCAGCGTATTCCAAAACCTGGCGAAGAAGTTCAGGTGGGGGATTATTTGCTTAAAACGTTGCAGGTGGAAAGCCATCGCGTGCAGAAGGTGCAGATTATACCGCTGCGTAAGGATGGCGAGATGGAGTACGAGGTGTGATGGTATCGGCCATTTTACCCAATGCTGCGTAACGCCTTATAACTTCAGCAATGAAGCGATGTCTGTGGTACATGGACATCACAGCGGGGGTGTGGGTCCGGGTTGCCAGGGTGGTGGAGATTGAGCCACCCAGGCACGCTCACCGGCTTGAGCGTTCCATAGTAGCGAGGAACATCAAGTGAACGGAACAGCCTTCGATCTTACATATTCAGAATATAATGGTGCCGCCACGAACGCCTGATGCGACGCTTTACGCGTCTTATCAGGCCTACAGGACAGGTCACCTGGTAACCTACATCTTCTCCAGTAACTTCTTCACATCCTTGCCATTGCGGGAATCTTTATTCCGCTCGGCCCAGTCATTCAGGCGACGTTTCGCTTCGTCCTGTAGATGTTTGCGCAGCAGCTGGTCCACTTGCAGGCTGTAATTGAGTTGCTGCCAGTTGCCATAAACCCGCAGCGGTACTGGCGTTTCTTTGAGGAAATCAATCAGTTTGCTTTCTCCGTTCCAGCCACCCACGACCCGAATATTAAACTGGGTGTCGCAGGTTTGCTCCGCCAGATTCAACGTACCAGCCCCGGAAAGCGCCAGCATGGGCGATTGACCTTGCATGTCGTTTAACGTCACGACGCCATCCTTCAACGTCAAATCGGTGGTAAAGCGGTCAAGACGCGTCACGTTATCAAAGTTTTCAGCGGCCTTCACATCACCACCATTACGCTCTACCGCTTGCTGAATCATCTGCTGGAAGTTCATCCCTTCCATGCGTGTATCCGTCATTTCGACATGTGCCTGTCCTTGCCAGTTGTGGCGGAATGCGTCGGCATCTATGTCAGCACCGGAGAAATCACCAGCCAGTGACATCTTTCCAGTCAACGAAATCGGATAGTTAAACGCCTTCAGAATGGTGCCAATCTCAACGTTTTCCAGCCGTGGCTGGAAGTTTATCCGCGGATTTATTGATGTCGCGTCCAGCGTGCCCGGCAGTGAAACCTGTCCACCGTTAAGCTTGCCCTGCAGTTGAGTAATTTCCAGCAACCCCGACTTGTTGGTCATTTGCGTGGCAACATCTGTAAAATTCATTCCGCGCCAGCGCACGTTACTGGCCTGCAACAAAATATCAGCCGTAAAGCCTTGCAGTCCCTGATAGGCCGGTTCATCAATACGCGAAGAAATGACCGGGCGCGGCAACGTTGATTGGCTCTGCCCTTGCTGCGCGGCACCGTTCTCACCGTTCGCTGTTTCATTAAGGGGGATGAGGTTGTCAAGATTCAGTTGCGGGAATTGCAGCCTCAGCTGCCATTCCGGTTTCTCTGTCAGTGTGACCTGTGCTTGCCCGCTCAGCGTACTGCCATTGGCGGTCAAGCTGATTTGGTTAAATGAAAGGCGTTTATGTGACTCCTGCCACTGGGCCTGGAAACTCCCCTGCCCCTGAATACCTTGTTTTGGTAAATCGGCACCCTGCAACTGCCAGTTAACTTGTTCAATAGCCGCCGTTAAATCATGCGGATAATCAGAAGCATCTACCGTACCGTTAAGGGATATCGTGAGATCGCGCTGATCGCGATTAACCCGCCCGGAGAACTCAAATGAGCCACGATGTTGGGGATCTTGTTCCATTTGCAGACGGATATTGCGGATTGTCACCTGCTCGTCATCTTCATGCTGGAACACCAGCACGCTGTCCGCCACCTTAAGACTGGATATATCAAACGACCATCCGCGATCGTCTGACAGATCCGGCAAGGTATTGTCGCGCGGTGCAACCGGAGCGTCTTCACTGCGCACCGCTTCCGTCTGCGGCGTCAGTTGGATCACTGCCCCTTTTAGCATCACCTGCTTAACGCTCAGTTGATGACTCAGTAGTGGTAAAAGCGCCACGTCCAGACGCATGTTGTCGGCGCGAACCAGTGGCTGGCTCGCGCCCTGGGCGGTGAGAGACATTCGCCCGGAGAGGATACTAAGCTGCGGCCAGACGTGCCAACGCAGTGGCCCGTCGAGCTGCAATTGATAACCGCTACGTGCAGCAACTTGCTTGACCATATAGTCGCGGAAATCATTCGGATTCACCAGCAACACTAACGCAGATAACCCGGCCACCAGCACGACCAGGAGTATCATCAGCGTCGTCAGAAATCGTCTCATGGTATCCTCAATGGGCCTGAATTAGTCTTTATCGATTCGGCTGGCTACCGCGCCCTGCTGGTTGCGATATTTCGCATCTTCACGGCGGTTGTAAGGTCGCGCCGCCGGGCCGGAAAGCGGCTCAAAGCTCAGCGCACCAATTAACATGCCCGGACGCAGCGCCAGCGGCAGCTTACCGGAGTTGTAGAACTCCAGCACAATACAGCCAGACCAGCCCGGATCGATACGGTGCGCGGTGACGTGCACCATAAGCCCCAGACGCGCCAGTGAGGAACGACCGTCCAGCCATCCCACCAGATCGGCTGGCAGCGTCACCGACTCCAGTGTCACCGCCAGCGCCAGCTCTCCTGGGTGAAGATAAAACGCCTCGCTTTCATCGAGTACGATCTCATCGCTCATCACGCGGTCAAGCGCGGCGCTCACTTCATCTTTGGGACCGCTCAGATCGATAAACGCTGCCGTGTGACCACGGAAGGTACGAAATTTATTGCCCAGGCGCACATCCACCGTCGCGCCATTAATACGCTCCACTGGCGGACGTGGGTTGATCGACAAACGGCCTTCATCAAGCCAGGCTTCAATATCTCGGTCACACAGACGCATGGCATTTTCTCCTTTCGTGCATCACTCCCTTAACGCCAATTACGTCAAGGGCATACCAGGTTATCACTGAACGGTACACAATTTATCAAGCTTATTCAAAGAACTGACTTATTTTCGCTTTCAATATATCGATGGCGATGCGGTTTTTCCCGCCGCGCGGCACGATAATGTCCGCATATTGTTTAGAAGGCTCAATGAATTGCAGGAACATCGGACGCACGGTTTTTTGATATTGCGCCATCACTGAATCCATTGAACGCCCACGCTCGTTAACGTCACGCTTGATGCGGCGCATCAGGCAGATATCCAGCGGGGTATCAACGAAAATTGAGAAGTTAAGTTCGTCACGCAAACGCGCATCCGTTAGCAGCAAAATGCCTTCGAGAATGATGACTTTCTTCGGCTCAACCGTCACCGTTTCTTTCATACGCGTATGTTCAACATAGCTGTAAACCGGCAGGTCAATGGCCGAGCCGCGTTTCAATGCTTGTAAATGCTCAAGCAGCAGGCTGTGATCCATCGCGCTGGGATGGTCGTAGTTGGTCTTAACGCGTTCTTCCATCGACAGATGGCTTTGATCTTTGTAATAGCAGTCTTCGGGAATTACGCCGATGTGTTCATCACCGACTTGCTCACGTAATTCACGATAAAGGGTACTGGCAATAAGACTCTTGCCGGAAGCCGATGCGCCAGCGATACCGATAATGACGCACTGATGAGACTGATCAGTCATATATTTAGCGACCTGATTAACCTGGATGTTAGGAAGGGGGCGACGAAGCGCCAAACGCGGCAATTATAGGGATTTCATCCGCCTGATACCAGTCGAATAGCGTTGCCGCGCGCTCAGAGTTAATTGTTGACGAAGAATTCCCGGTGGCAAATTACGTTGATCAGTTTTATACAAGGTAAAAAATGTTATACGCCGTTGCGCAAATTATCCGCCTTTACGTCACTTTATGAGCAATTCGCATATAAAATGTAAAACTTTTGTACTAGCATAAACACAGAAACGAATACTGGCGACCTGGTCTTGCGGATAAAGCGGTAATGAGCAAACAATCACAGCATGTATTAATTGCCCTGCCCCACCCGCTGCTTCACCTGGTCAGTTTAGGTTTAGTCTCGTTTATCTTTACCCTTTTCTCGCTTGAGCTTTCGCAGTTTGGCACCCAACTCGCCCCACTGTGGTTCCCGACGTCCATCATGATGGTGGCGTTTTATCGCCATGCCGGGCGCATGTGGCCGGGGATTGCGCTGAGCTGCTCGCTGGGAAATATCGCCGCATCCATCCTGCTTTTTTCCACCAGCTCGCTGAACATGACCTGGACGACCATCAATATTGTTGAAGCCGTGGTCGGAGCAGTGCTACTGCGTAAATTGCTGCCGTGGTATAACCCATTGCAAAATCTGGCTGACTGGCTGCGTCTGGCACTCGGCAGCGCCATTGTTCCACCTCTGTTAGGGGGTGTTCTGGTTATCCTGCTGACGCCCGGAGACGATCCTCTCAGGGCATTTTTGATATGGGTACTGTCAGAATCCATCGGCGCACTGGCACTGGTGCCACTGGGATTGTTATTTAAACCACACTATCTGCTGCGCCATCGCAACCCACGGTTGCTTTTTGAGTCGCTGCTCACGTTGGCCATCACACTGACGTTAAGCTGGCTTTCGATGCTGTATCTGCCGTGGCCTTTTACTTTCATTATTGTGCTGTTGATGTGGAGCGCCGTGCGCCTGCCACGAATGGAAGCCTTTTTGATCTTCCTTACCACGGTGATGATGGTGTCACTGATGATGGCCGCTGATCCCTCCCTGCTTGCTACACCGCGTACATACCTGATGAGCCATATGCCGTGGCTACCGTTTTTGCTGATCCTGCTGCCCGCCAACATCATGACGATGGTGATGTATGCCTTTCGTGCGGAACGCAAACACATCTCTGAAAGCGAAACCCGTTTTCGTAATGCCATGGAATATTCCGCCATCGGCATGGCATTAGTGGGCACCGAGGGGCAATGGCTGCAATCCAACAAAGCGCTCTGCCAGTTTCTCGGTTACAGTCAGGAAGAACTGCGCGGACTCACCTTTCAGCAACTGACCTGGCCGGAGGATCTCAATAAAGATCTGCAACAGGTTGAAAAGCTGATCAGCGGTGAAATAAACACCTATTCAATGGAAAAACGCTACTACAACCGCAATGGCGATGTTGTCTGGGCGTTGCTTGCCGTCTCACTGGTGCGCCACACCGATGGTACGCCGCTCTATTTTATCGCTCAGATTGAAGACATTAACGAGCTAAAACGCACCGAACAGGTGAACCAGCAACTGATGGAGCGCATCACGCTGGCTAACGAAGCGGGCGGAATTGGCATCTGGGAGTGGGAGCTTAAGCCGAATATTTTTAGCTGGGATAAGCGGATGTTCGAGCTGTATGAAATTCCTCCGCATATCAAACCGAACTGGCAGGTGTGGTACGAGTGCGTGCTGCCGGAAGATCGCCAGCACGCCGAAAAAGTGATTCGCGATTCATTGCAATCACGCTCTCCCTTTAAACTGGAATTTCGCATTACCGTGAAAGACGGCATTCGCCATATCCGCGCCCTCGCTAACCGGGTACTGAATAAAGAAGGCGAAGTCGAACGCCTGCTCGGCATTAATATGGATATGACCGAAGTGAAACAGCTTAACGAGGCATTGTTTCAGGAAAAAGAGCGCCTGCACATTACGCTGGATTCCATCGGCGAAGCCGTGGTCTGTATTGATATGGCGATGAAAATTACCTTTATGAATCCGGTGGCGGAGAAGATGAGCGGCTGGACGCAGGAAGAAGCATTAGGTGTTCCGCTCCTGACGGTGTTGCATATTACTTTTGGCGACAACGGACCATTAATGGAGAACATTTACAGTGCCGACACCTCACGTTCCGCGATTGAACAAGATGTGGTGTTGCACTGCCGGAGCGGCGGCAGCTACGACGTGCATTACAGTATTACGCCGTTAAGTACTCTGGACGGCAGCAATATAGGCTCGGTTCTGGTGATTCAGGACGTCACCGAATCACGCAAAATGCTGCGCCAGCTGAGCTACAGCGCCTCCCATGATGCACTGACGCATCTCGCCAATCGCGCCAGTTTTGAGAAGCAACTGCGTATCCTGCTGCAAACGGTAAACAGTACACATCAGCGACATGCACTGGTGTTTATCGATCTTGATCGCTTTAAAGCGGTGAATGACAGCGCCGGGCACGCCGCTGGCGATGCTTTACTGCGCGAACTGGCGTCGTTGATGCTGAGTATGCTGCGCTCCAGCGACGTGCTGGCGCGACTCGGTGGCGATGAATTTGGTCTGCTGCTGCCAGATTGTAATGTCGAAAGTGCGCGTTTTATCGCTACACGCATTATCAGCGCCGTGAATGACTATCACTTTATCTGGGAAGGACGTGTACATCGGGTAGGTGCCAGTGCCGGGATTACCTTGATTGATGACAACAATCATCAGGCGGCTGAAGTGATGTCGCAGGCTGATATCGCCTGTTATGCCTCCAAAAATGGTGGCCGGGGCCGGGTGACGATTTACGAACCGCAGCAAGCTACCGCACATAGCGAACGGGCGGCGATGTCGCTTGATGAACAGTGGCGGATGATTAAAGAGAATCAGTTGATGATGATCGCCCACGGTGTCGCTTCGCCGCGGATCCCGCAAGCGCGTAATTTGTGGCTGATTTCACTTAAGCTCTGGAGTTGCGAAGGCGAGATTATTGATGAACAAACATTTCGTCGTAGCTTCAGCGATCCGGCACTTAGCCATGCTCTTGACCGACGGGTATTCCACGATTTTTTCCAGCAGGCCGCCAAAGCGGTTGCCAGTAAAGGTATAAGCATCGCCCTCCCGCTTTCCGTTGCCGGTTTGAGTAGCGCCACGCTGGTGAATGAACTAATTGAGCAGCTGGAAAATAGCCCTCTACCACCACGGTTATTACATCTGATTATTCCGGCAGACGCGATTTTAGATCACGCAGAAAACGTGCAAAAACTGCGGCTGGCGGGATGTCGGATCGTATTCAGTCAGGTGGGCCGCGATCTGCAAATCTTCAACTCGCTGAAAGCGAATATGGCAGATTACCTGCTACTTGATGGTGAGTTATGCGCCAACGTGCAGGGAAATTTGATGGATGAGATGCTGATTACGATCATTCAGGGGCACGCTCAGCGGCTCGGGATGAAGACCATCGCCGGGCCAGTAGTTTTACCCCTGGTGATGGATACGCTTTCTGGCATCGGCGTCGATCTGATTTATGGCGATGTGATTGCCGATGCCCAACCGCTGGATTTGCTGGTGAATAGCAGTTATTTCGCGATTAACTAAGGCGTGCTTCCCCATCGCCTGATGCGGCGTATCAGGCCTACAATTCGTCCGTTCCGTCTGGTTGCCAGCCTTCCGTATACCAGATATGCAACAGCGCATAAGAACGCCAGGGCTTCCAGCGTTCGGCATAACGGCGGATTTGTGCCGGTGTCATTCCCGGAAATCGCTGTTTAATCAGATAATCATCCGGCAGGAAAACATCTTTCGCCTGCCAGCCACGTAAGGCGAAATAATTCGCCGTCCAGCGCCCGATACCCGGAAAAGTTTGCAGCGTTTTCATCGCTTGCTCTACGTCGCCCGGAATTGTCATTGGTAAGGAGCCCTCCAGCGCCGCATTTGCCAGATGAATCAGTGCCTCAGCCCGTTTCAACGGCATACCTAACGCTTTTAATGCCTGCGGGTCGGCTGCAGCCAGCCGCTGAGGCGTGGGGAAGCAGACATAATCCGGAAAATCATCCAGCCGTTCGCCATAAAGCTGTGCCACTCTGGCGGTCAATTTTGCCGCCATCGCCACGCTCACCAGTTGGCCTAAAATCGCCCGCACGCCCTGCTCAAAAGCATCAATACTGCCGGGTAAACGCAATCCGGGCCGCGCCGCGCCTAACTTGCCCAACGCACCGTTAACAATCTGCGGGTTACATTGCAGATCAAACAGGCGGCTCATTTTCGCCAGACACTCAGCGGCAACAGGTTCTAAACCTGCACTTAAATTTATGTGCAGAGTATGGCGGGCTATATCCGGAATAGCAGTTACCACGCCGCGATATTCGCCCACCGCCAGACTACGGGCATAATAACTGTCCGCGACCGTTTCCACACCGTTCACCGCACGGGCGGCGAGAAATCCCAACATCCACGACCAGTCATATGGCGGCTGCCAGTTCAGGGTATACATCGCATCTCCTTTTTAATCCGCTTTCAGCATAAACGTTATTCAGACGCTACGCTTTGCTTTCATATTCCGGTTGTCGCGACGGCAACATTTCGCTAAAGTCTCGCCCCTTCTTCACCGGCATGGGGATTATTTCGTGTTTATTGGTTTTGATTACGGTACAGCAAACTGTTCAGTGGCGGTCATGCGCGACGGTAAGCCGCAATTACTGAAAATGGAAAACGACAGCACGCTGCTGCCTTCAATGCTTTGCGCGCCAACGCGTGAAGCGGTAAGCGAATGGCTGTACCGCCATCATTATGTTCCGGCAGACGACGATGAAACGCAGGCGCTGTTGCGTCGGGCGATTCGTTATAACCGCGAAGAAGATATCGATGTTACGGCGAAAAGCGTGCAGTTCGGTCTTTCCTCACTGGCACAGTACATTGATGATCCAGAAGAAGTGTGGTTTGTGAAATCACCAAAATCGTTCCTCGGTGCCAGCGGCTTAAAACCGCAGCAGGTAGCGCTGTTTGAGGATCTGGTCTGCGCAATGATGTTGCACATTCGCCAGCAGGCGCAGGCGCAGCTGCCGGATGCGATTACTCAGGCGGTGATTGGTCGCCCGATCAACTTCCAGGGGCTGGGCGGCGATGAAGCAAACACCCAGGCGCAAGGGATTCTGGAACGCGCGGCAAAGCGTGCCGGGTTTAAGGATGTGGTATTCCAGTACGAGCCGGTCGCGGCTGGGCTGGATTACGAAGCCACCTTGCAGGAAGAAAAACGGGTGCTGGTGGTGGATATCGGCGGTGGTACGACTGACTGTTCATTGCTGCTGATGGGGCCGCAGTGGCGTTCGCGTCTCGATCGTGAAGCCAGCCTGCTGGGTCACAGTGGTTGCCGTATTGGTGGTAACGATCTGGATATCGCGCTGGCGTTTAAAAACCTGATGCCGTTACTTGGCATGGGTGGCGAAACCGAAAAAGGCATCGCCCTGCCGATTCTGCCGTGGTGGAATGCGGTTGCCATCAACGACGTACCTGCGCAAAGTGATTTCTACAGTAGTGCCAACGGTCGTCTGCTTAACGATCTGGTACGCGATGCCCGCGAACCGGAAAAAGTGGCCCTGTTACAGAAAGTCTGGCGTCAGCGTTTAAGCTATCGCCTGGTGCGCAGTGCAGAAGAGAGCAAAATCGCCCTTTCAAGCGTAGCGGAAACCCGCGCCTCACTGCCGTTTATCAGCGATGAACTGGCTACGCTGATTAGCCAGCAAGGGCTGGAAAGCGCCCTCAACCAGCCACTGGCGCGGATTCTGGAACAGGTGCAACTGGCGCTGGATAACGCCCAGGAAAAACCGGACGTTATCTACCTGACCGGCGGTAGCGCCCGTTCGCCGCTGATTAAAAAGGCGCTGGCAGAACAGTTGCCGGGCATTCCGATTGCAGGCGGCGATGACTTTGGCTCCGTCACCGCCGGGCTGGCACGCTGGGCGGAAGTGGTGTTCCGTTAATTGAAAACTGGCTCAGCAACGGCTTAAATCAGCCTGCGCCTGAGCCAGTTTTTCTGCCGCCTGACGTAACGGTTCCATCAACGGCATGGTCCGTGCTGGAGCTTGAAGGCGGAATCGCTGCAACTCTGTCGCGCCGACAGTCAACGTCGATTCCAGCCGATGTCGTTTGGCGGCCATTTTAGTCAGTACCGCTTGTCTGTCTGCAGGCGTTACCGCTTCGTTCGGCCTGAACACAAAACGGCGTTCACAACTCGCTTTCCAGTCGATAACCGCCTGGGTCAGATGGTCGCCAAACCCTTTCACTTGCTTAACGCCACGACGGGTAACATCTGCGGCTGTTTCAATACCAAAAGACCGTAACGCCGCTTTACGCGCAGGGCCAACGCCGGGAATAGAGGCAACATCAATAAAAAATCCCTCCAGAAACTTCTGCTTCTGCCGTTCCCTTGCAGTGTCATGAAGTGCTGCCAGAGCGCATTTCTCCTCTTCCGGTAACCCGAGAATTTCGTCCTTCATTTTTTCGAGCATCGTCCGTTTGGCGATAAAACCTTCCAGCCCGCCCAACTGTTGGATCTGGCTGACTAAATGGTCATAGTCCATTTTCGCGCGATTAAACGCCTCACGGCGTTGCTGGATTTCTGCTTTGTACGCTTTGCTTGTCAGGCTGCCAATAATCCAGATAGCCGCCAGCACAGGAACCAAAATGATATAACGCGGTTCTGCCTGAAGGCCGCAAAGCAACAGCGATAACGCTGACAGTGCGATCTCAATCAGAATGATGTATTCACGCCGTAACAGGCCTAAAGCAAGCGGCCTGCCAGTCAGTTGGAAATGATCGGGTAATGGCAGTTGCAATGCTGGTGGTGCTACTGACGCCATCACCATCGCCCAGACTTTCGCCAGCACAAAATCACCGCTGGTGGTAATGACCTCTTCGCCGAGATCAATAAAATAGATAACGCCTTGATTATCCAGCGCACACCACGGGCAGTCAGTCAAATGACCGGGGTAAACATGCATTGCCGAAACGGTACATTTCTTTAACTGTTGGCGTAGAGAATCAAGTGCCGCTACCCACGCTTTTGCCGTCGGACGCCCGGTTGCCACGCCACTTTCCGTGAATGCCTGCTGAAACATGGCTTCAACATCGCCCGGTAACATCGACAGCGGAATAGATCGTGGCGGCGGTTTTAAACCACGTCGCTGATTATCTGACGCGTAGGCATAACGGAAATGGGCAATATCCGTCTCCAGTGCATTCCCCGCATCAGAGATAAGCGGCACACCAGAATAAGGATGCCGCCCACCAAACAAGACGTGAAAAATCAGCAACGCTAGGCCAAAATTATCGTGATTTTCTGTGCGTTCAAAGCCGACAAATGACGACAAGGTTTGTAGCTCTGGCGGCGTAAAATGCGACACGCCAACTTCGCATAAATGCAACGTGCCATTAGCGTTAATCTGAAAGGAGTCGCTATCAATCAACACCACTTTGCTGTCGCGACCTACCATAAAGCTGTTCTGGTTTACGTCACCCACGACATGCCCGTGCTCGTGAATCGTAGCAAAAGATGAAGCAATATTGCGCGCAACATAGAGTAGAAAATCCCACGCACAATGAGGGTAACTCTGGCGACGATGTGCCGGGCTATAGATCATATGAATCGG
The DNA here is from genome assembly GCF_046486495.1 of Escherichia sp. WS3227_2. Taxonomy (NCBI): domain Bacteria; kingdom Pseudomonadati; phylum Pseudomonadota; class Gammaproteobacteria; order Enterobacterales; family Enterobacteriaceae; genus Escherichia; species Escherichia sp. WS3227_2. The sequence continues at coordinate 108,049 of NZ_JBJQLG010000006.1, forward strand.
TTCTTTACCAGAAACTTTTGGCATCATAAAACCGATAACCTTTCCGCCTCGTCCACCGTGAAGCGTTGCCTGCGGCCAGGCGACATAATTCAACAACTGCGCGTCAGCTGTCGCAGCCATAAAGGCAAGTTTGTCCTGTTTTAAGGCGGGTGGCGGCGTGTGATAAATCTTGGCGACGCTATCGACAAACTCCTCGATATCATAAACCGCGCCTTCGCCACCTTTGCCCAGTTCACAGCCTGGCGTAACGCACTCACCAGTAGCAGTATATAAAGTGGGTTTCATGGTAACCACAGCGCCAGTGCCAACGTTTTATCATCATCGGTACGCTCGTTTACCGCCGGGCTGGACAAAAACTGCTTTAACAATTCAGGTAATAAATCGAGTTGTTCCTGCGTTGCTGACGCCAGCCCATTGAAAAACGGGGTAAAGAAAGGCACATGGGGAGAATTATCCAGCATATTTAACGCCAGCCGCTGGATACCATCCGTAAATGCTGCAACTTTGTGCGCACGCTCAGTGCTGGTGAAAGTTTCCAGTCTGGAAACCGCATCTTCATCGGTAATGAAGTGCGTCATGTTGGCATATTCACCCACCATCGGCATGAGCGGCAGTTGCAGACCGTGCCCCAAATCTACCACCACGCCGCCATCGCCAATCTGCATAATCAAGGTGCCGTCAGGCGATGAAATCAGTCCCAGAAATGTGCAGGCAAAATCGCGAACCGCTAATTCTTTGGCTTCCGCCTCGGCAAAAAGTCGCTGACGAATGGTCAGCACAATATCCGTGGCGAGGACATCATTAAGCCCCAATTCCCCGCCCTGCACTTTTTGCGACATATAAGCCATCGCTTCATTGACGGCGAGCATCGCGCCTTCGCCACCCTGCGAGACACTGCCTGCGCCATCAGCGACAAATACCGACAATAATGGCTGCTGGTCATTTAACCAGGCAACCTGCATCTGGCAGGCATCCTGGCAAGGCAAGTCCGCGCTGATGTGCGACGTTCCAACGGTTGATGCATAGACCAGACGCCAGCTCACACTGACGTCCAGCCTTTTGGCGCTTCCAGCACAACTTCCGTTCCCGGCGTGGAGCGGGAAACCGAACGCAGCGAACTGGATAACCAGCTAAACAGTTCACGGAATTGTAATCCCTGCAGTGGCAAAGGCTGACGAACGCTGATTTGTGCCAAAGTCTTCATATCCGCCCCCTGAACACCGATGGAAAAGAAGGCAAACTTCTTATCTTCTTCCCCCTGAAACACTTTGTTGGCGGCAGCCTGCCACTCATCGGTTGGAGCGCCATCGGTGATCAGGAAAATCCACGGACGATAATAGGAAATACCATTGGCGCGATACTCACGTTTGCGCTCCTCAACCATATCCAGGGCTTTGGTAATGGCGGCGCCCATTGGTGTATCGCCCTGGGCAAACAGGATGGGCGGGAAAAAATTAGCGGCGCTGGTAAATGGTTGTTCCACATGCACCGGGCCGAACGTCACAATACCGAGTTCCACTCTTTTTAAGGCCAGCGGGTCGGCAAGCAGCTCATCGCGAAAGGTAACCAATCCGGCATTAAGTTCATTAATAGGTCTGCCGCTCATCGAGCCAGAAACATCCAGCAGCAAAATGCAGGGGCAACGTGGTTCCGGGTTACTGGCAAAATCGCTGGTGGCAAACGTGATTTGTTCGCTCATAAGAAATCCTTTCTTAGAGAATTATTGAGGTCCGGTATCATACCGATTGCAATAATGAAATAAGAGCAAACGAAGAAACTTTCAGAATTAGGCCCGGCGGCGCAGAAAATTTTGCTATTCGCCTCGCAAGAACGAAGAGCCGTCGATTGACACTAAGGGCGGAGTGACATAATTTCAGGAGTGAGGGTTAGGGAGAGGTTTCCCCCTCCCCCTGGTGTTCTTAGTAAGCCTGGAAGCTAATCACTAAGAGTATCACCAGTATGATGACGTGCTTCATCATAACCCTTTCCTTATTAAAAGCCCTCTTCTCCGGGAGAGGGTTTCCCGTTTCAGCGTCCCGCTGAAATCGTCGGCTTACCTCCTTTCGCCCTGAATGCAGTCTATCGCTAACGCGTGAACAAAATAGTTTCCTCTGTGATTATTGCGTAACGACTCGCAAAGAATATTTGCTGGCAGGATCGCAGACTGCAAAGCCTGCAGATTGACAATCTTATCGTGAAGGCATAATTTCAGGAGTGAGGGTAGAGCGGGGTTTCCCCCGCCCTGGTAGTCTTAGTATGCTGGGTAGCTAATCACTAAGAGCACCACGATGATGAGTATCTTCATCATGACCCTTTCCTTATTTAAGGCCCCTTCCTCGGGAGGGGCTTTCCCGTTTCAGCGTCCCGCTGAAATCGTCGGCTTACCTCCTTTCGCCCTGTATGCAGTCTATCGCTGACTTGCGGATAAAATAGTTTCCAGTGTGATTATTGCGTAACGTCTCGCAAAGAATATTTGCTGGCAGGATCGCAGACTGCAAAGCCTGCAGATTGACAATCTTATCGTGAAGGCATACTTTCAGGAGTGAGGGTAGAGCGGGGTTTCCCCCGCCCTGGTAGTCTTAGTAAGCTGGCCAGCTAATGACTAAGAGCACCACGATGATGAGTAGCTTCATCATGACCCTTTCCTTATTTATGGCCCCTTCCTCGGGAGGGGCTTTCCCGTTTCAGCGTCCCGCTGAAATCATCGGCTTACCTCCTTTCGCCATGCAAGCAGTCTATCGCTAACGCGTAGATAAAATAGTTTCATGTGTTATTACTGGATGCGTGCTCGCAAATGTGCCCGCCATTCAGACGATTCCCGATAGTGTTTCATAATTCCTCCATTTTTCTCCCTTATTGGCTGGCTACACTAGTATCATTCCGCGAAACGTTTCAGGAAGAGAAACTCTTAACGATGAAAGGCAGTTATAAATCCCGTTGGGTAATCGTAATCGTGGTGGTTATCGCCGCCATCGCCGCATTCTGGTTCTGGCAAGGCCGCAATGACTCCCGGAGTGCAGCCCCAGGGGCGACGAAACAAGCGCAGCAATCGCCAGCGGGTGGTCGCCGTGGTATGCGTTCCGGCCCATTAGCCCCGGTTCAGGCGGCGACCGCCGTAGAACAGGCAGTTCCGCGTTACCTCACCGGGCTTGGCACCATTACCGCCGCTAATACTGTTACGGTGCGCAGCCGCGTGGACGGTCAACTGATGGCGTTACATTTCCAGGAAGGCCAGCAGGTCAAAGCAGGCGATTTACTGGCAGAAATTGACCCCAGCCAGTTCAAAGTTGCATTAGCACAAGCCCTGGGCCAACTGGCAAAAGATAAAGCCACGCTTGCCAACGCCCGCCGTGACCTGGCGCGTTATCAGCAACTGGCAAAAACCAATCTCGTATCTCGTCAGGAACTGGATGCCCAACAAGCGCTGGTCAGTGAAACCGAAGGCACCATTAAGGCTGATGAAGCAAGCGTCGCCAGCGCGCAGCTGCAACTCGACTGGAGCCGCATCACCGCACCAGTCGATGGTCGCGTTGGTCTCAAGCAGGTTGATGTTGGTAACCAAATCTCCAGTGGTGATACCACCGGGATTGTGGTGATCACCCAGACGCATCCTATCGATTTGCTCTTTACCCTGCCGGAAAGCGATATCGCTACCGTAGTACAGGCGCAAAAAGCCGGAAAACCGCTGGTTGTTGAAGCCTGGGATCGCACCAACTCGAAGAAATTAAGTGAAGGCACGCTGTTAAGTCTCGATAACCAAATCGATGCCACTACCGGTACGATTAAAGTGAAAGCACGCTTTAATAATCAGGATGATGCGCTGTTTCCCAATCAGTTTGTTAACGCGCGTATGTTAGTCGACACCGAACAAAACGCCGTGGTGATCCCCACCGCCGCTCTGCAAATGGGCAACGAAGGCCATTTTGTCTGGGTGCTGAATAGCGAAAACAAGGTCAGCAAACATCTGGTGACGCCGGGCATTCAGGACAGTCAGAAAGTGGTGATCCGCGCAGGTATTTCTGCGGGCGACCGCGTAGTGACGGATGGCATTGATCGCCTGACCGAAGGGGCGAAAGTGGAAGTGGTGGAAGCCCAGAGCGCCACCACTTCGGAAGAGAAAGCCACCAGCCGCGAATACGCGAAAAAAGGAGCACGCTCCTGATGCAGGTGTTACCCCCGAGCAGCACAGGCGGCCCGTCGCGCCTGTTTATTATGCGTCCTGTCGCCACCACGCTGCTGATGGTGGCGATCTTACTCGCCGGGATTATCGGTTATCGAGCCCTGCCCGTTTCGGCGCTGCCGGAAGTGGACTATCCGACCATTCAGGTAGTCACGCTCTACCCAGGTGCGAGCCCGGATGTCATGACCTCTGTCGTTACCGCGCCGCTTGAACGCCAGTTTGGGCAGATGTCTGGCCTGAAACAGATGTCGTCGCAAAGTTCCGGCGGTGCGTCAGTTATCACCTTACAGTTCCAGCTAACATTACCGCTCGATGTCGCCGAGCAGGAAGTGCAGGCCGCGATTAACGCTGCGACCAACTTGTTGCCGAGCGATCTGCCTAACCCGCCGGTTTACAGCAAAGTGAACCCGGCAGATCCACCAATCATGACGCTCGCCGTCACCTCAACCGCCATGCCAATGACGCAAGTGGAAGATATGGTGGAAACCCGCGTCGCGCAGAAAATCTCGCAGATTTCCGGTGTCGGCCTGGTAACGCTTTCCGGCGGCCAGCGTCCGGCTGTTCGTGTCAAACTTAACGCTCAGGCGATTGCCGCCCTCGGCCTGACCAGCGAAACCGTGCGCACCGCTATTACCGGCGCTAACGTTAACTCGGCAAAAGGTAGCCTCGACGGCCCTTCCCGCGCGGTCACCCTTTCCGCGAACGACCAGATGCAATCCGCCGAAGAGTATCGCCAGCTAATTATTGCCTACCAGAACGGCGCGCCGATTCGTCTGGGCGATGTCGCAACCGTAGAGCAAGGAGCAGAAAACAGCTGGCTCGGCGCGTGGGCGAACAAAGAACAGGCCATTGTGATGAATGTTCAGCGCCAGCCCGGTGCTAACATTATCTCCACCGCCGACAGCATCCGGCAGATGCTGCCACAACTCACCGAGAGTTTGCCGAAATCGGTAAAAGTGACGGTACTTTCTGACCGTACCACCAATATTCGCGCATCCGTCGATGATACTCAGTTTGAATTGATGATGGCTATCGCGCTGGTAGTCATGATTATCTACCTGTTTTTGCGTAATATTCCGGCGACTATCATTCCCGGCGTCGCAGTGCCGCTGTCGTTAATCGGCACCTTCGCGGTCATGGTGTTTCTCGATTTTTCAATCAATAACCTGACGCTGATGGCGTTAACTATCGCCACCGGATTTGTGGTCGATGACGCCATCGTGGTGATCGAAAACATTTCCCGCTATATCGAAAAAGGCGAAAAACCGTTGGCGGCGGCGCTCAAAGGCGCGGGTGAAATCGGCTTTACCATTATCTCGCTGACCTTCTCACTGATTGCAGTGTTGATCCCACTGCTATTTATGGGCGATATCGTCGGGCGACTGTTCCGCGAATTTGCTATTACTCTGGCAGTCGCGATTTTGATCTCAGCCGTGGTGTCGCTGACTCTGACGCCGATGATGTGCGCGCGGATGCTCAGCCAGGAGTCGCTGCGTAAACAGAATCGCTTCTCCCGAGCCTCTGAGAAAATGTTCGACAGGATAATCGCCGCCTATGGTCGTGGACTGGCGAAAGTGCTGAATCATCCGTGGCTGACCTTAAGCGTGGCACTCAGCACGCTGCTGCTTAGTGTTCTCTTGTGGGTATTCATTCCGAAAGGTTTCTTCCCGGTACAGGACAACGGCATTATTCAGGGCACTTTGCAGGCACCGCAATCCAGCTCCTTTGCCAATATGGCCCAGCGGCAACGCCAGGTCGCGGATGTGATTTTGCAGGATCCGGCAGTGCAAAGCCTGACCTCATTTGTTGGCGTTGATGGCACTAACCCGTCGCTGAACAGTGCGCGTTTGCAGATCAACCTCAAACCACTGGATGAACGAGATGACCGGGTGCAAAAAGTCATCGCCCGTCTGCAAACGGCGGTGGATAAAGTGCCGGGCGTCGATCTCTTCCTGCAACCAACGCAGGACCTGACCATCGATACTCAGGTCAGCCGCACCCAGTACCAGTTTACCTTGCAGGCCACGTCACTGGATGCGCTCAGTACCTGGGTGCCACAGTTGATGGAAAAACTCCAGCAGCTGCCACAGCTTTCTGATGTCTCCAGCGACTGGCAGGACAAAGGGCTGGTGGCGTATGTCAATGTCGACAGGGACAGCGCCAGCCGTCTGGGGATCAGCATGGCGGATGTCGATAACGCCCTGTACAACGCGTTTGGTCAGCGGCTGATTTCCACCATTTATACTCAGGCCAACCAGTATCGCGTGGTGCTGGAGCACAATACCGAAAATACCCCAGGGCTTGCGGCGCTGGATACCATTCGCCTGACCAGCAGCGACGGTGGCGTGGTGCCGTTAAGCTCAATTGCCAAAATTGAGCAGCGTTTTGCGCCGCTCTCCATCAACCATCTGGATCAGTTCCCGGTAACGACTATCTCCTTTAACGTGCCGGATAACTATTCGCTGGGCGATGCGGTGCAGGCGATTATGGACACCGAAAAGACGCTGAATCTGCCGGTGGATATCACCACGCAATTCCAGGGCAGCACCCTCGCCTTCCAGTCGGCGCTAGGCAGCACTGTCTGGCTGATTGTCGCGGCGGTGGTGGCGATGTATATCGTGCTCGGCATTCTGTACGAGAGCTTTATTCACCCGATCACCATTCTCTCGACGCTACCCACCGCAGGTGTTGGCGCACTGCTGGCGTTAATGATTGCTGGTAGCGAACTGGATGTGATTGCAATTATCGGCATTATTTTGCTGATCGGTATCGTGAAGAAGAACGCCATCATGATGATCGACTTCGCGCTGGCTGCTGAGCGCGAGCAAGGCATGTCGCCGCGCGATGCAATCTACCAGGCTTGTCTGTTACGTTTTCGTCCGATCCTGATGACCACTCTGGCGGCTCTGCTTGGCGCGCTGCCGCTGATGTTGAGTACCGGGGTCGGCGCGGAACTGCGTCGTCCGTTAGGTATCGGCATGGTCGGCGGTCTGATTGTCAGCCAGGTGCTGACGCTGTTCACCACGCCGGTGATTTATCTGCTGTTCGACCGCCTGGCATTGTGGACCAAAAGTCGCTTTGCTCGCCATGAAGAGGAGGCGTAAGTGAAGTTTTTTGCCCTCTTCATTTACCGCCCGGTGGCGACGATTTTACTGTCGGTCGCCATTACCCTGTGCGGCATACTGGGCTTCCGTATGCTGCCGGTCGCCCCACTGCCGCAGGTCGATTTTCCGGTGATTATGGTCAGCGCCTCGCTGCCCGGTGCGTCACCAGAAACAATGGCGTCTTCCGTTGCCACGCCGCTGGAACGTTCGCTTGGGCGCATTGCCGGGGTCAGTGAAATGACCTCCAGCAGTTCGCTCGGCAGCACGCGCATTATTTTGCAGTTTGATTTTGACCGCGATATCAACGGCGCAGCGCGCGATGTGCAAGCGGCGATCAACGCCGCGCAAAGTTTGCTGCCCAGCGGGATGCCCAGCCGTCCGACCTATCGCAAAGCGAACCCGTCGGATGCGCCAATAATGATCCTGACGCTGACGTCCGATACTTATTCGCAGGGTGAACTGTACGATTTCGCCTCGACGCAGTTGGCTCCGACGATTTCGCAAATCGACGGTGTCGGTGATGTCGATGTTGGCGGCAGCTCGCTGCCCGCCGTACGCGTCGGGCTGAATCCGCAGGCGCTGTTTAATCAGGGCGTGTCGCTGGACGATGTGCGCAGCGCCATCAGCAATGCCAACGTGCGTAAACCGCAGGGGGCGCTGGAAGATAGCACTCACCGCTGGCAGATCCAGACCAACGATGAGCTAAAAACCGCCGCTGAATATCAGCCGCTGATTATTCATTACAACAACGGCGGCGCGGTTCGTCTGGGCGATGTGGCGACGGTGACCGACTCAGTGCAGGATGTGCGCAACGCCGGGATGACCAACGCCAAACCGGCTATTTTGCTGATGATCCGCAAGCTGCCGGAAGCCAATATTATCCAGACAGTTGACAGCATCCGGGCAAAATTACCGGAGTTGCAGGAGACCATTCCGGCGGCGATTGATCTGCAAATTGCCCAGGATCGCTCCCCCACTATTCGCGCCTCGCTGGAGGAAGTCGAGCAAACGCTGATTATCTCGGTGGCGCTGGTGATTCTGGTGGTCTTTTTATTCCTGCGCTCGGGTCGCGCCACTATTATTCCCGCCGTTGCGGTGCCGGTTTCGCTGATTGGTACGTTTGCGGCGATGTACCTGTGCGGTTTCAGTCTCAATAATCTTTCGTTAATGGCGCTCACCATTGCTACTGGTTTCGTGGTGGATGACGCCATCGTGGTGCTGGAAAACATTGCACGTCATCTGGAAGCGGGAATGAAACCGTTGCAAGCCGCACTGCAAGGTACTCGCGAAGTCGGTTTTACGGTGCTGTCGATGAGTCTGTCACTGGTGGCGGTGTTCCTGCCGCTGCTGTTGATGGGCGGATTGCCGGGCCGACTGTTACGCGAATTTGCCGTGACGCTTTCTGTCGCCATTGGTATTTCGTTGCTGGTTTCCCTGACGCTAACGCCAATGATGTGCGGCTGGATGCTAAAAGCCAGCAAGCCGCGTGAGCAAAAGCGACTGCGTGGTTTTGGTCGCATGTTGGTTGCCCTGCAACAAGGCTATGGCAAGTCGCTGAAATGGGTGCTCAATCATACCCGTCTGGTGGGCGTGGTGCTGCTTGGCACCATTGCGCTGAATATCTGGCTATATATCTCGATCCCGAAAACCTTCTTCCCGGAGCAGGACACCGGCGTGTTGATGGGCGGGATACAGGCGGATCAGAGTATTTCGTTTCAGGCGATGCGCGGTAAGTTGCAGGATTTTATGAAAATTATCCGTGACGATCCGGCGGTGGATAATGTCACCGGCTTTACCGGCGGTTCGCGGGTGAACAGTGGGATGATGTTTATCACCCTCAAGCCACGCGACGAACGCAGCGAAACGGCGCAGCAAATTATCGACCGTCTGCGCGTAAAACTGGCGAAAGAACCGGGGGCGAATCTGTTCCTGATGGCGGTACAGGATATTCGCGTTGGCGGACGTCAGTCGAACGCCAGTTACCAGTACACGTTGTTATCCGACGACCTGGCGGCACTGCGCGAATGGGAGCCGAAAATCCGCAAAAAACTGGCAACGTTGCCGGAACTGGCGGACGTGAACTCCGATCAGCAGGATAACGGCGCGGAGATGAATCTGGTTTACGACCGCGACACCATGGCGCGGCTGGGAATCGACGTGCAGGCCGCCAACAGCCTGTTAAATAACGCCTTCGGTCAGCGGCAAATCTCGACCATTTACCAGCCGATGAACCAGTACAAAGTGGTGATGGAAGTGGATCCGCGCTATACCCAGGACATCAGCGCGCTGGAAAAAATGTTCGTTATCAATAACGAAGGAAAAGCGATCCCGCTGTCGTATTTCGCTAAATGGCAACCGGCGAATGCTCCGCTGTCGGTGAATCATCAGGGATTATCGGCGGCCTCGACCATTTCGTTTAACCTGCCGACCGGGAAATCGCTCTCGGACGCCAGTGCGGCGATCGATCGCGCAATGACCCAGCTTGGTGTGCCTTCGACGGTGCGCGGTATTTTTGCCGGCACGGCGCAGGTGTTCCAGGAGACGATGAACTCGCAAGTGATCCTGATTATCGCCGCCATCGCCACGGTGTATATCGTGCTGGGTATCCTTTACGAGAGTTACGTACATCCGCTGACGATTCTCTCCACCCTGCCCTCGGCGGGCGTTGGAGCGCTGCTGGCGCTGGAACTGTTCAATGCCCCGTTCAGCCTAATCGCCCTGATAGGGATCATGCTATTAATCGGCATCGTAAAGAAAAACGCCATCATGATGGTCGATTTTGCGCTTGAAGCCCAACGGCACGGTAACCTGACGCCGCAGGAAGCTATTTTCCAGGCCTGTCTGCTGCGTTTTCGCCCGATTATGATGACTACCCTGGCGGCGCTGTTTGGCGCGCTGCCGCTGGTATTGTCGGGCGGTGACGGCTCGGAGCTGCGCCAACCCCTGGGGATCACCATTGTCGGCGGTCTGGTAATGAGCCAGCTTCTGACGCTGTATACCACGCCGGTGGTGTATCTCTTTTTCGACCGTCTGCGGCTGCGTTTTTCGCGTAAACCTAAACAAGCGGTAACCGAGTAAATGACAGATCTTCCCGACAGCACCCGCTGGCAATTGTGGATTGTGGCTTTCGGCTTCTTTATGCAGTCGCTGGACACCACCATCGTAAACACCGCGCTTCCCTCAATGGCGCAAAGCCTCGGGGAAAGTCCGTTGCATATGCACATGGTCATTGTCTCTTATGTACTGACCGTGGCGGTGATGCTGCCCGCCAGCGGCTGGCTGGCGGACAAAGTCGGCGTGCGCAATATTTTCTTTACCGCCATCGTGCTGTTTACTCTCGGTTCACTGTTTTGCGCGCTTTCCGTCACGCTGAACGAACTGTTGCTGGCACGCGCGTTACAGGGCGTTGGCGGTGCGATGATGGTGCCGGTCGGCAGGTTGACGGTGATGAAAATCGTACCGCGCGAGCAATATATGGCGGCGATGACCTTTGTCACGTTACCCGGTCAGGTCGGTCCGCTGCTCGGTCCGGCGCTCGGCGGTCTGCTGGTGGAATACGCGTCGTGGCACTGGATCTTTTTGATCAACATTCCGGTGGGGATTATTGGCGCGATCGCCACACTGATGTTAATGCCGAACTACACCATGCAGACGCGGCGCTTTGATCTCTCCGGATTTTTATTGCTGGCGGTTGGCATGGCGGTATTAACCCTGGCGCTGGACGGCAGTAAAGGTACAGGTTTATCGCCGCTGGCGATTGCTGGCCTGGTCGCAGTTGGCGTGGTAGCACTGGTGCTTTATCTGCTACACGCCAGAAATAACAACCGCGCGCTTTTCAGTCTGAAACTGTTCCGTACTCGTACCTTTTCGCTGGGCCTGGCGGGGAGCTTTGCCGGACGTATCGGCAGTGGTATGTTGCCCTTTATGACGCCGGTTTTCCTGCAAATTGGCCTTGGCTTCTCACCGTTTCATGCCGGACTGATGATGATCCCGATGGTGCTCGGCAGCATGGGGATGAAGCGAATTGTGGTACAGGTAGTGAATCGCTTTGGTTATCGTCGGGTACTGGTAGCGACCACGCTGGGTCTGTCGCTGGTCACCCTATTGTTTATGACTACCGCTCTGCTGGGCTGGTACTACGTTTTGCCGTTCGTCCTGTTTTTACAAGGGATGGTCAACTCGACCCGTTTCTCCTCCATGAACACCCTGACGCTGAAAGATCTCCCGGACAATCTGGCGAGCAGCGGAAACAGCCTGCTGTCGATGATTATGCAATTGTCGATGAGTATCGGCGTCACTATCGCCGGGCTGTTGCTGGGACTTTTTGGTTCACAGCATGTCAGCGTCGACAGCGGCACCACACAAACCGTCTTTATGTACACCTGGCTTAGCATGGCGTTTATCATCGCCCTTCCGGCGTTCATCTTTGCCAGAGTGCCGAACGATACGCATCAAAATGTAGCTATTTCGCGGCGAAAAAGGAGCGCGCAATGAAGTTCTGGCGACCCGGTATTACCGGCAAACTGTTTCTGGCGATTTTCGCCACCTGCATTGTCTTGCTGATCAGTATGCACTGGGCGGTGCGTATCAGTTTTGAGCGTGGCTTTATTGATTACATCAAGCATGGTAATGAACAGCGATTACAACTGTTAAGTGATGCGCTTGGCGAGCAGTATGCGCAGCATGGCAACTGGCGCTTCCTGCGCAACAATGATCGCTTTGTCTTTCAGATCCTGCGTTCATTTGAACACGATAATTCGGAAGATAAACCCGGCCCGGGTATGCCACCGCACGGCTGGCGTACCCAGTTCTGGGTGGTTGATCAAAACAACAAAGTGCTGGTTGGTCCGCGAGCGCCGATTCCACCTGACGGTACACGGCGACCCATTCTGGTCAACGGTGCGGAAGTGGGTGCGGTGATTGCCTCCCCTGTTGAGCGACTGACCCGCAATACCGATATCAATTTTGACAGACAACAGAGGCAAACCAGTTGGCTGATTGTCGCTTTATCTACCTTGTTAGCGGCGCTGGCGACATTCCCACTGGCGCGCGGTTTGCTGGCTCCGGTCAAACGACTGGTGGACGGTACACACAAACTGGCAGCGGGCGATTTCACTACTCGCGTGACGCCCACCAGTGAAGATGAACTGGGCAAACTGGCGCAAGACTTCAACCAGCTTGCCAGCACGCTGGAGAAAAACCAGCAAATGCGGCGCGATTTTATGGCCGATATTTCTCACGAACTGCGTACGCCATTAGCGGTGCTGCGCGGTGAACTGGAAGCCATTCAGGATGGCGTGCGTAAATTCACGCCGGAGACGGTGGCGTCTTTACAGGCGGAGGTCGGTACACTGACCAAACTGGTGGACGATCTTCATCAATTGTCGATGTCTGATGAAGGCGCTCTCGCCTACCAGAAATCGTCGGTGGATCTGATCCCGCTACTGGAAGTCGCGGGTGGCGCATTTCGTGAGCGTTTCGCCAGCCGCGGGCTGAAACTGCAATTTTCCCTGCCAGACAGCATCACCGTATTTGGCGATCGCGATCGTTTAATGCAGTTGTTCAATAACTTACTGGAAAACAGCCTGCGCTATACCGACAGCGGCGGCAGCCTGCATATCTCTGCCGAGCAACATGACAAAACGGTGCGCCTGACCTTTGCCGACAGTGCACCGGGTGTCAGTGACGATCAGCTACAAAAATTGTTTGAACGTTTTTATCGCACCGAAGGTTCCCGCAACCGCGCCAGCGGTGGTTCCGGGCTGGGTCTGGCGATTTGCCTGAACATTGTTGAAGCACATAATGGCCGCATTATTGCTGCCCATTCGCCTTTTGGCGGGGTAAGCATTACAGTAGAGTTACCGCTGGAACGGGATTTACAGAGAGAAGTATGACCGAGTTACCAATCGACGAAAACACACCGCGTATTTTGATCGTGGAAGATGAACCGAAGCTGGGACAGTTGCTCATTGATTATCTGCGTGCTGCGAGCTATGCGCCGACGCTTATCAGCCACGGCGATCAGGTACTGCCGTATGTGCGCCAGACACCACCGGATCTGATCCTGTTGGATCTGATGCTCCCTGGCACCGATGGCTTGACGCTGTGCCGGGAAATTCGTCGTTTTTCTGACATTCCTATCGTGATGGTGACGGCAAAAATAGAAGAGATCGATCGCCTGCTCGGACTGGAGATTGGCGCAGATGATTATATCTGTAAGCCGTACAGCCCACGGGAAGTGGTAGCGCGCGTCAAAACCATTTTGCGCCGTTGCAAACCGCAGCGTGAGTTGCAGCAACAGGATGCTGAAAGCCCGTTGATTATCGACGAAGGTCGTTTTCAGGCTTCATGGCGCAGTAAAATGCTTGACCTGACGCCTGCGGAATTTCGTCTGCTGAAAACGCTCTCTCATGAACCAGGAAAAGTGTTCTCCCGCGAACAATTGCTCAATCATCTTTATGACGACTACCGCGTAGTAACCGACCGCACTATCGACAGCCACATTAAAAACCTGCGTCGCAAGCTGGAATCTCTCGACGCCGAACAGTCCTTTATCCGTGCCGTTTACGGCGTCGGTTACCGCTGGGAAGCCGACGCCTGCCGCATCGTTTAACATTTTTACCTGCCGGAGAAGGCATTCACGCCACATCCGGCAACATTATCCCATGCATTGTCGGCTATCTGACATTATCTCTTCGCCCTGGCAACCGCCTGAAAATCGCTCATACTTTAATCGGTAAACAGTCCTTTTAGATGCTGTTTTCGATACGCAATTTCAATCAAGGAGTCATTATGGCTGGTTGGTTTGAACTCAGTAAGAGCAGTGATAATCAGTTCCGGTTTGTGCTAAAAGCGGGCAATGGTGAGACTATCCTCACCAGCGAGCTATATACCTCAAAAGCCTCTGCGGAAAAGGGTATCGCGTCGGTGCGTAGCAACAGCCCGCAAGAAGAACGCTATGAGAAAAAAACGGCAAGCAACGGCAAATTCTATTTCAATCTGAAAGCCGCCAATCATCAAATTATCGGCTCCAGCCAGATGTACGCCACCGCGCAATCTCGTGAAACCGGAATTGCCTCCGTTAAAGCCAATGGCACAAGCCAGACGGTGAAAGACAATACGTAATTACGATGCCGGGCGCGTGTTGTTGGCGTCTGGCGCTTTACCAGCTCCCCCCTACAGCGCTACAATGCCCGCCCTTAAAGTGGGGGCACTCCCCTAACCGCTTCATCAGGTGAAGCGGATCTGACCTGTCATCAGAACGAGAGAATTATGTTTAAACCGGAACTCCTTTCCCCGGCGGGAACGCTGAAAAATATGCGTTACGCTTTCGCTTATGGCGCAGATGCTGTTTATGCGGGCCAGCCACGTTACTCCCTACGTGTGCGCAACAACGAATTTAACCACGAAAATCTTCAGCTCGGCATCAATGAAGCCCACGCGCTGGGGAAAAAGTTTTATGTCGTGGTCAACATTGCACCGCACAACGCCAAGCTGAAAACCTTTATCCGTGACCTGAAACCGGTGGTGGAGATGGGGCCGGATGCGCTGATTATGTCCGATCCGGGGCTGATTATGCTGGTGCGTGAGCACTTCCCTGAAATGCCAATCCATCTCTCGGTACAGGCTAACGCCGTGAACTGGGCGACGGTGAAATTCTGGCAGCAAATGGGCCTGACCCGCGTGATCCTCTCTCGCGAGCTGTCGCTGGAAGAGATTGAAGAGATCCGCAATCAGGTGCCAGATATGGAGATCGAAATCTTCGTTCACGGCGCGCTGTGCATGGCCTACTCCGGTCGCTGCCTGCTCTCTGGCTATATCAACAAGCGCGACCCGAACCAGGGCACCTGCACCAACGCCTGCCGCTGGGAGTACAACGTCCAGGAAGGGAAAGAAGATGATGTTGGCAACATCGTACATAAGTACGAGCCGATTCCGGTGCAAAATGTTGAGCCGACGCTGGGTATCGGCGCGCCGACCGACAAAGTGTTTATGATCGAAGAAGCCCAGCGTCCGGGCGAGTATATGACCGCGTTTGAAGATGAGCACGGCACTTACATCATGAACTCGAAAGATCTGCGTGCCATCGCCCACGTTGAACGCCTGACCAAAATGGGCGTGCATTCGCTGAAAATCGAAGGCCGTACCAAATCTTTCTACTATTGCGCACGCACCGCGCAGGTTTATCGTAAAGCTATCGATGACGCCGCTGCGGGCAAACCGTTCGATACCAGCCTGCTGGAAACTCTGGAAGGTCTGGCGCATCGTGGCTATACCGAAGGTTTCCTGCGTCGTCATACTCACGATGATTATCAGAACTACGAATACGGTTATTCAGTTTCTGACCGCCAGCAGTTTGTTGGTGAGTTTACCGGTGAGCGCAAGGGCGACCTCGCGGCGGTAGCGGTGAAAAATAAATTCTCCGTTGGCGACAGCCTTGAGCTGATGACGCCGCATGGCAACATTAACTTTACCCTTGAGCAGATGGAAAACGCCAAAGGCGAAGCAATGCCGGTCGCACCGGGCGATGGTTATACTGTGTGGATCCCGGTGCCGCAGGATCTTGAGCTAAATTACGCGCTGCTGATGCGTAATTTCTCCGGGGAAACCACGCGTAACCCCCACGGTAAGTGATTAATTTCGATTATTTTTCCCGGATGGAAAATTCTTAGAAACCGATCACATACAGCTGCATTTATTAAGGTTATCATCCGTTTCGCTGAAAAACATAACCCATAAAATGCTAGCTGTACCAGGAACCACCTCCTTAGCCTGTGTAATCTCCCTTACACGGGCTTATTTTTTATGCATAAGCCGTATCCTGGTCACCGTCTTCCATTGACCACATCGATAGAATCCCCCTTCATAGCACGATGCCTTTCACTTATTGGCATCGTGCTCGCACAGGTTCCGGTTACGCACAGCCAGAACGCGCATGTTTGACGCTTACCAAAAAATATTCTCACTCTCCACATTTGAATGTCAGACGAGCGACGCCATGTAATCCTGCACCTTCTGTCTTCAGGTCAACTATCTGCATTTTTTTGCCCTGAGTAACACAGAAATGAGCTGCATCATTTTTTACTATATTTTCTGCACCAGAAATTCTGCCCCTGGCTAAAGAAGCTTCGGCTTCGGTGTAGTATTGGTTATCGAGTTTACGCTGAATATTACTTTTATATGCAAGACCAAATTTACCGATACTTGTCTCATCATTATGTACAGCACACCCAGACATAAGAAAAACACTAATTAATGATATAGCAGCTATCTTTTTCATCTCACCTTCCCCCATTAAATACCAACGACACGCTCTGGTGTTTAAATATAATAATGGCATGATTATTATAATTGAATAGGATTATAATAAATGTTCTGTACAACATTTCCTACATAAGTAGGAATTACATACACGGATGCCCTTTCGGGTAACCCCATGGGGGGGTTAATATATTTTTAATAGTATATTGAAGATGCCACTGTTTAGTTGAATATTAGGTATATGCTCTTTTTTGAAATTTATCGGTGGCTGCCGTTAGTATTCGCTGTCCCCATTGCAAGCTCCTGGTGGTAACCACTGAATCCTCCATACTTGAACTGACTTTTTATCCTCCGACTTTCATCCTGTTCTGACTCCACCTTTTCTTTTCTGCTCTACACTATCTACAGACCAATCATAAAGGCACATACGATCATGGCAGAATTTCCCGCCAGCTTACTGATTCTTAATGGCAAAAGTACTGACAATCTACCCTTGCGCGAAGCAATTATGCTGTTGCGTGAGGAAGGAATGACGATCCATGTGCGGGTCACCTGGGAGAAAGGCGATGCCGCACGATATGTAGAGGAGGCCCGGAAGTTGGGCGTCGCAACGGTGATTGCCGGTGGTGGCGATGGCACCATTAATGAAGTTTCTACGGCGTTGATTCAGTGTGAGGGGGATGACATACCCGCGCTGGGAATTTTGCCATTAGGAACCGCCAATGATTTTGCCACCAGTGTAGGGATTCCTGAGGCACTGGATAAGGCGCTGAAACTGGCAATTTCCGGTAACGCCATTGCGATAGATATGGCGCAGGTCAACAAACAAACCTGTTTTATTAATATGGCGACAGGCGGGTTTGGGACGCGTATTACCACAGAAACGCCGGAAAAATTAAAAGCCGCGCTGGGTGGCGTCTCTTACATCATTCATGGCTTAATGCGCATGGATACTCTGCAACCGGACCGTTGTAAGATCCGCGGTGAAAACTTTCACTGGCAAGGTGACGCCCTGGTCATTGGTATTGGTAACGGGCGTCAGGCCGGTGGCGGTCAGCAATTGTGCCCGAACGCGTTAATTAACGATGGCCTGCTGCAACTGCGCATTTTTACCGGCGATGAAATTCTTCCAGCTCTCGTATCAACCTTAAAATCTGACGAAGACAACCCGAATATTATCGAAGGCGCTTCGTCGTGGTTTGATATACAAGCCCCACACGAAATCACTTTTAATCTTGATGGCGAACCGTTGAGTGGGCAAAACTTCCATATTGAAATACTTCCGGCGGCGTTACGTTGTCGATTACCACCAGATTGTCCATTATTGCGTTAATCAAACTATTCTCTCTTGAACCAGGGAGAATCCGTAATGCCGGATGCGGTGTAAACACCTTATCCGGCATACAGAACAATACTACACCGTAATTAATTTTACCCGTGTCTTCTGCAATGCCAGTTTATCCACCTCTGACACGGCATCGTCGGTAATAATAATGTCAATTTTTTCGATTGGCAGTACCTGATTAAAACCGCGACGATTAAATTTCGATGAATCGAGAACGGCAATCACTTTATTTGCGGCTGTAACCATCGCCCCGCTAATCGAATAACCTTCATTAAAGGTCGTAATACCATTAACCGCATCAATACCATCAGCACCGACAAACATTAAATCGGCATTAATATCCTGCAATGAACGCTCGGCAATGGAACCATGCATCGAGCGTGTTTTATGGCGGACGGTCCCACCACAGACGACCAGAGTAATGTCTTTATTTTCGGAAAGGGCAAATGCTGCCGGGAGACTGTTGGTAATCACCGTGATATTTTTGGCGGTCATTAATCCTTCGGCGATAAGCATTGTCGTACTTCCGCTGTCGAGAATAACGGTCATCCCTTCGTGGATCATTTTGACTGCCGCCTGCGCTATTCTGTTTTTTGGCGCGCTGGCGAGCTGAAATCGCTCTTTAAACCCAACTTCCTGGGTCTCGGTTTCACTATTACCGGACATTATTTTCGCCGCACCGCCATGAAAGCGCGTAACCACGCCTTTTTGTTCGAGAAAGCGCAAATCGGCACGGATTGTCGCTTCCGAGGCAGCAAATACTCCCGCCAGATCCTGAACAAGCACGGTTCCCTGTTCATTCACTAATTGGATGATCTTATTCCTTCGCTCGAATGAATTCATCGTCATTTACCCATATTCAATTGTGGCTAGTGTAAACGAAGGGGGACCATTGGTGAATGATCTGTTTTGCACAATACCGGGCCAGCATCACGCTGGCCCGCGGTTTCAGGGAATGAGCAACACTTTGCCCGGCATAGCATTACGAGCGATGTCACGCACCGCCTGGGCGAAGCTTTCAAAGCTTCCACGGTAAGCGATTAATGGCTCCAGGCTTAACTTACGTTCTGTCAGCAACCGGCACGCCGTTTCCCACTCCTGCCCCGGCCAAGGGCTGGAGTAGTTCATCCAACTGCCGATAACCGTCAGCTCTTTACGCAATATTTTGCCAAACGTTGCCGATGTTAAATGCAGATCCTGATGCAACGTGCCCACCAGCGCCAGCTGGGCATGAGGCCCGGCAATCTCTACCGCCAGTTCGACGGTTTGCGGGACGCCAGCCGTCTCGAGGATAAGCTGATTAAAACGCAGTTCGCGTAAAACGCTCTGCATTTGCGGCGCGCTCATTTCAAGGCTGTTAAATGTTTGCATCGCACCGAAAGATTTTGCCAGTGCCAGTTTTTCTGAGCTAATGTCGATAGCCGTCACACTCTTTGCTCCCAGCGCGACAGCGCACTGAATGGCCAGCAGGCCAATGGTTCCGGCACCAATAATAATAACGTTTTTATTCTCACAACCTTGCGCTAAATGGAAAGCATGCAGGCCAACGGTAATCGGTTCAATAAAAGCCCCATCCTCAATAGGCATATCCGTGGGTAGAGCAAAGACATTTTTTCGGTTAACGACAATATACTCAGCAAATCCACCATCACGCCGCGAGCCAATAAAATCATATCTTGCGCACTGGGAATAAAACCCTTTCAAACACTCTGGACAAGTAAAACAGGGTAATAACGGCACACAGGCAACCGCATCGCCAGGATGTAAATCATCAACACCGGATCCCACAGCATCAATATAGCCGCTAAATTCATGGCCTAACGTTATTGGATAATAATGTGCACCATTTTTAAATATTCTGGGTAAATCGGAACCACATAATCCCGAGCTGGCAATTTTTACCCGCACCTCATCCTGATGTTTAATTTCAGGAATGACTCGTTGGGCAACGCGCACGATACCATCAGTATCATTCACCACTGATTTCATAAAAACTCCTGATTATTAAGGGGGATAAACTCCCCCTCAGGTAAAAATTATTCTGCGAGAACGGCTTTCTCTTGTTTAATAAAGCCGCGCGCTCTACGCCAGGTCATGAAAATACCGGTAAGATAAATGGCACCGATAATAATGAAACCGGGAATATTTTGCGGGGAGAAAACCTGAATCAGTAACCAGGTAATGGGAGAACCGCCCTGATCCATTGATGCCACCATGCCTCCGGCTTTTAACGCCCCAGCGTTAGCCGCCAGTTGGGTGTGCAAACCAATAGTTTGCGTCGCGATCCACAGGGTGATGCTCATAATGATGACACCCGAGATTAAGGTGCGGAACAGATTTCCACGATGCACGGCGACCGCCATCGCCACAAAGAAACCGATGGTGGCAAGGTCGCCAAACGGCAGTACCTGATTACCCGGAACACAAACAGCAATTAAAATGGTGAGCGGGATAAAAATCAGGCTTGCCGATACCACCGCCGTATGCCCCAGCAGCAACGCCGGATCAAGGCCAATCAGGAACTCCTGACCGCCGAACTTCGCCTGTAAACGACTACGGGCCTGCTTAGCGATAGGCGTTAAACCATCCATGATGGGTTTAATCACCCGTGGCATCAGCAGCATAACTGCCGCCGTTTTTACCGCCAGCTGCAATACACCTTTGACATCGTAACCCGCGAGGATGCCGATAATCAGCCCCATCACAAAACCCACGGTGACAGGCTCGCCAAACGGACCAAATTTGCGCTGAATATCGTCGGCGCTAAATTTAATACGGTTAACGCCTGGGATTTTCTCGATGATAGCATCCACCAGCACCGCAATTGGCCCCAGATACGCCGACGTACCGTGCGGAATAGCAATGCCTTCCAGCTCAAAGAAATTTCGGGTATCGCGGGCAAACCAGTCGCCGAGCTTATAAACAAACGCCGCGTGAATTACCACACCCGCCATCCCTATCATCCATGAACCGGTTGCCAGATGCAGCAATGCGCCGGTGAAGGTCATATGCCAGATATTCCAGATATCAACATTTACCACCCGCGTCATACGGGTCAGTAGCATCGCCACGTTAACCAGAATCGCAATCGGAATCGCCACCAGCGCAATTTGCGACGCCCAGGTCATTGGTGAAGAGCCCGGCCAACCGACATCGACCACATGCAGATTCAGGTCGAAATTTTCCGCCATCGCTTTCGCCGCCGGACCAATGGAATCCAGCATTAAGCCAATCACAAGGCCAATGCCAACAAAGCCAATCCCGATATGCAGACCCGCTTTAAAGCAATCGCCTGCCTTCATGCCTAATATTTTAGAAAAAATAATGATGACAATTGGCAGCATCACCGTAGGGCCGAGGTCGAGAATATAACGCATGACTTCTGAAAACATAGGTCACCCCTGTAAGATAGTCAGAATTTTATTTTGTAATGCTTCGATACCGACACCAGAAACAAAAGGCATGCCGTGAACTAACGGAATATCGCCAAAACTTCGATCCACCCTGGCAGTGGTGCATATCAAATGCACGCCATCCATATAGGTTTCTATTTCATTAACCCGACACTGGATTAATTCAACAGGAATATTATGACTCTGACACAACTCTTTAATTTCTTCCGCCGCCATCGTAGAGGTCGCAACCGCGCCTCCGCAAGCGACAATAATCTTGCGTTTCATAAATAGTCCTTTTTATTGTTACAGAGGGATTTATTCGTCTGAATCTAAAACATACTTTGTGAAGTATTCCTTTAACTGGGTTTCAGGAAGAGTGATTAGTGTCTCGACGATCTCGGGCTGTTGTAACTTGCCAAATAAACAGCGTAAAAGTTTCAATTGCTGCTGCGGATTTTCCACAATTAACGCAATAACCAACGATACCGCCACGTCGTTATCATCATCCGCTTGCTGAAAATGAACTTTATTTGTTGGCCTTAACAGATAAATGGCTGACGACTTAGCATGAATCGCCTCACAATGCGGTATTGCAATGGCGTGCTGCTCAAGCATTATCCCGGTAGGGAATTCTGCTTCTCTGGCAATTAATGCCTGTGGCCATGTATCATGAACCACACCTTTCGCGAGCATCTCATTACCGATATGGGTTAAAACTTCGCTACGATCGACAAAAGAAATTCCGCTACGAACAAACAGGTTAGTCATATACCGTCCTTATTCCGCACAGCCGTAGCGATAGGCGCGCAAAACATCATAAATTTTATCCATAATCAACTGATGCGGTATTGCTGATAATTCCCCGGACTGAATGTGTTCAAATTGTTTAGGAAGATACTGACTAATCATGCCCAGAGGGATTTCCATGCCTTCCAGATTCACCATCATCGTTTCGACGCTATTTTTAATCCGACTATGCGGCCAGTAATAACGAATACGATCCGACAGGCTGTAACGAATATCCAGTAATGAATCGTTAAAACCCGTACGATAATATTTTTTCCAGTATTGCGGTTCGTCAAACATCACTTCTTCAATTACCGCCAGGCAACCGCTGCGATTTTCTGGGGCGATAAGTTCCTGCTCAATTTGCGCCAGCGCAAATATCGCCTCACGTAAAGCAAAGGTTAATGCGGGACCGACTTTCAATATTGCAAAGTGATCGCGGACTAATTCCCAATAAGCCGTCCGGGTCTGGTAATCGGTAGAATGTGCTTCATAAACCATTCGGGTGTTTTCTATCCATTGCGCCAGCGGCTGTGCTTCCTGCGGCTGATAATGGATAATATTGCTGTGATCAAATTCCACGCCTGGCTGCACCACAATGGCAATCACGCGTGTTAACGCCTCTGCCAGCCCACGGGCAATAAAGGCCTTTTGATGCGTACGTAAAGTATTGGCGGCATCTTCAACCCGGGTAATGTGTACTGACTGAATGGCGCTGGCCTCACCGCCCGGAACCGGAACTTCGGTGCCAATGACATAGCTCAGTTGCTCACGCTGGCAATCTGTCGCCACACTTTCCGCAGCAAAGCAAAGCACAGCAGCTCGTTCCGCAACCGTTTCTGGTGCTAACGGTATGGGATCCCCCGCGCAGGACATTGACGCATCAAGATGAATTTTACTGAAGCCGGCACGAACATATGCCTTTACCAGCTCGACGGATTTTTCCATCGCCGCATCCGCATTTTCTTGCTGCCAGCAGTTTGGCCCCAGATGGTCGCCGCCGAGAATAATACGCTCACGAGCAAATCCGACTTTATCGGCAATCGTAAAAACAAATTCGCGAAAGTCTGCCGGTGTCATTCCGGTATAACCGCCAAATTGATTGACCTGGTTTGACGTTGCTTCAATCAGCACTTTGCGCGTGCTGTTGCGATCAAATGCCAGCGCCGCTTCGATAACCAACGGATGGGCAGAACAGACTGAGCATATGCCGATATGTTCACCAGCTTTATGCCGGGCAATTAACGTTTTCATGTTTTTTCCTTGTTAAATGGCAGGTGCGTTATGCCCTGCCCTCGCAGCCACAATCGGCAATCACTTTGCTCACCACATCGCGCATTGCGGATTTAGCCGACTGCAAATAATCCCGGGGATCGGTCGCTTCGGGGTGCTCGGTCAGGTAATTTTTTAACGCCTGCGAGAAGGCATTTTTCAGCTCCGTTGCAACGTTGATTTTGCATATCCCCAGTTTGATGGTTTGCTGAATATCCTTAGTCGATAACCCTGACGCGCCATGCAGCACCAGCGGTAAGTTCACCCACTGGCGAATGTTCTCCAGTCGAGAAAAATCAAGCACCGGTGCGCTGGCATACATACCATGAGCCGTGCCGATGGCGACCGCCAGGGAATCAATTCCGGTTGCCTCGGCAAATTCACGCGCCTGAGCGGGGTTGGTATAAAAAGCATCGGCTTCATTGACTTGCACATCATCTTCCTGGCCGCCAAGTTGCCCCAGCTCCGCTTCGACGCTGACATCAAAGCGATGGCAAAAATCCACCACCTCTTTGACCCGTGAAATATTTTGCGCAAAAGGCAAATGCGAGGCGTCAATCATGACTGAGCGCACGCCAGAACGAACCTTCTGAGCGATATCGTCAAATTTCGTGTGATGGTCGAGATGAATTGCCAGTGGATGGTGATATTGCTTCGCCATCGCGCTGACCAGCGCCAACAGATTTTCTGTACCAGCATGAGTAAATGTGCCAGGCGTTCCGGCGATGATGACCGGCGCATGCAGGTTGGCAGCGGTTTCTACCACCACTTGCATCGTTTCGAGATTGTGAATATTGAATGCCGGAACCGCATAACCGCCGCGCTGTGCGTTGTTCAGCATCTGCTTTGTCGATACCACGTACATTTTCATATCCTGTCGTTTATTTTCGATTTCAAAATATAATGAAATTATTTGTTTTTAAATGTCGAGATAACGATCACAAAAACGACAATTCGAAAATTAATCAGAATGACAGGCAAAAAAACGGCCTCCCGATAGGGAAGCCGTAGCAAAGTGCGCGTGTTTTTATGCCGGATGCGACGTAAACGCCTTTTCCGTCATACGGGGTAGTGCTGTTCGTATAAGGCGTATCAGGCGATAGTAATTTTGCTATCGAGATAAACGTCCTGCACGGCGTTAATCAGTTTCACGCCGTCAGCCATCGATTTCTTGAACGCCTTACGTCCAAGAATCAGCCCCATTCCGCCAGCGCGTTTGTTGATAACCGCAGTACGCACTGCATCGCTGAGGTCAGTTTCACCGCCTGCAGCACCGCCGGAGTTTATCAACCCTGCGCGGCCCATATAGCAGTTAGCTAACTGATAACGCACCAGATCAATCGGGTTTTCGCTGGTCAACTTGCTGTACACGCGATCGTCGGTATAACCGTAATTAATCGCTTTATAGCCGCCGTTATTTTCAGCCATTTTTTGTTTGACGATATCTGCACCTATGGTTGCCGCCAGATGGTTCGCCTGACCAGTCAGGTCGGCGGAAACATGGTAATCAACGCCATCTTTCTTAAAGGCGGAGTTACGCAAATAGGCCCACAGCACTGTCACCATGCCCAGCTCGTGCGCACGTTCAAAAGCCGCAGAAATTTCTTCAATCTGGCGACGTGACTCTTCCGAGCCAAAATAGATAGTCGCACCAACCGCCACCGCGCCCATGTTGAACGCCTGCTCCACGCTGGCATACAGCGTTTGATCGTAGGTATTCGGGTAACTTAGCGTCTCGTTGTGATTAAGTTTGACGAGGAATGGAATGCGATGCGCGTAACGCCGCGATACCGACGCCAGCACGCCGTAAGTTGATGCCACACAGTTACAGCCCGCTTCGATCGCCAGTTCAACAATGTTTTTCGGGTCAAAGTAGAGCGGGTTAGCAGCAAATGAAGCTCCGGCAGAGTGCTCAACGCCCTGGTCAACCGGCAGAATAGAAAGATATCCTGTGCCAGCCAGACGCCCAGTGTTGTACAACGTCTGCATATTACGTAACACCGCTGGCGGGCGATTATTGTCAATCATCACGCGGTCTACGTAGTCATGTCCGGGGAGATAAAGCTGGTCAGAAGGAATAGTCATACAACGGTGCTGTAAAAGGTTGTCGGCGTCTTTGCCAAGCAACTGCGCAATATCTGTCATTACTATGCTCCCGTAAATTCCGATTGGATATCGGCTATGGATTGTCCTGGCCCGCCTTTTGCGGGCAATCATAATCCTGGTCGTTACAGGCGAGTTTTTCCATCTTTTGGATGTTTTTTCAGCGTTTTCTGTTGGCTCGATTCATCAGAAAAAATGTTACCGCGGTCAAGTTTTCACCGCAAAGGTATTTAAAAGGTATTATTAAATGGTATTGTCATCGCGTACCTTACATTACCTGTCATGAAGGAATTAAAAGATGAAAACAACAGCAAAGCTGTCGTTCATGATGTTTGTTGAATGGTTTATCTGGGGCGCGTGGTTTGTGCCATTGTGGTTGTGGTTAAGTAAAAGCGGTTTTAGTGCCGGAGAAATTGGCTGGTCGTATGCCTGTACCGCCATTGCGGCGATCCTGTCGCCAATTCTGGTTGGCTCCATCACTGACCGCTTTTTCTCGGCGCAGAAAGTGCTGGCGGTATTGATGTTCGCTGGTGCGGCGCTGATGTATTTCGCTGCGCAACAGACCACTTTTGCCGGGTTCTTCCCGTTACTGCTGGCCTACTCGCTAACCTATATGCCGACCATTGCGCTGACTAACAGTATCGCTTTTGCCAACGTGCCGGATGTGGAGCGTGATTTCCCACGCATTCGTGTGATGGGCACTATCGGCTGGATTGCCTCCGGTCTGGCATGTGGATTTTTGCCGCAAATGCTGGGTTATGCCGATATCTCTCCGACTAACATCCCGCTGCTGATTACCGCCGGAAGTTCTGCTCTGCTCGGTGTGTTTGCGTTTTTCCTGCCCGACACGCCGCCAAAAAGCACCGGCAAAATGGACATTAAAGTCATGCTCGGCCTGGATGCGCTGATCCTGCTGCGCGATAAAAACTTCCTCGTCTTTTTCTTCTGTTCATTCCTGTTTGCGATGCCACTGGCGTTCTATTACATCTTTGCCAACGGTTATCTGACAGAAGTCGGCATGAAAAACGCCACCGGCTGGATGACGCTCGGCCAGTTCTCTGAAATCTTCTTTATGCTGGCATTGCCGTTTTTCACTAAACGCTTTGGTATCAAAAAGGTATTGTTGCTTGGTCTGGTCACCGCTGCGATCCGCTATGGCTTCTTTATTTAC
Organism: Escherichia sp. WS3227_2; assembly: GCF_046486495.1. Taxonomy (NCBI): domain Bacteria; kingdom Pseudomonadati; phylum Pseudomonadota; class Gammaproteobacteria; order Enterobacterales; family Enterobacteriaceae; genus Escherichia; species Escherichia sp. WS3227_2. The sequence goes on from NZ_JBJQLG010000006.1 coordinate 134,666, forward strand.
GGTAGTGCGGATGAATATTTCACCTACGCGTTACTGTTCCTCGGCATTTTGCTGCATGGAGTAAGTTACGATTTTTACTACGTTACCGCTTACATCTATGTCGATAAAAAAGCCCCCGTGCATATGCGTACCGCTGCGCAGGGGCTGATCACGCTCTGCTGCCAGGGCTTCGGCAGTTTGCTCGGCTATCGTCTTGGCGGTGTGATGATGGAAAAGATGTTCGCTTATCAGGAACCGGTAAACGGACTGACTTTCAACTGGTCCGGGATGTGGACTTTTGGCGCGGTGATGATTGCCATTATCGCCGTGCTGTTCATGATTTTTTTCCGCGAATCCGACAACGAAATTACGGCTATCAAGGTCGATGATCGCGATATTGCGTTGACACAAGGGGAAGTTAAATGAAAACAGAACGTATTCTCGGTGCTCTTTATGGGCAGGCGTTAGGGGATGCGATGGGGATGCCCTCCGAGCTTTGGCCACGCAGCCGCGTTAAAGCACACTTTGGCTGGATTGATCGTTTTCTGCCTGGACCAAAGGAGAATAACGCAGCCTGTTATTTTAACCGCGCCGAATTCACCGACGATACCTCGATGGCGCTGTGTCTGGCGGATGCGTTACTGGAACGTGAAGGCAAGATCGATCCGGATCTGATTGGGCGTAATATTCTCGACTGGGCGCTGCGTTTCGATGCCTTTAACAAAAACGTACTAGGTCCGACCTCGAAGATTGCTCTCAACGCCATTCGCGACGGTAAACCCGTTGCTGAACTGGAAAACAACGGCGTGACCAACGGCGCAGCGATGCGCGTCTCGCCATTAGGTTGTTTGCTTCCGGCGCGTGATGTTGATTCCTTTATTGATGATGTGGCGCTGGCGTCGAGCCCGACCCATAAATCCGATCTGGCAGTTGCAGGTGCGGTAGTCATCGCATGGGCGATTTCTCGTGCCATTGACGGAGAAAGCTGGTCAGCGATTGTTGATTCACTGCCTTCAATTGCGCAACATGCACAGCAAAAACGCACGACCACGTTCAGCGCCTCACTGGCGGCGCGGCTGGAGATTGCGCTGAAAATTGTGCGCAATGCCGACGGCACTGAATCCGCCAGCGAACAGCTTTACCAGGTCGTTGGCGCAGGTACCAGCACTATTGAGTCCGTTCCGTGCGCCATTGCGCTGGTTGAACTGGCACAAACCGACCCGAACCGTTGCGCCGTCCTGTGCGCTAACCTTGGCGGCGATACAGACACCATCGGTGCTATGGCGACGGCAATCTGCGGCGCGTTGCATGGCATTAACGCTATCGATCCTGCGTTAAAGGTGGAGCTGGATGCGGTAAATCAGCTTGATTTCAACCGCTATGCCACAGCGCTGGCGAAATATCGTCAACAACGGGAGGCGGTATGAGCGGCGCTCGATTACACACGCTGCTGCCTGAATTAACCACGCGTCAGTCGGTGATGGTCGTCGGCGCGGCGGTCATTGACGTGATCGCCGACGCTTATGCCCTCCCCTGGCGTGGGTGCGATATCGAACTGAAACAGCAGAGCGTTAACGTTGGCGGCTGTGCACTGAATATTGCCGTGGCATTAAAGCGTCTCGGCATCGAAGCGGGTAATGCCTTGCCGCTCGGTCAGGGGGTTTGGGCGGAGATTATTCGCAACCGGATGGCAAAAGAGGGCTTAATCAGCCTGATCGATAACGCCGAAGGTGATAACGGCTGGTGTCTGGCGCTGGTTGAGCCGGATGGCGAACGCACTTTTATGTCATTCAGCGGCGTGGAAAATCAATGGAATCGCCAATGGTTGGCACGATTAACCGTTGCGCCTGGCAGCCTGCTCTATTTTTCCGGTTATCAACTGGGCTCGCCCTGCGGCGAATTGTTAGTGGAATGGCTGGAAGAGCTGCAAGACGTGACGCCGTTTATCGATTTTGGCCCACGTATCGGCGATATCCCGGACGCATTACTGGCGCGGATCATGGCCTGTCGACCTTTAGTATCACTCAATCGTCAAGAGGCTGAGATTGCCGCCGAACGTTTTGCTTTATCCGCAGAGATAACAACACTTGGCAAGCAATGGCAGGAGAAATTTGCCGCGCCGTTGATCATTCGTCTCGATAAAGAGGGCGCATGGTATTTCAGCAACGACGCTTCTGGCTGCATTCCGGCATTTCGAACGCAAGTTGTAGACACCATTGGGGCGGGCGACAGTCATGCAGGTGGCGTACTTGCCGGGCTAGCCTCTGGTCTGCCACTGGCGGATGCCGTATTACTGGGCAATGCAGTAGCGTCGTGGGTTGTCGGGCATCGGGGCGGTGATTGTGCGCCAACGCGCGAGGAACTACTCCTCGCACACAAAAACGTATAGATCGCTGCGACAGTGGCTGATGCTGTACTCAATAGGCCGTTGCTGTTGGTCAAGCGCCACTTGCTTGATCACCAGCACCGGTATTTTGCTATCTAACTGAATATGTGACTGAAACTCGGCATCCGGCATCCGGGCGCTAACGCGGGAACGCGTACGTTGTGGGTAAATGTGCTGGCTGCGGAAGTAGTCATAAAGAGAAATTCCGATGGCATCAACATCATGAATTAAATGCGCAGGAACCCACGATTCCTCAATTGATACCGCTTCTTCATCGACATAGCGAATACGCTTAAGCAAAAAGACATTACTTCCTGCTTCGACCGCTAGCTGCTGCGCGACTTCTTCGGGACATTTCACGACACGCTTGTTAACCCATAGTGTATCGGGCTTTTTCCCGCGCAATACCACCTGCTGAGAAAAACCTCGCGCTTCTTTCAACGAGTATTCGAAGATGTTGTTGATCTGCGTACCGTAACCACGCGAACGCGTCACCACGCCCTCTTCTTCCAGCGCCTGCATCGCCTTGCGCACCGTAATGCGCGAAACGCCGGTTAACTGACTTAAATCACGCTCACCGGGCAAAATATTGCCATGCTCCAGCACCCCGCTGCGCACGGCATTTTTTACCGTTTCGGCAAACTTAATATAAAGCGGCGTGTTATCCGCCGCTAAAATACGTTCGTTCAGTTGGGAAATCAGCTGGGTATGCGCTTGTTCCATTTGTCTTTTTCCTGCCAGGGAGTCTGGTGGGAGTATATCACTGCTTCTTATTTAAGGCGTTTCTTTAATCCCATCAACGAATACCTGCAACTCCTCCACCGAGCCATTAAACACATTAAAATCCACCGAACCATTAATGCCATCTACCTGTCCACGGTCGGAATGCTGCCAGAAGCGCCATGCCATGCCGTCATTGTCCGGACGACGTTGATAATAGTGAGCCACCCACCACGGATATTCATTAAAATAGCCCGCCAGATTCGTGTGATAAAAAACGGCTCCTGAGTAAATAATCGGCTTTTTTTCCGTGCGTTTTTCGACCATTTTTAGCCACTGACTTACCCGCTTGCGTAATTCTTTTGCCGATAATTTTCCCCGTTCTTCTACGTCCAGCACGGCAGGTAAATCGCCTTGTGAGAAATCCACCGTTTGCAGAAATAATCGCGCCTGAACTGAAGCGGATACCGACGGGGAGAAATAATGATACGCCCCGCGCAGCAGGCCATTTTCGCGGCTTAGTTGCCAGTTACGCGCAAAATAGGGGTCCACCAGCTTTTCGCCTTCCGTCGCCTTAATAAAGGCAAATTGTAAGCGAATACCGTTATCGCGCATTTTTGCCACCCGCTGCCAGTCGATCCGTTCCTGCCAGCGCGAAACATCTATTCCGTGAATGGTGTAACTGGCAGGAATGCGAATAGCGAAAGATTTAACCGGGCGATAACCGTAGAAGTGGATGTAGTCTTTAATCTGAATTGCTGTCGAATAGAAAAAATTCACCGTCTGACGCGGATAAATTGCAACGATGGAAATTAGCCCAAGAGCGCATAATAAAGCGGTGAATTTTTTTCGACTGGTGATTCTAAGCTGCATTGGTTTCATCCCTGAATGTCAGCGCCAAAGACTGACAATAACCAAAGCAGCTATAGTAAGGTGCTCACCACCACGCGTGGAAGTGGTGAACCGGACCAATACCGTGACCAACTTCCAGCGTGTCGGCCTGGGCTAACGCCGATGAAAGCCAGCTTTTTGCCTCCTGTACGGTGTCAGCCCAGTTTGTATGGCGCGGGCGTAGTGCAGCCAACGCCGCAGAGAGTGTACAACCAGTGCCGTGGGTGTTTTGGGTCATAATGCGCGGTGCGGTAAACCGTTGTTCACCCTCGCGGGTAAACAGCCAGTCCGGGCTTTGCTCATCATCCAGATGACCACCTTTCATTAGCACTGCTCCACAGCCCATCGCCAACAGCGATCGCCCTTGTTCCAGCATTTCCTGTTCGGTGCGCGCGTGTGGCGCGTCGAGCAAGGCGGCTGCTTCGGGCAAGTTTGGCGTTATTAATGAAACCTGTGGCAATAATCGACTGCGTAGCGTGGCAACTGCCGAAGGTGAAAGCAGTGGGTCGCCGCTTTTTGCCAGCATAACGGTGTCGAGTACCACGTTTTGGATCTGATAACGTTGCAACCGTTCTGCCACCGCTTCAACAATATCGGTTTCCGCCAACATACCGATTTTAGTGGTGTCGATTCGCACATCGCTGAACACCGAATCGAGCTGGGCGGCGACAAAATCAGGCTCAATGCGATACACCGACTGTACGCCACGGGTATTTTGCGCCACCAGTGCAGTAATCACTGAGCAACCATAAGCGCCAAGTGCCGAGAAGGTTTTAAGATCGGCCTGAATCCCCGCACCACCACTCGGATCAGTACCGGCAATCGTCAGAGCGTTAATTCGTTTCATGCCTGCACCTCCTGCGTCAATTGCCAGAGCGCATCAAGGAAATGTGGAACAAAACTGCCTGGCCCCTCGCTACTGGCGACTGCGCGTTCTCCGGCTTGTTTCATCCAGTGACAGGCAGATGCGATATTTTCCAGCGTATCGCCTGGTAGCGTACAACAGGCAGCGACAACCGCCGATAATGCACAGCCAGTTCCTACCACTTTGGTCATTAGCGGATCGCCACCGTGAATGACAACGGTGCGACGACCATCGGTAACATAATCCACCTCGCCTGTGACCACGACGATTGCGACAGTTTCCCGTGCCAGTGTTTGTGCAGCGGGTATCGCATTAGCTGCGGCGTCAGTGGTATCCACTCCCCGTCCGCCATTAGCAATGCCAGCTAATGCCATGATTTCCGAAGCATTACCACGTATGGCGGTTGGCTTATGAGACAGAAGTTCCAGACAAAAACGGCGGCGATAGTCGAGTGCACCAACCGCTACTGGATCAAGCGTCCAGGGTGTTTGAGAGCGTTTTGCCTGTTCAACGGCGGCACGCATCGCCTGTGCGCGTGGCTGCGTCAGCGTGCCAACGTTAATCAGCAACGCACTGGCGATAGCCGCAAACTGACTGGCCTCTTCGGTTTCGATAACCATCGCTGGCGATGCACCGAGCGCCAGCAAGGTATTGGCAGTAAAGGTTTGCACCACATCGTTGGTCATGCAGTGCACAAGAGGGGAATGTTGGTGAAAAAGGTGTAACGCGTGCGCAGATTGCGCGGAACTCAGCAGGTCGACTTGCATAGTTTGCTCCTGCCATAACGTGAAGAAGCAATGACCTGGTGGTCCGTGACTTCCCTACGCTGGCATTATCCAGATCAGGTGATACGGGTATTTCTCAGCCTTCACGCAGAAGGGCACCCCGAGTCGTTTGGTTGCGATGATAAATCGCAGAGGAGGATGGTAATGTCCAGCGCACGCGTTGTAAACGAGTAAAAACCGCAGTTTTACAATCGCGTTAATAAATTATTTGATATAAGAATCCAGCACCTTCAGAACGACATCCAGATCTTCTTCACGTTTTAGCTCATCCCCCTGGTGAACGATGTGTTCCGTCAGATGACCTTTAATCACTTCCCGCATCAGACCGTTTACCGCGCCACGGATAGCAGCAATCTGTTGTAAAACTGCAGCGCATTCGTGCGGCTCGTCGAGCATTTTCTTGAGCGCCACGACCTGGCCCTGAATCTTACTGGCACGCGCTTTCAGTTTCTGTTTATCACGGATTGTATGAGACATGGCAACACCTGGTTAACAAGAATATGAAAAATCATAGCACTATTAATCTACTGGGGGGTAGTATCAGGTACTGGGGGGGAGTAGAATCAGATTGCCGAATTAATACTAAGAATTATTATCATGACCGAATTTACAACTCTTCTTCAGCAAGGAAACGCCTGGTTCTTCATCCCCAGCGCCATCTTACTTGGTGCGCTTCATGGCCTGGAACCAGGGCATTCAAAAACGATGATGGCGGCGTTTATCATCGCCATCAAAGGCACCATTAAACAGGCGGTGATGCTCGGACTGGCAGCAACCATTTCGCATACCGCAGTGGTCTGGTTGATTGCCTTTGGCGGGATGGTGATCAGCAAACGCTTTACTGCTCAATCAGCAGAACCGTGGCTCCAGTTGATTTCCGCAGTGATCATTATTGGCACCGCGTTCTGGATGTTCTGGCGTACCTGGCGCGGCGAACGCAACTGGCTGGAGAATATGCACGAGCATGATCATGAGCATCATCACCACGATCACGAAGATCACCACGACCATGGACATCATCACCATCACGAACATGGCGAGTATCAGGATGCCCATGCACGAGCCCATGCCAATGACATTAAACGACGCTTTGATGGTAGAGAGGTCACCAACTGGCAAATTTTGCTATTTGGCTTAACAGGTGGTCTTATCCCCTGCCCGGCAGCAATTACCGTGCTGTTGATTTGCATTCAGTTGAAAGCCCTGACACTGGGCGCAACACTGGTCGTCAGTTTCAGCATTGGCCTGGCGTTAACGCTGGTCACCGTAGGCGTTGGCGCAGCAATCAGCGTTCAGCAGGTCGCAAAACGCTGGAGCGGATTTAACACTCTCGCTAAACGCGCTCCCTATTTTTCCAGTCTGTTGATTGGCTTAGTTGGTGTGTATATGGGCGTACATGGCTTCATGGGCATAATGCGATAACTCAATCCTTTAGGCTTGCATGTTATCTTCAGCCCAGGATGATTCTTAAATCAGCTATTTCCGCTGACTCTCTGCTCGCTAAGGATGCTTTTAGGGCATCCTTTCATTTACACTTTTTACGAAATCATGGGATCACTAACAAAATATCGCTTGTCAGTTATATTGTATGGCAGGAAAGATATGCGACTGATATTACAGATCCCCAAAGTGGAGAGTTTATGACCATTAAAAATAAGATGTTGCTGGGTGCGCTTTTGCTGGTTACCAGTGCCGCCTGGGCCGCACCAGCCACCGCGGGTTCGACCAATACCTCGGGAATTTCTAAGTATGAGTTAAGCAGTTTCATTGCTGACTTTAAGCATTTCAAACCAGGCGATACCGTCCCAGAGATGTACCGCACCGATGAGTACAACATTAAGCAGTGGCAGTTACGTAACCTGCCCGCGCCTGATGCCGGGACACACTGGACCTATATGGGTGGCGCGTACGTGTTGATCAACGACACCGACGGTAAAATCATTAAAGCCTACGACGGTGAGATTTTTTATCATCGCTAAAAAAGCCCCCTCATCATGAGGGGGAAATGCAGACACCTTATTATTTTTATTATTAGCCACTTGCTCGTCTTGCTTGTTATTAGTCGTATTTCACGTTGATTAATGCGGTTGCCTCCAGTGCGCCAGATTTAACTTTGTTTGTATCGTAGACGTAGTAACTGGCCATAACTGGTATATTAATAATATTACTATTTAAAGAAGCCCCTGGTTTATCTGTTTTCCATAATGATGTCGCCGCGCCCTGATTGCCGCTAGCAGAAATTTTGATGGCAGCTTCAGTTCCTTTTGGTGGTTCTTTTAGATCCAACACAAATCCTACACCATTATCTATGTTGCCACGCAAAATTGTATTGCTTCCTGTAACTAAGTCACTGCTGGAAAGATATACGACCATATTCCTCGATGCTTGGTTTTTGTCGCCGAAAAGATTATCACATTTCAACGAAATTATTCCTTCCTTACTGTTCGCCGTAATCTTTCCCTGACTTCTGAGCTGGGGCAAGGCAATATCATCTACTTTTATTATTGTGTTTTGAGGCTTACAGGTCGTATTTTTAGGATAATAGGAAATACTTAGCCCAAGCGTAAATGTATCCCCCGCCAGTTTACTGGTGAGATAACTTACACACCAGTTAATCTTCAATGTCTTACAAATGCTCAACCAAAAGTCAATGGATGAAGATGACTCACCGCCAATATTTGCAATCACAGTATCTGAAAGAAACCAGGTAGGTTTTCTTTCTCCAGTAAAATCAGGTGTGCCTTTAGATATTTTAACCACATAGGGTAATACTGCCTGCGCATTACTGGATTTCCCAATCGTGTCACTGGTTTTACCTAAAGACTCTATTTTAACCTTTAACTTTTCGCCATTACCAAAAGGCCCGACTTCAACCCAATCACTTTGGATATTTTTATAGACTATTTTATCCGTGCTCGTATCACAAGATATCCCAGTAAACACAACACTTTTACTAAAGGAAACCTCATTCGCTAAAATCTCCCCCACATTAATACTATCAGTAATATTTAATGATGCAGTGGTACGACATCCAGCCCAGGTAAAATTAACCCATAAAATAAATATTAGTAACATTCCATTTCTGAACATCATATTCCACCTCTCACCGACAGATATAATTTCTACTTTCATCAATCTCTTTACCGAAGGTGATTGTGCATGAAAGTCCTTGTTGCTTATCAATTGCTACATTAACCGATGGCGGTACTTCATTGGTGCGAATAAATAACTGACTTCCCTGGCCGACAACGCCAATATTATGACCGTGGATATCATTGACTTCATAACCAAACGTTAATGGTTGCCCATCCGCTCTTAACGCTTTTATAAACCAGGGCTTGCGCTGATCGGTATCAAAATTAACCAGTACAACCGCGCCGCGAAAAGGGGCGGCAATTTTCCGGTTACCGCGCAATTCTGCTTCGCTATCGCTTTGCGACACATCCAGCATCAGGTGATTTTCCCGATAAGGTGTCATTCCGTCGTATACCACCACTCCATTACGGTTTGTTGTGCGATATTTTTGCCCATTGACATAAGCATCTTTAATTCCTGGCGCATTCATCACTGCAAACGTTTCGGAAAGACGGTTCGCCAGATTAACGCCCCTCGACCAGGCGACAATGCCCCCTGAAACACTGGCTCCAGCCTGTCGATAAGTACTCGACTGACTATAACTGCCATTCACTGTCGCAACCGGCGCGTTCCAGGTTAAATTCGCTCCAGCTGTCGTTTCATTTCCCTGATGCTGATGACTCAGGTTGACCCCATAGTTAAATTGATCCCGGCTTCCAACGGTTCCCGATAATCCCGTATTATTTGAGGCAAAACCCTGATCATCAAACGTCGTTGAGTTAGACATATATATTTGCCGACGAGGCGTCGTAACGTCATCACCCCAATCAAAGGGAATCGATATAAAAATATTAAAACGTTTCTCTTCATGATGATTCTCGTCATAAGCCTGGCTTGCCGCGAGGGTATAGCTTATCCGTCGCAGGTTGTTGGAATAACTCAACTGATAATCCTTACTGCTGCCGCTACGCCCCCAGTAATCTCGCCATAACGTACTTAAGGACACAGAACCCCAGCCTTCTGGCAATGACTGGCTCATATTGGCAGAAAAGCTATTTTTACGGCCAAAATCGTTCTGGTAATAATCGGCAATGTCATAGATATCGTTTTCATCACGGCGATAATTATCTTTATTGTTTGCCCAAACGTGATCGTTAAATGTCCGGTAATCACGCGACGAATAACGCCAGGCCGCCAGACCAAAACGCGTCGACGTTTGGCTCACAAATTTGTTGTAGGCAATTTGATAACTTTGCCCGTCAAACACATCGCCGTTGTCTTGTTTACTATGCGACTTCGTGGCATCGACGGAAATGGCACCAATGCGTGTATTCCAGCCAGTCCCCAAAGTGAACGCGTAATAATTATTCGCGACCATCGATCCGCCATACAGCGTCAATAAGTTATTAAAACCATACTGATAACCCGCCTGGACAAAATCACTTTGTTTGCTCGCCCCTTCAATATGGCTGCGACCCGCCGCAAAATCATATTTCGACACGCCGGGTTGCAGCATATTTGGCACCGCTGCATAAGGCACCAGATAGGTGGTTACCGAACCGTCCGCCTCTTTCACGCTGACATCAAGATCTGCTCCACCACCGGCCAACTGCAAATCTGTAATCGCAAACGGGCCAGGAGGAACCTCTTTCTGATAAACGACAAAACCATTCTGTTCAATAGTTACCAGCGCGTTACTCTGAGCAATCCCCTGCACCCGTGGCGTAAAATTTTGTTTCGAGTTAGGCAACATCTGCATATCACGAAACAACCGCACACCGCTGAAGCGAACAGAATCAAAAATATCGCTTGATGTGTACATATCACCCACGCGAAGCGTGCCGAGAAGTTGGGCAAATCCACGTTCCAGATACAGGGTATTGCTTTTCCACGTCCCTGGATTGTTATTTGTTTTACTAAAACTGGCATCAGAATGCAGTTGCCACCCCAGTAAATTTAACCCGCTGTTAAAACGTACATATGTACTCTTGCTATTACCCGACGCTTTATAGTCGCTGTAATACTGACTCACATAATAAGAGGTATAAAACGCATTAATACCCCGCTCCCAGTTTTCCGGTGGAACATAGCCACTTTCCAGTTCTTCCACCCACGCCTGCGGGACACTGAAATCGAGACGAAAAACTCCGATATCCCAGGTATAGCTCCCACCCTGAACAAGTTGCTCAAATGTTAAACATTGCTTACCGCTGGCAAAGTTATCGGTATTAATGCCTAACCGCTTGATAACTTCCCTTGATATACATGTTTCTTGCGGGTTGTCTTTAACAATAATCTCATATTTCCCGCGCCATTGCTTATTGACATAAATATCGATGTCATACTGCCCCGGCAAGGGTTGATTATCATCAAGACGAATATTTGCAACCTGCTGGTCTTTCATTCCACCTATCATAAAATGGGTATCAAAGGTTTCTTCAGCTGCATAAGCTTCAATGCCGAGCAATAACGCTACGATTGCTGATGCAAGTGGGGTCATTCTCAACATAGGCAGCTCCTGCAATTAAATTTTGTCACTAATATAGTTGCCATGGTCATCGATAATGGTCAGATGCCAGTTATTCGCATTATTACTTTTGACATTAATACTCTGACTTTCTAAGGGGGCAATCATAATAGTTTCATAATTGACTTTGACATTATTAGCTTTGACATCCGAAATCGTCACCCAATTTGCTGAGTCATTTTTTATCACCAATCCATTGCCACTGCGATTTACCAGTAACTTTTTAAATGTCGCTTTATTTACCGGTGCAATACCCGCAGGCCGGTAAAATAATTTGATTCTGTTTTGCATTGCAAATTTCAGTGCATTCTTGCCCTCTTGCTCTGGACTATTTGGTGGAATATCCAGAACATTCAGATAAAAAATGCTCTCTTTATTAGTGGGCAGTTTATTCGGCATAATTTTGATTTTTACTTGCTGCCCGGAATTTGCCCCTATTTTTGCCACTGGTGGCGTTAACATGAAAGGAACCTGAATTTTTTCTGGTGGTAACGACGTATCGCCATCATCAATCCACGCCTGCAGCAGCGAAGAACGGTTTCCCTGATTCATCAACTGCACCATCACTTCTTTATTTTCTGCCGGGTAAATAATACGCGTCCCGTAGATAACAATACCGGCATGTGCAGGAAGGACCATAGAAGAAATGAGTAAAGCTAATAATCCTTTCATCTTAATGCCTCTTAAATTAAAAGGCCGCCATGGGGATAGCGGCCATGTTTATTACCTGGAGAAACTTGAAGTTTTATTTATTAATCCTGCGCCACACGCATAACCAGAGAAGATAACACATCACCTGATTGCACTGAATTATCTGTCAGCTTCAGGTATTTTGCTTTAAACGGAATAGCATATTGACCTTCCGCTGTTTTATAACTCTCAATGTTAAAAGGTGTAGAAACATCCAGGACATCGCTGTTATCACCTAAATAGAGATAGTACCCCACGGTATCGTTGCTACTGGCTATCGCCTTATCGTTTCCGGTTATTTTATCGTTGGTAATCAACGAGAGTTTTACACCAGCAACTTCTTTCGGACAGCTAATTTTTAACATGCTGCTGGTTACACCGACTGCATCATCATAGGTCGAGTATTTAGCTTTACCTTCAAAGACAGTGGTTGGTACAGTTGGCATATTAATACTTACTGAATCGCCACCCGCTTCGAATTTACATGGAGATTCTGCAATATTCCCTTTAATGGTTAATGTTCCGGTATCAACGTCTGCGGCAAATACCCCAGCGCTCATAAAAAAAGAAGAAAAGACAGCGGCAGCAATAATTGAACGTTTCATAATATGTTCCTTAATAAAATTTATTTTTTGGTTGTTAAGAGTCTGTATCTCTTGGAAACAAATTTCTCACATCAAAAAAGTTGCCGCAATGTAAACATATTGTTTTATTGATTTAAAACAAATTAACCATTGCAATATAAATACAACAAATACTTAAGCATATTAAATATTTATCACATCTATTAATTAATGCAGATTTTTGTAAATGGCATTATTGATATCAATAAAAAAGCTGAAATCATTCACGTGAATGATTTCAGCTTTCTAAATCCGATTAAAAAACCAGGGTGGCAAATTAATCGTAGCGATTTAACACGATTCGACGTTTGCTATCGCTACCTGCAACAACCACTTCTGTCGTTACACCTTTGACTGGCGAAGAAACCTGATGACGGGTATCAACATCATACGTTAACTGACCACAATGCTGTTGAGGTTGACCATTAACCATAGCCATACTGCATGTTGGGGGACTGATCCTGCCATTAATCGCTAATGTGGCAGTCTCTGAAGAGAATGCGGGAGAAGCCAATCCATAGGCAAGAAAAATAATTCCTGACAGCCAATACTTATTCATTGAACGTTATCCCTGTAGTAAAGGTTATGCCTGGATAGAATGAGTGCATAACAAACTATAGCTGTACATCCACTACACAGCCACGAAGGATGATAATGAAGCATTGCCTGTACGATCAATCGACTTTGTAGAGTTTCGGACGAAGGTCCGCAGAATATTCGCAGTATTAAATAAGTGTTCATTAATGCGGCAAAAACAAATACACCGCATCAATGTAACATCTCTGCGGTGTATGAAGAATAACCAGAATGGTTAATAGGCGTTAGACCGCGCGGAAGGAAATCTCGCCTGGAATGACTTCACCCTGCCAGTAGAGCTGAGCTGCAACGCGGTCAGCCAGCTGGCGGTAGATAGCGGTAAATTCGCTCTCCGGACGGCTGATAACCGTTGGCGTGCCTTTATCGAGATCCTCACGTAAGGAGATGTGTAACGGCATCTGCCCCAGCAGCTGTGTGTGGTATTTTTCAGCCAGTTTCTCAGCACCACCGGTACCGAAAATCGGTTCATGGTGACCACAGTTACTGCAAATATGCACACTCATGTTCTCGACAATACCGAGCACCGGAACCTCGACTTTCTCGAACATCACAATGCCTTTTTTCGCATCGATCAACGCAATGTCCTGCGGGGTGGTGACCACTACCGCGCCAGTTACTGGAATGTTTTGTGCCAGTGTCAATTGAATGTCACCGGTGCCTGGCGGCATATCAAGCACCAGATAGTCGAGATCCGGCCACAAGGTTTCCTGCAACATCTGCATTAACGCCTTGCTCGCCATCGGACCACGCCACACCATCGCATTGTCGTCAGTGACCAGATAACCAATTGAATTGGTTGCCAGTCCATGAGACATAATCGGTGCCATATGGGTACCGTCCGGCGAAGTTGGACGCTGATTTTCTGCGCCCAGCATGGTGGGGATTGATGGGCCGTAGATATCGGCGTCCAGAATGCCGACTTTCGCCCCTTCCGCCGCCAGTGCCAACGCCAGGTTTACCGCCGTGGAGGATTTACCCACGCCACCTTTACCGGAACTGACCGCGATAATGTTCTTCACGCCGTTAATTCCCGGCTGATTCTTCACGCGTTTCAGAGTGGCTATGTTATGCGACAGTTTCCAGTCGATAGCTTTCGCTCCGGTGATGCGCAGCAGTTCGGCGCTACATTGCTCTTTTAACTCTTCGAACGCGCTATGCCAGACGAATGGCATAACCAGTTCCACATGCAGCGTGTCGTCCATCCAGGCGACATGGTGCAACGCTTTCAGCGTTGTGAGGTTATGCTTCAGGGTTGGGTGCTGAAAATTGGCCAGTGTCCCGGCGACCATTGCGCGCAAGGCTTCTGGTGATTTGGCCTGGGATTGTTCGTTCATCCCGACTCCTTTTTTGTATAGATAAACCATCAGTTGATAGTTTACCTGAAGAATATAGAGAAGTACTTACTTAACATTTTCCCATTTGGTACTATCTAAGCCCTTTTCACTATTAAGAAGTAATGCCTACTATGACTCAAGTCGCGAAGAAAATTCTGGTGACGTGCGCACTGCCGTACGCTAACGGCTCAATCCACCTCGGCCATATGCTGGAGCACATCCAGGCTGATGTCTGGGTCCGTTACCAGCGAATGCGCGGCCACGAGGTCAACTTCATCTGCGCCGACGATGCCCACGGCACGCCGATCATGCTTAAAGCTCAGCAGCTTGGTATCACCCCGGAGCAGATGATTGGCGAAATGAGTCAGGAACATCAGACTGATTTCGCAGGCTTTAACATCAGCTATGACAACTATCACTCGACGCACAGCGAAGAGAATCGCCAGTTGTCAGAACTTATCTACTCTCGCCTGAAAGAAAACGGTTTTATTAAAAACCGCACCATCTCTCAGCTGTACGATCCGGAAAAAGGCATGTTCCTGCCGGACCGTTTTGTAAAAGGCACCTGCCCGAAATGTAAATCCCCGGATCAATACGGCGATAACTGCGAAGTCTGCGGCGCGACCTACAGCCCGACTGAACTGATCGAGCCGAAATCGGTGGTTTCTGGTGCTACCCCGGTAATGCGTGATTCTGAACACTTCTTCTTTGATCTGCCCTCTTTCAGCGAAATGCTGCAGGCATGGACCCGCAGCGGCGCGTTGCAGGAGCAAGTGGCAAACAAAATGCAGGAGTGGTTTGAATCTGGCCTGCAACAGTGGGATATCTCCCGCGATGCGCCGTACTTCGGTTTTGAAATTCCGAACGCACCGGGCAAATATTTCTACGTCTGGCTGGATGCGCCGATTGGCTACATGGGTTCCTTCAAGAATCTGTGCGACAAACGCGGCGACACCACCAGCTTCGATGAATACTGGAAGAAAGATTCCACCGCCGAGCTGTACCACTTCATCGGTAAAGATATCGTTTACTTCCACAGCCTGTTCTGGCCTGCCATGCTGGAAGGCAGCAACTTCCGCAAGCCGACTAACCTGTTTGTTCATGGCTATGTGACGGTGAACGGCGCGAAGATGTCCAAGTCTCGCGGCACCTTTATTAAAGCCAGCACCTGGCTGAATCATTTTGATGCTGACAGCCTGCGTTACTACTACACTGCGAAACTCTCTTCGCGCATTGATGATATCGATCTCAACCTGGAAGATTTCGTTCAGCGTGTGAATGCCGATATCGTGAATAAAGTGGTTAACCTGGCATCCCGTAATGCTGGCTTTATCAACAAGCGTTTTGACGGCGTGCTGGCAAGCGAACTGGCTGACCCGCAGTTGTACAAAACCTTCACGGATGCCGCTGAAGTGATTGGTGAAGCGTGGGAAAGCCGCGAATTTGGTAAAGCGATCCGCGAAATCATGGCGCTGGCAGATCTGGCTAACCGTTATGTCGATGAACAGGCTCCGTGGGTGGTGGCGAAACAGGAAGGACGCGATGCCGACCTGCAGGCAATTTGCTCGATGGGCATAAACCTGTTCCGCGTGCTGATGACTTACCTGAAGCCGGTACTGCCGAAACTGACCGAGCGTGCAGAAGCATTCCTCAATACAGAACTGACCTGGCATGGTATCCAGCAACCGCTGCTGGGCCACAAAGTGAATCCGTTCAAGGCGCTGTATAACCGTATTGACATGAAGCAGGTTGAAGCACTGGTGGAAGCGTCTAAAGAAGAAGTGAAAGCAGCTGCCACGCCAGTAACTGGCCCACTGGCAGATGATCCGATTCAGGAAACCATCACCTTTGACGACTTCGCCAAAGTTGACCTGCGCGTGGCGTTGATCGAAAACGCAGAGTTTGTTGAAGGTTCTGACAAACTGCTGCGCCTGACGCTGGATCTCGGCGGTGAAAAACGCAATGTCTTCTCCGGCATTCGTTCTGCTTACCCGGATCCGCAGGCACTGATTGGTCGTCATACCATTATGGTGGCTAACCTGGCACCACGTAAAATGCGCTTCGGTATCTCCGAAGGCATGGTGATGGCTGCCGGTCCTGGCGGGAAAGATATTTTCCTGCTAAGCCCGGATGCTGGCGCTAAACCGGGTCATCAGGTGAAATAATCCCCCTTCAAGGCGCTGCATCGACAGCGCCTTTTCTTTATAAATTCCTAAAGTTGTTTTCTTGCGATTTTGTCTCTCTCTAACCCGCATAAATACTGGTAGCATCAGCATTCAACTGGATAAAATTACAGGGATGCAGAATGAGGCACTTTATCTTTCAGGACGAAAAATCACATAAATTCTGGGCGGTGGAGCAACAGGGAAACGAGTTGCATATCTGTTGGGGAAAAGTTGGCACCAAAGGGCAAAACCAGGTAAAAAGCTTTGCGGATGCTGCGGCAGCGGCAAAAGCGGAACTGAAGCTGATTGCGGAGAAGGTGAAGAAGGGGTATGTGGAAGAATTATCTTCACCATCCCAACCCGCAATCAAAATAGAAACGATCGAAGTAGATACAGCTGACGAGGCAGAAACCACAGTCGTATTTGACCAAAGTATGGTTGTTGAACCTGCTGAGACACCATGCCCGTGGCTGACAGATGATTCCCCTAACCACCTATCGGAGAAAAAGTCTCAGGAGGCCTTACCTTCCCGACGTTTTCCTGGGGATGCTGTAAGCGAACCACAAGACAGCCTCCTTATGAATTTAGGTCAGGATATTCATAATCTATCAGGAAAATTAACAACATACGATTTCAGTGCATGTTCTGCTAACTGGCAGCAGAATATCAATGAAGCTCTCGCTAATGGTCCACTTTCTCCTGCTGCGTTGGCTGTACAGGTTGTTCTGGTTTCACGTAAATTCTGGGGCGAATGCCCTGAACTCATGGATGAAATTGTCTATGTCTACGGACTAGAATTTGCCGTGGATATGTTTATTGCCATGCAATATATCTCGTTCGATTGCACTTATCACAGAACAAGCATACACATTACTTTTCAGCCATTATTAAACCATGCACATTGTGTTACCCCCTTTGACGTTCGACTGCGTAAGCATTTGGCTCTTGCAGAAGAAACTTTGTGGCAACGCTGTGTAGATAAATTCATTACAGCTTTACCTGATATTCCTCCCGTTCAACAACCGATGGTAGCGCTAATGCTACCGGAACGCCCGGAGATTGCAGAAGAAATCGCACGACGGTTACTGGAGCAGAAAAATATCCAAACTGTTGAATGGCTGAAACTTGTTGTACAAGAATCTTCGTTGCTCAAAGCACTGGAATCTTATTGCGCGTACGACCTTTTTAATGACTATTACCATGGTTGCATCTGGAATGTCACCGTTTTGCAGGAGCAAGGGATTGCCGGAATCGCTCGCTTCGCCCCCTATGCTTATGCTGATCTTTGCGGAAGTATTCTCGCAGAGATCAATCACCCACAAGCATTAATGCTACTTATACGTGTGTCTGGCAAAACTAAACGCTGCCATGAACGAATGACTAAGGCTTGCACTGCGTTCCCACACACGGCACTGGCGGCACTGGCGGAACTTCTTGCGCAAAAAGAAGAGAATAGTTGGCGCATTATGCTAATGACGATGCTTATCTCGCAACCGGCACTAGCAGAACAGGTCACTCCCTGGCTCTCAACACCCGCAGTTGCCGTACTGAAATCATGCCAGCAACAACTGACACAGCCCTCAAACCATGCCAGCGCCGATATGCTGCCTGCCGTATTAGTCTCACCGCCCTGGCTTTCGAAAAAGAAAAAATCTGTAATGCCGGTATTGTATTTAACGCCATTACCGCTGGAGTCATGCTGCACATTGACCGAGACGGCAGAAAAAGAGATTCATGCAAGGCATCGCTGGCACGCACATCAAATAGACATCGGCCAAAAAGAGGATATTCAGAACTACCTGACACGTCTGGGTTTCAATCGCTGGAATAATGGCCAGTATATGAAAGCGTCTGATGCTGTTGTAGAACTCTGGCAGAGGGGAGATTATTCTGCGCTAATCAGCGAATTTAAAACCTTCTGGCACTCCTATCAACGGGAATGGCAGCTTTACATGTTAGCCGCCCTGCCTATCGAAAAAACAGCGCAGGCGTGGAATGTCCTCAGTAAAGAGCCACACGTCGGTGTCGAGTTTGTCATGACGCACCTGCAACTCGCTGGGTTACAGGGTTTTATTCACTCCTTTTCACGCTATCCACAAGAAGCTCTGCCTGTAGCACAATATTTTGCGGCTATCGAATTAGCGCCACTGATCGCCCGCGCCTTCAACAAACTCAAAACCCTACGACAAGACGCCCGCACCTGGCTGCTGAAATACCCGGAACACGCCATTACCGGCCTGCTACCTTCGGCGCTCGGCAAAGCCGGTGAAGCACAGGATAACGCCCGCGCTGCCTTGCGTATGCTTATCGAAAACGATCATCAGCCATTACTGCAAGAAATCGCCCGGCGTTATAACCAGCCGGAAGTAACAGATGCGGTGAACGCTATGCTTGCGCTCGATCCCTTAGATAATCATCCGACAAAAATCCCCACTCTTCCGGCCTTTTATCAGCCATCGATCTGGACCCGCCCGGTATTAAAAGCAAATGCCCAATCACTGCCAGATAGCACCCTCCTACGCCTCGGTGAAATGCTCCGCTTCCCTCAGGAAGAGGCACTGTATCCGGGATTATTGCAGGTGAAAGCCGCCTGTACCGCCGACTCACTGGCTGAATTTACCTGGGATCTGTTTACCGCCTGGCAGACCGCTGGCGCACCGTCGAAAGAAAGCTGGGCATTCACTGCGTTAGGTGTTCTCGGCAACGATGACACCGCCCGCAAACTGACGCCATTAATCCGCGCCTGGCCTGGTGAATCCCAGCATAAACGCGCCACCGTCGGGCTGGATATTCTCGCTGCTATCGGCAGCGATATCGCCCTTATGCAGCTTAACGGCATCGCCCAGAAACTGAAATTCAAAGCCTTACAGGAGCGGGCAAAAGAAAAAATTGCCGACATTGCCGAAAGTCGCGAACTCACTGTAGCGGAGCTTGAAGATCGGTTAGCGCCCGATCTCGGTCTGGATGATAACGGTTCGCTACTGCTGGATTTTGGCCCACGCCAGTTCACTGTCAGCTTTGATGAAACCTTAAAACCGTTTGTGCGCGATGTTTCCGGCAGCCGCCTGAAAGACTTACCAAAACCCAATAAAAGCGATGATGAATCACAGGCGAACGATGCTGTTAACCGCTACAAATTGCTGAAAAAAGATGCGCGTACCGTCGCCGCCCAGCAGGTAGCAAGGCTGGAATCCGCCATGTGCCTGCGCCGCCGCTGGTCGCCGGAAAACTTTCAGCTCTTCCTGGTTGAGCATCCGCTGGTTCGTCACTTAACCCGCCGTCTGATTTGGGGCGTTTATAGTGCCGAAAACGAGCTACTGGCTTGCTTTCGCGTGGCGGAAGATAACAGCTACAGCACCGCAGACGATGATCTTTTCACCCTGCCGGAAGGCGATATCTCTGTTGGCATTCCTCACGTTCTGGAAATATCACCCACGGATGCTGCCGCCTTTGGTCAGCTTTTTGCCGATTACGAACTGCTACCGCCGTTCCGCCAGCTCGACCGTAACAGTTACGCCCTGACAGAAACCGAGCGCAATGCCAGCGAATTGATCCGCTGGGCTGGCAGAAAATGCCCGAGTGGTCGGGTAATGGGGCTGGCGAATAAAGGCTGGATGCGTGGTGAACCGCAGGACGGTGGCTGGATCGGCTGGATGATCAAACCTCTGGGCCGCTGGTCGTTAATCATGGAAATCGATGAAGGTTTTGCGGTCGGCATGTCGCCAGCCGAACTCAGTGCCGAGCAACTCTTAAGCAAGCTGTGGCTATGGGAAGGCAAAGCGGAAAGCTATGGCTGGGGGAGTAATTCAACACAGGAAGCGCAGTTCTCCGTACTCGATGCCATCACCGCCAGCGAGCTAATTAACGATATTGAAGCCCTGTTTGAATAAGGAAAGAGCATGGACAAGGAATTACCGTGGCTGGCGGATAACGCCCAAGTGGAACTGAAATATAAAAAAGGCAAAACGCCGCTCAGCCATCGCAGTTGGCCGGGCGAACCGGTGCCTGTTATCACTGAAAGCCTCATCCAGACACTGGGTGATGAATTGCTACAAAAAGCTGAGAAGAAAAAAAACATTATCTGGCGTTATGAAAATTTTTCACTGGAGTGGCAGTCCGCCATCACGGAAGCCATCAACTTGATTGGCGAACATAAACCCTCAATTCCGGCACGGACAATGGCGGCGCTAGTCTGTATCGCGCAAAATGACAGCCAACAGTTGCTCGACGAAATCGTCCAACAAGAGGGACTGGAATATGCGACTGAGGTGGTGATTGCACGCCAGTTTATTACACGATGTTATGAGAGTGATCCTCTGCTAGTGACATTGCAGTATCAGAACGAGGATTATGGCTATGGTTATCGCTCAGAAACCTATAACGAATTCGATCTCCGACTGCGTAAGCATCTCTCTCTGGCAGAGGAAAGCAGCTGGCAGCGTTGCGCCGACAAACTCATTGCCGCACTGCCAGGAATAACCAAAGTTCGCCGCCCTTTTATTGCGCTGATCCTCCCGGAAAAACCAGAAATCGCCAATGAGTTGGTAGGCCTTGAATGCCCGCGGACTCATTTTCATTCTAAGGAGTGGTTAAAAGTTGTTGCTAATGACCCCAGAGCGGTGAAAAAACTCGAACGCTACTGGAGCCAGGATATATTTAGCGATCGGGAAGCCAGCTACATGTCGCATGAAAACCACTTCGGCTACGCGGCCTGCGCTGCCCTTTTGCGCGAACAAGGACTGGCAGCCGTTCCACGCCTGGCAATGTATGCCCATAAAGAAGATTGCGGCAGTCTGCTGGTACAAATTAACCATCCGCAGGTCATCCGCACCCTGCTGTTAGTTGCTGATAAAAACAAACCCAGCCTGCAACGTGTAGCTAAATACAGTAAAAATTTCCCCCATGCGACGCTTGCCGCACTGGCAAAACTGCTGGCGCTAAAAGAACCACCTACGCGTCCTGGTTATCCAATCATCGAAGACAAAAAGCTGCCTGCACAGCAAAAAGCACGTGATGAATACTGGCGTACGCTGTTACAAACGCTGATGGCATCGCAGCCACAACTGGCAGAAGAGGTGATGCCGTGGTTAAGTACTCAAGCCCGGTCAGTGCTGAATAGTTATTTATCGGCACCGCCTAAAACGGTTATTGATAGCACCGATAACAGCCAAATGCCTGAAATCCTCGTTTCACCACCGTGGCGTAGTAAGAAAAAAATGACAGTTCCACGTCTTGATTTGGCACCGTTCGAATTAACGCCGCAAGTTTACTGGCAACCAGGCGAACGAGAGAGGCTTGCCGCCACTGAGTCTGCCCGTTATTTCAGCACGGAATCTCTTGCGGAACGCATGGAACAAAAAAGTGGACGAGTTGTATTACAGGAGCTGGGTTTTGGAGATGATGTATGGCTGTTTTTGAATTATATACTCCCCGGAAAACTGGATGCTGCACGCAATTCACTCATTGTTCAGTGGCATTACTACCCAGGGCGGGTTGAAGAGATCATGAATGGCTGGAGCTCCCCGGAAGCTCAATTAGCAGAACAGGCGCTTCGCAACGGTCACGTAGAAGTGTTAATTAACATATGGGAAAATGACAGCTACTCACGCTATCGTCGGGAAAAGAGTATCTGGAACCTGTATTTATTGGCGCAGTTGCCGCGTGAGATGGCTTTGACTTTCTGGCTACGTATCAATGAGAAAAAGCATCTGTCTGCGGGTGAGGACTATTTTCTCAGTATCTTCGGATTGGATGCTCTACCAGGTCTGCTGTTGGCTTTTTCACATCGTCCAAAAGAAACATTTCCGTTAATTTTAAATTTCGGCGCAACCGAACTGGCCCTGCCCGTTGCCCTCGTCTGGCGACGTTTCGCGGCGCAGCGTGATCTGGCCCGCCAGTGGATTTTACAATGGCCGGAACATACAGCTACTGCACTTATCCCTCTTGTCTTCACCAAATCCAGCGATAATAGCGAAGCTGCATTACTTGCCCTGCGTTTACTTTACGAACAGGGACATGGCGAGTTACTGCAAACCGTGGCAAACCGCTGGCAGCGTACAGATGTATGGCCTGCCCTGGAGCAATTACTTAAACAGAGTCCAATAGAGATTTACCCGACACGCATTCCAAAAGCCCCTGATTTCTGGCAGCCGGCAATGTGGTCCAGGCCGCGCCTTATCACGAATAATCAACCAGTTACTGATGACGCTCTGGAAATTATCGGCGAAATGCTGCGCTTTACCCAGGGCGGACGTTTTTATAGCGGACTGGAACAGCTGAAAACGTTTTGCCAGCCGCAAACGCTGGCAGCCTTTGCCTGGGATCTTTTCACCGCGTGGCAACAAGCTGGTGCTCCCGCAAAAGACAACTGGGCATTTCTGGCGTTAAGTCTCTTTGGCGACGAAAGCACGGCACGGGATCTGACGACACAGATCCTTGCCTGGCCACAGGAAGGCAAATCTGCCCGTGCCGTCAGCGGCCTGAACATACTTACTCAGATGAATAATGATATGGCACTGATACAGCTGCATCATATATCGCAACGGGCGAAATCCCGCCCCTTACGTGATAACGCGGCGGAATTTCTTCAGGTGGTCGCAGAAAATCGAGGGCTAAGCCAGGAACAGTTAGCGGACAGATTAGTCCCAACACTGGGTCTTGATGATCCGCAGGCGTTGATTTTTGATTTTGGTCCACGGCAATTTACCGTTCGCTTCGATGAAAACCTTAACCCGGTTATCTTTGATCAGCAAAACGTTCGCCAGAAAAGCGTTCCCCGGTTGCGCGCCGATGACGATCAACTGAAAGCACCCGAGGCACTGGCCCGACTAAAAGGGCTAAAAAAAGATGCCACTCAGGTGAGCAAAAACCTGCTCCCGCGTCTTGAAACTGCCCTGCGCACCACCCGACGCTGGTCGCTGGCAGATTTTCATTCTCTGTTTGTTAATCATCCCTTTACCCGTCTGGTTACTCAGCGATTAATATGGGGTGTTTATCCGGCAAATGAACCGCGTCGTTTACTCAACGCCTTTCGTGTGGCCGCTGAGGGGGAGTTCTGCAATGAGCAAGATGAGCCAATTGACCTGCCTGCCGATGCTCTGATTGGCATTGCCCACCCGTTAGAAATGGCAGCAGAAATGCGCAGTGAGTTTGCACAGCTTTTTGCCGATTACGAAATTATGCCGCCTTTTCGCCAATTGGCACGGCGCACAGTACTGCTCACGCCTGACGAGTCAGCCAGTAATAGTTTGAATCGCTGGGAAGGTAAATCTGCTACCGTTGGGCAACTTATGGGAATGCGATACAAAGGCTGGGAGTCAGGCTATGAGGACGCATTTGTCTATGACCTGGGCGAGTACCGGCTGGTCCTTAAGTTTTCACCCGTTTTTAACCACTACAATGTTGATAGCAAAGCGTTAATGAGCTTCCGTTCTCTTCGAGTGTACCGTGACAATAAATCCGTCACTTTTGCCGAACTTGATGTGTTTGATTTGAGTGAAGCGTTAAGCGCACCCGACGTTATTTTCCATTAAAACACAGCGGGCAGTGATGCGACTGCCCGTTATTAACACGACCTGCCACCGGGAAAAGCGATGATCGTGCAAAAAGAGCTGGTCACTATTTACGATTATGAGGCCCCTGTACCTGAAGAGCCGTTTTCCTTCAGACTTGAGATCCATAAACGCTCTGAATTATTTACAGGTTCCGTCTACCGGCTGGAGCGTTTCCGGCTACATCCAACATTTCATCAACGTGATCGAGAGGATGTCGACCCGCTAATAAATGATGCGTTGATTTATATAAGAGATGAGTTTATTGATGAGCGAAAATTACGGGGCGAATCACCAGAAACGGTAATAGCCATTTTTAATCGCGAACTACAGAATATATTCAACCAAGAAATAGAAAAATAGCTTTATTAAAGGGGGAAACGGTATTCCCCCTTAGATGCGTTTCAATTTGCCCGTTACTTCAACAAATCAATCAACCGTAACAGAGCCACTAATAACTCCAGTACGGCAATGAGCACGGTTAACTTTTGTGTCAGCGTGTCCATCCGCTCTCCTTATTAAGGAGCGCAACACCAGCACCTTACCCTTACACTGCCTGTCGATACTGGTTTACGTATGTTGGACCACGATGTTGCACTCCGGATCAGGGCACCACCTGCAGCACCACCCGTCCGGTAGCCAGGACTTAAAATTGGTCCGATCCGGCGCAACGTCCCAACCGTCTGGATTATAAATCTCATTATCTTAATTGCAACGGGGTCCACCGATGGTTATAATTCGTTCGTTGGAACACGATGTTGCACAGGCTGCGGTGTTGGGCCTGAAAATAGTAAATAAAAGAACCTGCCTCACCAGCAGGTTTTTTTATTTACTGTAATCTGCTTTCCAGATATTTTTCGCTCAAACAACTAATGCGCCAAACATTTATTGCGCGTAAAATATCGTTTATTTCATTAATACATTTCAGGGATGAATATATGTCACCGCAGAATAATCATCTGCAGCGTCCGCCTGCTGCTGTGTTATACGCCGATGAACTGGCAAAATTAAAACAAAATGATAACGCACCTTGCCCGCCCGGTTGGCAGTTAAGTTTGCCTGCGGCCCGTGCTTTTATCCTTGGCGATAGAGCGCAAAATATTAGCCGTAAAGTGGTGATTAGTCCCTCCGCTGTCGAACGTATGTTAGTCGCTCTTGCCACCGGGCGCGGTTTGATGTTGGTGGGGGAACCTGGCACCGCAAAATCTCTCCTGTCTGAATTACTGGCAACCGCTATTAGCGGCGATGCCGGGTTAACCATCCAGGGCGGCGCATCTACTACTGAAGATCAAATCAAGTACGGCTGGAACTACGCCCTGCTTATCAACCATGGTCCGTCAACGGAAGCACTGGTCCCTGCCCCGCTTTACCAGGGAATGCGCGACGGCAAAATCGTCCGTTTTGAAGAGATAACGCGTACACCGCTGGAAGTACAAGACTGTCTGTTAGGTATGCTTTCTGACAGGGTGATGACGGTGCCGGAACTCACCGGTGAAGCCAGTCAGCTCTATGCGCGGGAAGGCTTTAATATTATTGCCACTGCCAATACCCGCGATCGCGGCGTCAATGAGATGAGTGCCGCGCTAAAGCGTCGCTTCGATTTTGAAACCGTCTTTCCGATTATGGATTTCGCCCAGGAGCTGGAACTGGTCGCCAGTGCTTCGGCGCGTTTGCTGGCCCATAGCTGTATTCCGCATAAAGTGCCTGACGCGGTACTGGAGTTACTGGTCCGCACCTTCCGCGATCTGCGTGCCAACGGCGAAAAGAAAACGTCAATGGATACCCTGACGGCAATTATGTCCACCGCTGAAGCCGTGAACGTGGCCCACGCAGTGGGCGTCCGCGCCTGGTTTTTAGCGAATCGCGCAGGTGAGCCAGCCGATCTGGTGGACTGTATTGCCGGAACCATCGTTAAAGATAACGAAGAAGATCGCGCTCGTCTGCGCCGTTACTTCGAACAGCGTGTCGCCACACATAAAGAAGCTCCCTGGCAGGCTTATTATCAAGCCCGCCACCGCCTGCCGTGAGGAAAGATGCATGAGCGAGCCGTTAATTGTCGGCATCCGGCATCATAGTCCGGCCTGCGCCCGGCTGGTGAAATCGTTAATCGAAAGCCAGCGGCCACGATACGTGTTGATTGAAGGCCCGGCTGATTTTAATGACCGGGTAGACGAACTGTTTTTAGCCCACCAGCTTCCGGTAGCTATTTACAGTTATTGCCAGTATCAGGACGGTGTAGCCCCCGGGCGTGGTGCCTGGACGCCATTTGCTGAATTTTCGCCGGAGTGGCAGGCGCTACAAGCCGCTCGTCGTATTCAGGCACAAACTTACTTCATCGATTTGCCTTGCTGGGCGCAGAGTGAAGAAGAGGACGATTCGCCTGATACGCAAGAGGAAAGCCAGACCTTGCTGCTGCGTGCCACCCGCATGGATAACAGCGACACCCTGTGGGATCACTTGTTCGAAGATGAAAGCCAGCAAACTGCATTACCCTCTGCACTTGCGCACTATTTTGCCCAACTGCGGGGCGACTCCCCCGGAGATGCTCTCAATCGTCAGCGCGAAGCCTTTATGGCCCGCTGGATTGGATGGGCGATGCAGCAAAATAATGGCGACGTGTTAGTTGTCTGCGGTGGCTGGCACGCTCCGGCACTGGCAAAAATGTGGCGCGAATGTCCGCAGGTAATTAACACGCCAGAATTGCTCTTACTGGATGATGCCGTTACAGGTTGTTATCTCACCCCCTACAGTGAAAAGCGCCTTGATGTGCTGGCAGGATACCTTTCTGGTATGCCTGCCCCGGTCTGGCAAAACTGGTGCTGGCAGTGGGGCCTACAGCAGGCCGGTGAACAACTGCTAAAAACTATCCTTACCCGTTTGCGCCAGCACAAATTGCCCGCTTCTACCGCTGATATGGCTGCCGCTCATCTGCATGCGATGGCGCTGGCACAGTTGCGCGGTCATACACTACCGTTACGCACTGACTGGCTGGATGCCATAGCAGGCTCGCTGATTAAAGAAGCCTTGAACGCGCCGTTGCCGTGGAGCTATCGCGGCGTTATTCATCCCGATACCGATCCGATTCTGCTAACGTTGATAGACACATTAGCGGGTGGCGGATTCGGTAAACTTGCCCCCTCTACGCCACAGCCGCCTCTGCCAAAAGATGTCACCTGCGAACTGGAACGTACCACAATCTCTCTTCCGACAGAGCTTACCTTAAATCGCTTTACCCCCGATGGACTGGCGCAAAGTCAGGTGTTACATCGGCTGGTAATACTGGAGATCCCAGGGATTGTACGCCAGCAGGGAAGCACACTGACACTTGCAGGCAACGGTGAAGAACGCTGGAAATTAACCCGCCCGCTTAGCCAGCATGCGGCATTGATTGAGGCCGCCTGCTTTGGTGCCACACTCCAGGAAGCCGCACGCAATAAATTAGAAGCCGATATGCTGGACGCGGGTGGAATCGGCAGTATCACCACATGTCTTAGCCAGGCGGCGTTAGCGGGTCTGACGTCCTTCAGTCAACAATTACTGGAGCAACTTACATTATTAATCGCCCAGGAAAATCAGTTTGCCGAAATGGGCCAGGCGCTGGAAGTGCTATACGCCTTATGGCGGCTGGATGAAATTAGCGGTATGCAAGGCGCGCAGATATTACAGACGACGTTATGCGCGGCTATCGATCGCACACTCTGGCTGTGTGAATCCAACGGCAGACCGGAGGAAAAGGAGTTTCACGCTCACCTGCATAGCTGGCAGGCGCTTTGCCATATCCTGCGCGATCTACATAGCGGCGTTAATTTACCCGGCGTTTCGCTTTCTGCGGCGGTAGCCTTACTGGAGCGCCGCAGTCAGGCGATTCATGCCTCGGCGCTGGATCGCGGCGCGGCTCTTGGCGCACTGATGCGTCTGGAACATCCCAAAGCCAGTGCCGAAGCGGCGCTGACAATGCTGGCGCAATTATCCCCGGCACAATCCGGCGAAGCGCTGCACGGTTTGCTGGCGCTGGCCCGCCATCAACTGGCCTGTCAGCCGGCATTTATCGCCGGTTTCAGTAGTCATTTAAATCAACTGAGTAACGACGATTTTATTAACGCCCTGCCCGATTTACGCGCGGCGATGGCCTGGCTACCACCACGAGAACGCGGGACGCTGGCGCATCAGGTGTTTGAGCATTATCAACTGGCGCAACTTCCCGTTTCGGCACTGCAAATGCCGTTGCATTGTCCACCGCAAGCCATTGCACATCATCAACAACTCGAACAGCAGGCACTGGCATCGCTGCAACACTGGGGAGTTTTCCATGTCTGAACTGAACGATCTTCTGACCACCCGTGAGCTACAACGCTGGCGATTAATTCTTGGCGAAGCGGCAGAAACGACCCTTTGTGGGCTGGATGACAATGCCCGGCAGATAGACCACGCGCTGGAGTGGCTGTATGGGCGCGATCCTGAACGGCTCCAGCGTGGTGAACGCTCCGGTGGATTAGGTTGCTCAAATCTCACCACCCCTGAGTGGATCAACAGTATTCACACGCTGTTTCCGCAACAGGTGATCGAGCGGCTGGAAAGCGATGCCGTGCTGCGCTATGGCATTGAAGATGTGGTGACGAATCTCGACGTACTGGAACGTATGCAGCCTTCTGAAAGCCTGCTACGCGCCGTTTTGCACACCAAACATCTGATGAATCCCGAAGTGCTGGCTGCCGCTCGCCGGATAGTGCGCCAGGTTGTTGAAGAGATTATGGCGCGACTGGCAAAGGAAGTTCGCCAGGCTTTTTCTGGTGTCCGCGATCGCCGCCGTCGCTCATTTATTCCACTGGCGCGTAATTTCGATTTCAAAAGTACGCTGCGTGCCAACCTGCAACACTGGCATCCGCAACACGGCAAGTTGTATATCGAATCCCCCCGCTTTAACAGCCGCATTAAGCGCCATAGCGATCAATGGCAACTGGTCTTACTGGTTGATCAAAGCGGATCGATGGTTGACTCGGTGATCCACTCAGCGGTGATGGCGGCCTGTTTATGGCAGTTACCCGGCATTCGTACCCATCTGGTGGCGTTTGACACCAGCGTCGTCGATCTCACCGCCGACGTTGCCGATCCGGTAGAGTTATTAATGAAAGTACAACTGGGCGGCGGGACCAATATCGCCAGTGCCGTGGAGTATGGTCGGCAACTTATTGAACAACCAGCGAAAAGCGTCATTATCCTCGTGAGCGATTTCTATGAAGGGGGTTCATCATCATTGCTGACGCATCAGGTGAACAAGTGTGTCCAGAGCGGCATCAAAGTGCTGGGACTGGCGGCGCTCGACAGCACCGCAACACCTTGCTATGACCGCGATATGGCCCAGGCGCTGGTTAATGTCGGCGCACAAATAGCCGCCATGACACCGGGCGAGCTGGCATCATGGCTTGCGGAGAATCTTCAGTCATGAATTCACTACGTCCGGAATTATTAGAACTGACACCGCAGGCCCTGACAGCGTTAAGCAATGCCGGTTTTGTTAAGCGCAGTCTTAAGGAACTGGAAAATGGCAACGTCCCGGAGATCAGCCATGAGAACGGCGCTTTAATCGCCACCTTCAGTGACGGTGTCCGTACCCAGCTGGCGAACGGTCAGGCACTGAAAGAGGCTCAGTGCAGCTGCGGGGCCAGCGGCATGTGCCGCCATCGCGTGATGCTGGTTTTAAGTTATCAGCGACTTTGCGCCACCACCCAGCCTACGGAAAAAGAAGAAGAGTGGGATCCGGCAATCTGGCTGGAAGAACTGGCTACCCTGCCCGATGCCACCCGCAAACGCGCACAGGCGCTGGTCGCTAAAGGCATCACCATTGAGTTGTTCTGTACGCCGAGCGAAATTCCCTCTGCCCGCTTACCGATGAGCGATGTACGTTTTTATTCCCGCAGCAGCATTCGTTTCGCTCGCTGTGATTGTATTGAAGGAACACTTTGCGAACATGTCGTACTGGCAGTACAGGCCTTTGTCCAGGCCAAAGCGCAGCAAGCGGAATTGACTCATTTAATCTGGCAGATGCGCAGCGAACACGTCACATCATCTGACGATCCGTTTGCCAGCGAAGAAGGCAAAACGTGTCGTCAATATGTTCAGCAATTAAGCCAGGCATTATGGCTGGGCGGCATCAGCCAGCCGCTTATTCACTACGAGGCCTCTTTCAGCCGCGCGCAGCAAGCGGCGGAACGCTGCAACTGGCGCTGGGTGAGTGAATCGCTACGGCAACTGCGCGCCAGCGTTGATGCCTTCCACGCCCGCGCCAGCCACTATCATGCCGGAGAATGCTTACGTCAGCTTGCGGCATTAAACAATCGATTAAATTGCGCACAAGAGATGGCCCGGCGCGACAGTGTTGGTGAAGTTCCTCCCATGCCGTGGCGCACGGTCGTTGGCGCTGGCATTGCCGGAGAAGCAAAGCTTGATCATCTGCGGCTGGTGTCTTTAGGTAGGCGTTGCTGGCAGGATATTGAGCAGTATGGTTTACGCATCTGGTTCACCGATCCCGACACCGGCAGTATTTTGCACCTTTCGCGTAGTTGGCCGAGAAGCGAACAAGAAAACGCTCCCGCGGCAAAACGTCGGCTATTTAGTTTTCAGGCTGGCGCACTGGCAGGTGGGCAAATTGTTTCACAAGCAGCAAAACGCAGTGCCGATGGCGAGCTGTTGTTAGCTACCCGCAACCGCTTGAGTAGTGTTGTGCCGCTGTCGCCAGACGCCTGGCAAATGTTGAGCGCGCCATTGCGCCAGCCGGGCATTGTGGCTTTGCGGGAATATTTACGCCAGCGTCCCCCCGCCTGCATACGGCCTCTTAATCAGGTGGATAACTTATTTATTCTGCCAGTCGCTGAGTGTATTTCACTCGGTTGGGATAGCAGCCGCCAGACGCTGGACGCGCAGGTCATTAGCGGCGAAGGTGAAGATAATCTGCTGACGTTATCCCTTCCGGCATCTGCCTGTTCTCCTTTTGCCGTTGAACGCATGGCGGCGCTTTTGCAACAAACAGACGACCCCGTGAGTCTGGTTTCTGGCTTTGTCAGCTTTGTAGAGGGGCAATTGACACTGGAACCACGGGTGATGATGACAAAAACCCGCGCCTGGGCGCTGGACGCAGAAACTGCGCCTGTGGCACCGCTACCTTCTGCCAGCGTTTTGCCTGTGCCGTCTACCGCTAATCAGTTGCTGATGCGCTGCCAGGCGTTACTTATTCAACTGCTCCATAACGGCTGGCGCTATCAGGAACAGAGTGCTATTGGTCAGGCAGAGTTGCTGGCGAATGACCTCACCGCGGTCGGTTTTTATCGGCTGGCACATGTGTTGGCACAATTTCGTAATACAGAAAGCGAGGCACGGGTAGAAGCAATGAATAACGGTGTTTTACTTTGCGAACAATTATTCCCCATGCTTCAGCAACAAGGATGAAATAGTGCTTTTTACTAAGAGTTCTACTCCAGTTCCGGACTGCTCACGTCACGGTATTAGGCATATCCTATATAGCTCCTGGTGAGAGTCACCAGTTTCTTGATTAAATAAAATGGAGTTTTACATGAAGGCTTTCAATAAGCTGTTTTCCCTCGTTGTTGCATCTGTTCTGGTTTTCTCTCTTGCTGGCTGCGGTGACAAAGAAGAATCGAAAAAATTCAGCGCCAATCTGAACGGTACTGAAATTGCCATTACCTATGTCTACAAAGGTGACAAGGTGCTTAAGCAATCTTCTGAAACCAAAATTCAATTTGCCTCCATTGGTGCAACCACCAAAGAAGATGCTGCCAAGACACTTGAGCCGTTAAGCGCCAAATACAAAAACATCGCGGGTGTTGAAGAAAAATTAACCTATACCGATACCTACGCGCAGGAAAACGTGACTATCGATATGGAAAAAGTGGATTTCAAAGCCCTACAGGGTATTTCAGGAATCAACGTTTCTGCTGAAGATGCCAAAAAAGGTATCACTATGGCGCAAATGGAACTGGTGATGAAAGCCGCTGGTTTTAAAGAAGTGAAATAATCTGTCGGCGGCCATGTTTTTGCATGGCCGCCATACCCGTCTTAGCTTTTCTTCACATGCTGGCGCGCTGCCAGTCCACGCAGAAAATAACGTAAAAATTGATCGCCGCATTCGCGGAAGTTTTTATGATCCGGTGCACGCATCATCGCCGTAATTTCCGGCATCGAAACGCGGAACTGCTGTTCGGTAAGGATTGCCAGAATGTCATCGGTTTTCAGCGAAAACGCGATGCGTAATTTTTTCAGCACGATGTTGTTATTAATGCGACGTTCCGGCTCCAGTGCCGGAGCAGACTCATCCTTGCCGCGTTTTTCATAAATCAGGCCATTGAGGAATGAAGACAAAACAATGTCCGGACAACGCTGAAAACCCTCTTCGTCTTCTTTACGTAGCCAGACGGCGATCTGTTCCGCGGTGGCTTCGACATTACCCAGCGCCAGAATACGCACCAGGTCATTATTATTGGCTTTCAAAATGTAGCGCACGCTGCGCAGAATATCGTTACTTAGCATGAGGCCTTCAGGTGTTGATGAGGCAAAAAGCCATTTTAGCAGTCTTTTACAGGCCAATCGCCTCTTTTAAGCTTTTCAGATAACGGCGGCTGACCGGCACGGTTAAGCCATTACGCAAAATCAACTCGGCCTGGCCGTTATCTTCCAGACGAATCTCCTGTAAATGCGCGAGGTTAACCAGATACTGACGATGGCAGCGTAGTAGTGGTGTACGACTCTCCAGGGTACGTAATGTCAGTTCGGTAAAGCCCTCTTTCCCTTCGTGACTGGTAACGTAGACACCGCTCATCCGACTGCTGACAAATGCCACATCTTTCATTTGCAGCAGATAAATCCGACTATGCCCCGTACAAGGGATAAATTTCAGCGCCTGTTGATTTTCCGGTAACAGCGAAACATCCTGCTTGCTGCGCTCCAGACGCAATCGCGCCAGCGTTTTCTCCAGTCGCGCTTCATCAATTGGCTTCAGCAGATAATCAAAGGCATGTTCTTCAAAGGCTTTAATGGCGTATTCGTCAAACGCGGTGAGAAAAACGATATACGGACGATGTTCCGGGTCGAGCATTCCCACCATTTCCAGACCACTGATGCGCGGCATCTGGATATCGAGGAACAGCACATCCGGGCGCAGTTTATGCACCGCGCCGATCCCTTCCACGGCGTTTGAACACTCACCAACGATTTCAATATCGCTCTGCTCCTGCAAAAATACGCGCAGGTTCTCCCGTGCTAACGGTTCATCATCGACAATTAAGACTTTAATCATGCCTCGTCCCTCCATGGTAGTCGTAACGTTATTCGGGTGTAACTATCAGGCTCACAGGCGACGCTTATCCCATAGTCATCGCCAAACCGTTCACGTAAACGCTTATCCACCAGATTCATCCCCAGCCCACTGGCATTGGTTACCGGTTGATACAAACCGGCATTGTCTTCGATCTCCAGCATCAAATGTTGCCCCTCACGTCGGGCGCTGATTGCCACTCGCCCTGTATCCAGCAGTTGTGATGTCCCATGTTTAATGGCGTTTTCCACTATCGGTTGCAGGGTAAACGCGGGCAATTGCTGCTGGGATAATTCTTGCGGAATAGCAATGTTGACCTGCAACCGCGACTGGAAGCGCGCCTTTTCAATTTGCAGATAAGCGTTCACATGTTCAATTTCGTCGGCGAGAGTAACAAACTCCGAAGGCCGCTTTAAGTTTTTGCGGAAAAAAGTGGAAAGATACTGCACCAGCTGGCTGGCCTGTTCGCTGTCGCGACGGATCACCGCTTTAATGGTGTTAAGCGCATTAAACAAAAAATGGGGGTTCACCTGGGCGTGAAGCAGTTTGATCTCTGACTGGGTGAGCATCGCTTTTTGCCGCTCATATTGCCCGGCGAGGATCTGCGCCGAAAGCAGTTGCGCAATCCCCTCGCCCAGCGTGCGGTTGATTGAACTGAATAAACGGTTTTTGGCTTCATACAATTTGATGGTACCCATCACCCGCTGATTTTCACCACGCAACGGAATTACCAGCGTCGACCCCAGTTTGCATTGCGGATGCAAAGAGCAACGATAAGGTACTTCGTTGCCATCAGCGTAGACCACTTCACCGGTTTCAATCGCTTTTAAGGTGTAAGTCGAAGAAATCGGTTTGCCGGGTAAATGGTGATCGTCACCAATTCCGGTAAAGGCCAGCAATTTCTCTCGATCGGTAATCGCGACTGCACCAATATCCAGCTCCTGATACAGCACCTGTGCCACTTTCATGCTGTTCACTTCGTTAAACCCCTGGCGCAAAATGCCTTCCGTCGAGGCCGCCACTTTCAGCGCAGTGGCAGAAAAAGCCGAAGTGTATTTTTCAAACATCGCGCGTTTATCGAGCAATATACGCATAAACAGCGCCGCGCCGACGGTATTGGTGACCATCATTGGCGCAGCAATATTACTCACCAGACGCACCGCATCTTCATAAGGTCGGGCGATCGCCAGGATGATCAACATTTGCACCATTTCAGCGACGAACGTGACGGCACCGGCGGTAATGGGGTTAAAGACTTTATCAGTGCGCCCGCGACGGATCAGGATGCTGTGTACCAGGCCGCCGAGCAATCCTTCAACGATGGTCGAGATCATGCAACTTAGCGCGGTCATGCCCCCCATCGAATATCGATGTAACCCGCCGGTCAGGCCAACCAGCCCACCGACGACCGGACCGCCGAGTAAGCCGCCCATTACCGCGCCTATCGCACGGGTATTGGCAATAGAATCGTCAATGTGCAACCCAAACCAGGTGCCCATGATGCAGAAGATGGAAAAGACGATGTAGCAGAGAAATTTATGCGGCAGACGAACCGTGACCTGCATTAA
The DNA here is from genome assembly GCF_046486495.1 of Escherichia sp. WS3227_2. Classification (NCBI taxonomy): domain Bacteria; kingdom Pseudomonadati; phylum Pseudomonadota; class Gammaproteobacteria; order Enterobacterales; family Enterobacteriaceae; genus Escherichia; species Escherichia sp. WS3227_2. Next base: position 169,746 of record NZ_JBJQLG010000006.1, read on the forward strand.
CGGTATGAATAATGGCGTTTTACTCATTAACCATGCAATGACTAAAAAAACGCACATCTGCTGAAGCAGCAGCAACACCAGATTAAAATCGTACATACCCGCAAACCACACTTCCCTTTAAAACGCGTAACATACATTGCCTGCGTTTAACTTTCTTTGAACTCTTGCAGAAAAATGAAAATTCGTGAGTACGATCACTCAAAATCGCCTGGCAAAAATAAAATCACCCTATAGATGCACAAAAAACGGGCAAAACTACCTGGTTCGCAAAACTGCGTCTAAAGTTAAACCGGGACCTCGCGAGCAAGGGTGAGACGATGGCGCTTTACACAATTGGTGAAGTGGCGTTGCTTTGTGATATTAACCCTGTCACGTTACGCGCGTGGCAGAGGCGTTACGGATTGCTGAAACCGCAACGGACAGACGGCGGTCATCGGCTGTTCAATGATGCCGATATTGACCGGATCCGCGAGATCAAACGATGGATCGACAACGGCGTGCAGGTCAGCAAAGTTAAAATGCTGCTCAGTAATGAAAATGTTGATGTGCACAACGGCTGGCGCGATCAGCAAGAAACATTACTGACTTACCTGCAAAGCGGCAATCTGCATAGCCTGCGAACGTGGATCAAAGAGCGCGGTCAGGATTACCCCGCCCAGACACTCACCACACACCTATTTATTCCTCTGCGCCGACGACTTCAGTGCCAACAACCGACCCTCCAGGCGCTGCTGGCGATCCTCGACGGCGTACTGATCAACTACATCGCCATTTGTCTGGCTTCGGCACGTAAAAAACAGGGTAAAGATGCGCTGGTGGTTGGCTGGAATATTCACGATACCACCCGTCTGTGGCTGGAGGGCTGGATTGCCAGTCAACAAGGATGGCGCATTGATGTCCTCGCCCACTCGCTCAATCAACTACGCCCTGAACTGTTCGAAGGCCGTACATTGCTGGTGTGGTGCGGTGAAAATCGAACCTCTGCCCAACAGCAGCAACTTACCAGTTGGCAGGAACAAGGCCATGATATTTTCCCACTCGGCATTTAATGATTCGTTAACAAATACGCTTTACTGTACAATCCTTTCGTTAACATAAGGAGTGCATTATGCGCATAGCTAAAATTGGGGTCATCGCCCTGTTCCTGTTTATGGCGTTAGGCGGAATTGGTGGCGTCATGCTCGCAGGTTATACCTTTATTTTGCGTGCTGGCTAAGCGCCTGCACCAGCCTTTCAAACAGGCGGTCTGCAATGATCGCCGCCAGTGCCACCAGTAACGCCCCCTGGATCACATACGCGGTATTAAATCCGCTAAGCCCGATGATGATGGGCGTACCCAGCGTGCTGGCCCCTACCGTTGAGGCGATCGTCGCCGTACCAATGTTGATAATCACCGAAGTTCGCACGCCCGCCAGAATCACCGGAGCCGCCAGCGGTAGCTCGACCTTACGCAGTCGCTGACCACGGCTCATTCCCATACCTTTCGCAACTTCTGTCACGCTGACATCAATCGCTCCCAGCCCGGCAAGTGTCGCCTGCAGGACGGGCAGCACGCCGTAAAGGATCAAGGCGATAATCGCGGGTTGCAGACCAAAGCCGATCACCGGAACGGCAATCGCCAGCACCGCAACGGGCGGAAAAGTCTGCCCAACGGCGGCAATAGTTTCCACCAGTGGGCGAAATTCCGCGCCCCACGGGCGAGTAACAATAATTCCGGCACCAGTACCAATGATCACCGCAAACAAACTCGAAATTCCCACCAGCCAGAAATGAGCCAGTGCCAGAGCAGCAAAACTGTCTTGCTGATAAACGGGGCGTGGCAGTTGTGGGAACAAGGCAGCAAACAGCGGCTGGCTGTAAGGTAGCCAGAAAATCAGCGCCACAAAAAGAGCAATGAGCCAGAACAGCGGATCGCGCAACATCTTCATACGCTTACGCCTCCACCAGCAGATCCTGAAAATGCAGCGTGCCGCAAGGCTCGCCCTGCGTGTTCACCACCGGCAGCACTTCACATCCCCGCGCGACAAACAGGGAGAGCGCATCGCGTAGCGTCATCTCTTCTGCCAGCGCCTCACCTTCTGCCCGTTCTTCGCGACGCACGTAATCCGCCACGCTACGTAACGAAAGCAGGCGGACACCCAGTTCACTATGCCCAAAAAACTGGCGGACAAAATCATTCGCCGGACGAGTCAGCATCGTCAGCGGATTGCCCTGCTGCACCACTTCACCGTGATCCATCAACACCAGATGTTCTGCCAGCCGTAGCGCCTCATCAATATCATGAGTGACCAGCACAATAGTGCGCCCCAGCAAACGGTGAATGCGCGTCATCTCTTGTTGCAACGCGCCGCGCGTTACCGGGTCCAGTGCGCCAAAAGGTTCATCCATCAGTAAGACTTGCGGATCGGCAGCCAGTGCGCGCGCCACTCCCACACGTTGCTGCTGACCACCGGAAAGCTGATGCGGATAACGCTCACGCAAATTTGGCTCCAGCCCCAGTAGCGCCATTAATTCGTCGATACGATCGTCGATCCGCGCCCGTGACCATTTTTGTAATTGCGGCACGGTGGCAATATTTTGCGCCACGCTCCAGTGGGGAAACAGGCCAATAGATTGAATGGCATAGCCCATCCGGCGGCGCAACTCCAGCACTGGCAGCGAGCGAATTTCTTCTCCGGCAAAGCGGATCACGCCACTGTCATGCTCCACCAGGCGGTTAATCATTTTCAGAGTGGTGGATTTACCGGAGCCTGATGTACCAATCAGCACCGAAAAACTCCCCTCCTGAAAATTGAGATTGAGATCGTTAACGGCTTTTTGTATGCCGAACAGTTTGCTGACATGGCTAAATTCAATCATTACGTTTCACCTTCAGCAGTGCGATAAGCAAATCGAACAGCGCATCGATCAGCACCGCCAGAACAATTACCGGGATCACCCCCAGCAACACTAAATCAATGGCACTGCTTAGCAGCCCCTGGAAAACCAGCGCACCAAAACCGCCTGCGCCGATTAACGCCGCAATCACCGCCATGCCGACGGTTTGCACCATCACCACCCGCAGGCTACGCAGAAATACCGGTAACGCCAGTGGTAACTGAACATGCAGGAATCGCTGCGCCCCGCTCATGCCCATCGCTCTGGCGCTCTCCAGCACATCGCGCGGGATCTGGTTCAAGCCGACTACCACGCCGCGCACCAGCGGCAGCAAGGCATAGAGCACCAGCGCAATCAGTGCGGGTGTCATTCCGGTTCCTGCTATGCCGAGCTTACCCAGCCACGGAAAGGCCGTAACCAGTGCGGCAAGCGGCGCAATCAACAGGCCAAAGAGCGCCACCGAAGGCACGGTCTGAATGACATTCAGCAGAGAAAAAATCGCCCCCTGCCGCGCAGTGGAAAAGTAGCACCAGACGCCCAGCGGCACACCAATCACTAACGCAGGCAGCACCGCACCAAACAGCAACGTCAGATGTTGCGCCAGCGCGTCATCAAACACATCCTGACGGTTGGCGTATTCTTTCATTAGCGAGAGATCGTTAAGCGCGCCGGAATACAGCAACCACAGCGGAATGATGGCAATCTGCATATGCAACAACCAGCGCCACAGCGGATGCGTGGAGATTCGTCGGATGGCATCGCTACAGGCAAGCAATGCCAGCGCCGCAGCCAGCCAGAAACCACTGCCGAGGCTGGTACGCGCCAGCGCACTGCCATTTTGCGCCAGTTGTGTCGCCGCCTTTCCTGCTCCCCACACCAGCAATACGAAGACGAATTGCGCCAGAATGAGTGCAAAAATGCTGCCTTTTTTAGCGGGAATAAAACAGGCTGTCATCCAGGCGCAACCAACGCCCACCAGCATCCAGATCGTTTGCGGCCACAGCTGCCAGAGATGACGCCCCTCACCCGAAACTAAACGATTAGGCGCGTAACTGATAAACGGCAGCGCCGCTGCGATTGCCGTCAGCAACAGCAGCAGCGCCAGAACAGGATTAATACGTAGATAAGTCACGGGAAATTACTTCGTCCACCCTTTTTGTTTCAGGTAGTCGGCAGCCACTTTTTTGGCATCCAGTCCTTCCACAGCAATGCTGGCATTCAGTTGCTGCAATGTTTTTGCATCGAGGCTGGCGAAGACTGGCTGTAGCCACTGTGCCATTTGCGGATACTCCTTCAACACCGATTCACGCACCACTGGTGCAGGCGCGTAGATAGGTTGCACGCCTTGCGGATCGCTTAAGGTTTGCAGCCCCAGCGCCGCGACCGGACCGTCGGTACCGTAAGCCATTGCGGCATTAACGCCAGAAGTTTGCTGAGCAGCGGCTTTGATCGTCACTGCCGTATCGCCACCCGCCAGTGACAGCAACTGATCCTGACCGAGCTTAAAGCCATAGGCTTTTTCAAACGCGGGTAACGCATCGGCGCGTTCAATAAATTCTGCTGAGGCAGCCAGTTTGAAGGTGCCACCGTCTTTCAGATAACGACTCAGGTCAGCAAGCGAAGTGAGTTTGTTTTTCTCTGCCACATCCTGACGCACGGCGATGGTCCAGGTGTTATTTGCAGGCGCAGGCGTCAGCCAGATTAACTTGTTTTGCTCTGCATCGAGCTTTTTGACTTTCTCGTAGCCCTGCCCGGCATTTTTCCACGCTGCATCGTTTTCATCTTTAAAGAAGAAAGCGCCATTGCCGGTATATTCCGGATAGATATCCAGTTCACCGGAAGTAATTGCCCCGCGTACCACAGGAGTCGTTCCCAGTTGCACTTTATTTACCGTAGGAACGCCGTGGCTTTCCAGCACCTGCAAAATGATATTGCCGAGCAGCGCGCCTTCGGTATCGATTTTTGAACCGACCTTAACGGGGGAAGCCGCCTGTAGCGGCAGGCTCACGGCTGCCAACAAAACCAATGAACCTGCCCAGAGCTTTGAGAGTGGCATGATGCTTTCCTCATTCTTTTACTGTTGTTTTCAGCGAATTAAGAGAAAAGCATAGTTGATAATGACAGGGTTAGCCTGTCTGGGCGGATTCAGTTGCAGAATCAGATAAATACTTAAAGGGCGCAGACGTCGCGCCCTTACTAAAGCATTACAGCAACTCAAACTCGCCTTTCTTAACGCGTGCGGAATCAGTGCCGATAAAGACATTGAACTTGCCAGGCTCGGCGTCATATTTCATCTGTTGATTCCAGAACTTCAGCGCCTCGATATCAATCGGGAAGCTGACGGTCTGAGTTTCGCCCGGTTTCAGGGTGATTTTCTCAAAACCTTTCAGTTGTTTCACCGGGCGACTCATAGAAGCCGTCACATCCTGCAGGTACATCTGCACTACCGTCGCCCCTTCGCGCTTACCGGTGTTCGTCACCTGCACACTGGCGGTCACTTTGCCGTCACGCTTCATGGTCGGCGCGGAAAGTTTCACATCAGAGACGGTGAAAGTGGTGTAGCTCAGACCATAGCCGAACGGATAAAGCGCCCCGTTAGCTTCATCAAAATAACGCGACGTGTATTTGTTCGGCTTATCGGCGTTATACGGGCGACCGGTATTCAGATGGCTGTAGTACACCGGGATCTGCCCGACAGAACGCGGGAAGGACATCGGCAGCTTGCCGGACGGGTTGTAATCGCCAAACAATACATCGGCAATCGCATTACCCCCTTCCGTACCCGCAAACCAGGTTTCCAGAATCGCATCAGCCTGCTGATCTTCTTTCACCAGCGCCAGCGGACGCCCATTCATCAGCACCAGCACCAGCGGTTTACCAGTGGCTTTCAACGCCGCAATCAAGTCACGTTGGCTTTGCGGAATAGTAATATCGGTACGGCTGGAAGCCTCGTGCGCCATCCCCTGAGCTTCACCGACCACAGCCACCACCACATCAGATTGTTTCGCGGTCTGCACCGCTTCATCAATCATCTCTTGCGGCGAACGCGGATCGACTTTGACCGCTTCTTCATACTGATTCAGGAAATCGATAATGCCTTTGTCACTGGTAACGTTCGCCCCTTTGGCATACAGCACTTTACCGTTTTCACCGACGGCATTTTTAATCCCGGTCAGTACGGTCACGGATTGATCGGCAACACCGGCTGCGGACCAGCTGCCCATCACGTCACGTTTACTGTCCGCCAGTGGCCCAACCACCGCAATGGTGGCCGATTTTTTCAGCGGTAACGTTTCTAGACGGTTTTTCAGTAACACCAGGCTTTCACGCGCCACTTCACGCGCTTCTTTACGGTGCAGGCGGCTTTCGGCATTGGTATCCACTGGGTCAGACTCTTTCGGCCCCAAATGGCTGTATGGATCGTTAAACAACCCCATATCATATTTAACGTTCAGTACATGACGGGCAGCGTCATCCAGCTCTGCCATGGTCACTTTGCCAGACTTGATCAACCCAGGCAGATACTTCGAGTAGTACTCGTCGCTCATGCTCATGTTGATGCCGGATTTCAGCGCCACGCGCACCGCATCTTCCGGGTCTGCCGCCGTGCCATGTTTAATCAGCTCTTTGATTGCGCCGTGATCGGAAACGGTGATGCCTTTAAAGCCCCACTGGTCGCGCAGAACATCTTTCAGCAGCCAGGAGTCGGAGGTGGCTGGCGTACCGTTCAGCGAGTTCAGCGCCACCATCACCGCGCCGCTGCCTGCGTCCAGCCCCGCTTTGTACGGCGGCATATAATCATTAAACAGGCGCTGCGGACTCATATCGACGGTGTTGTACTCTTTACCGCCTTCTACCGCGCCGTAAGCGGCAAAGTGTTTGACGCTGGTCATCACCGAGTAGCGATCTGCCGGACTTTTACCCTGCATCGCTTCCACCATGGTTTTACCCATTATTGAGGTGAGATACGTATCTTCGCCAAAACCTTCGGAAGCACGTCCCCAGCGCGGATCGCGCGAGACATCGACCATTGGTGCCCAGGTCATATTCAGGCCATCATCTGCTGCTTCATAAGCAGAGACACGTCCGACCGTTTTCACCGCATCGAGGTTAAAAGACGAGGCCAGACCGAGGCTAATCGGGAACACCGTGCGCTGACCGTGCAGCACGTCGTAAGCAAAGAAAAGAGGAATTTTCAGGCGGCTTAATTCCATCACCTGATCCTGCATGGCGCGGATATCCTGACGGGTTACGGTGTTGAAAATCGCCCCAACCTGCCCGTCTTTGATCATCTCGCGGATCGCCTCTTTCGGATTATCCGGGCCGACGCTGATTAAGCGCAGCTGACCAATTTTCTCATCAACTGTCATTTTCTTAAGCAGTTCGGTGACGAACGCATCCCGCGCTTCAGGCGTTAAGGGATGGTTACCGAATAAATCATCCGCCAGTGCTGGCTGCAGGGCCAGACTCACCGCGATTCCTACTGAACATAGCCATTTCATATGGATTTTTCTTCCTCTGTTGCCCGACGAGGCAGCGAAAATGGTGCAAAAACCGTAGTTTGCCATAAGCATGATAGAGAGAGAAAAAGAATGCTCAGTTTATTGTCTGAATTTTCAAAATATTCACTCGCTGAATTGTCATACAAGGCGCTATTCTAGTTTGTGATATTTTTTCGCCACCACAAGGAGTGGAAAATGTCTTCCATGACAACAACTGATAATAAAGCCTTTTTGAATGAACTTGCCCGTCTGGTCGGTCATTCACACCTGCTCACCGATCCCGCAAAAACGGCCCGCTATCGCAAGGGCTTCCGTTCTGGTCAGGGCGACGCGCTTGCTGTCGTTTTCCCTGGCTCACTACTGGAATTGTGGCGGGTGCTGAAAGCCTGCGTCACCGCTGACAAAATTATTCTGATGCAGGCTGCCAATACAGGCCTGACCGAAGGATCGACGCCAAACGGTAACGATTATGATCGCGATATCGTGATCATCAGCACCCTGCGTCTCGATAAGTTGCACGTCCTCGGTAAGGGCGAACAGGTGCTGGCCTATCCGGGCACCACGCTTTATTCGCTGGAAAAAGCCCTCAAACCGCTGGGACGCGAACCGCACTCGGTGATTGGCTCATCGTGTATAGGCGCATCGGTCATCGGCGGTATTTGTAACAACTCCGGCGGCTCGCTGGTGCAGCGTGGCCCGGCGTATACCGAAATGTCGTTATTCGCGCGTATAAATGAAGACGGCAAACTGACGCTGGTGAACCATCTGGGGATTGATCTGGGCGAAACGCCGGAGCAAATCCTTAGCAAGCTGGATGACGATCGCATCAAAGATGACGATGTGCGCCACGATGGTCGTCACGCCCACGATTATGACTATGTCCACCGCGTTCGTGATATTGAAGCCAACACGCCCGCACGTTATAACGCCGATCCGGATCGGTTATTTGAATCTTCTGGTTGCGCCGGGAAGCTGGCCGTCTTTGCGGTACGTCTTGATACCTTCGAAGCGGAAAAAAATCAGCAGGTGTTTTATGTCGGCACCAACCAGCCGGAAGTACTGACCGAAATCCGCCGTCATATTCTGGCTAACTTCGAAAATCTGCCGGTTGCCGGGGAATATATGCACCGGGATATCTACGATATTGCGGAAAAATACGGCAAAGACACCTTCCTGATGATTGATAAGTTAGGCACCGACAAGATGCCGTTCTTCTTTAATCTCAAGGGACGCACCGATGCGATGCTGGAGAAAGTGAAATTCTTCCGTCCGCATTTTACTGACCGTGCGATGCAAAAATTCGGTCACCTGTTCCCCAGCCATTTACCGCCGCGCATGAAAAACTGGCGCGATAAATACGAGCATCATCTGCTGTTAAAAATGGCGGGCGATGGCGTGGGCGAAGCCAAATCGTGGCTGGTGGATTATTTCAAACAGGCCGAAGGCGATTTCTTTGTCTGTACGCCGGAGGAAGGCAGCAAAGCGTTTTTACACCGTTTCGCCGCTGCGGGCGCAGCAATTCGTTATCAGGCGGTGCATTCCGATGAAGTCGAAGACATTCTGGCGCTGGATATCGCTCTGCGGCGTAACGACACCGAGTGGTTTGAACATTTACCGCCGGAGATCGACAGCCAACTGGTGCACAAGCTCTATTACGGCCATTTTATGTGCTATGTCTTCCATCAGGATTACATCGTTAAAAAAGGCGTGGATGTGCATGCGTTGAAAGAACAGATGCTGGAACTGCTTCAGCAGCGCGGCGCGCAATACCCTGCCGAGCATAACGTCGGTCATTTGTATAAAGCACCGGAGACGTTGCAGAAGTTCTATCGCGAGAACGATCCGACCAACAGCATGAATCCGGGGATCGGTAAAACCAGTAAGCGGAAAAACTGGCAGGAAGTGGAGTAAAAATTACGGATGGCAGAGTATCGCCATCCGTCATTCATTTAATCGTTCTGTGCCGTCTGCCCCGCCGCCGCCATCTGGGCGGCTTTTTGTTTTTTATAGCTCAACGCTGCTGCCGGAACAGGCATCACTTTACCGGTTTCAATCCAGGTACGCAGGCGGCTGGCATCGGCAAAATGGGTATATTTGCCAAACGCGTCCATTACTACCAGCGCCACCGGTTTATTATTGATAACCGTACGCATCACCAGACAATGGCCCGCCGCATTGGTAAAGCCGGTTTTGGTTAACTGAATATTCCAGTTATCGCGATACACCAGATGATTAGTATTGCGGAACGGCAGCGTATACGTCGGGTTAGAGAAGGTTGCCATATCTTCCCGGGTAGTACTTAACTGACCGATCAACGGATATTGTTTGCTGGCAATGAGCAGTTTGGTTAAGTCACGGGCAGTTGAAACGTTATGCACCGACAATCCGGTCGGTTCAACAAAGCGCGTATTGTTCATTCCGAGCGATTTCGCTTTCGCATTCATCGCCTTAATAAAGGCTTTGTAACCACCGGGATAATGGTGCGCAAGGCTTGCCGCCGCGCGGTTTTCTGAAGACATCAACGCCAGCAACAGCATATCTTTACGGCTGATTTCGCTGTTCAGTCGTACGCGCGAATAGACCCCTTTCATCTCCGGCGTCTGGCTGATATCCACTTTTAGTTTTTCATCCAGCGGCAGTCGCGCATCCAGCACAACCATCGCGGTCATTAATTTGCTGATAGACGCAATCGGACGCACCAGATCCGGGTGGTTCGAATAGATCACTTTGTTGGTATTCAGATCAACAATCATCGCGCTACCGGAGGCAATTTCCGGCTGTGAAGCGGTGGTAGCGGCTGCCGTTTTCGCAACGGCCTGCGGTGCAAAAGGCACAGCCAGCATCAGGGCCAGGCTAAATAAAGAAACTCGAAATTTCGGCATGATGAGCATTCAGATAGTGGTTCACGCGCACAGGTTGCGCACCGCCGGAGTAAGGATTTACTGAGGCTAGCGACGCCATCATAACGAGCAAAAAGTGCGATCGTCAAAGGAGAATCGTGAGGAAATGCTGCATTGCTGACATTTACGCCAGCAATGCAGCGCAAAAGAACTTTCTAGAACAAACGATAACCGTAGCCCCATAGTATAACGGTAAGGGCGAGCAGCACTTCCAGCACCAGCACGCCAATCGCCAGCGTCGAACTGGAGAAGCTAAGGCCTTCCTCTTTGTTGATATTCAGGAAGCTCGGAATACCGAGATAAAGCAGGTAGCCGGTGTAAAACAGCGCCACCGTGCCGACCAGCGCACACAACCAGACCAGCGGATAAAGCGCCACCAGACCGCTTAAAAACAGCGGAGTTGCAACGTAGCCCGCAAAGACCATGCAGTGCGCAAGTGACGGACGCTGCGGATAATTGCGCGCCATCCACCAGATGACCCGCCCCATCACCGCGACCCCAGCCAGCATAACGCCATAAAACAAGACAGCCAGCGCCAGTCCGGTAAACCAGGATAACTTCAGGATAGTGCCATCGCCAAAATTCCAGCCAATTTGTGTGGTGCCAATGAAGGCGCAAATCACCGGAATCGCCGCCATCAGCAAAACGTGGTGGGTGTAGTGATGAGAAATCGTTTCGTTTTCGCGATTAATCACCTGCATTTCACGATCGGGATGGGAAAACAGTCCCCAGACATGGCTCATACCGCCCCCTTGTTGTGAGTTCATGAACCTGACAGTTCAAGTATAAGTCAGCTTGTGATTATTTTTTGTTCGCTCATGTAATTTGCACCGTCTGATGTACGTCCTTTTTCAGCGTGAACTATTCACAGGGTGTATGCTTACAGGCAAGCAAAGGGAGACAGACTGGCCTATGGATCTCAATACACTCATCTCACAATATGGTTATGCCGCGCTGGTGATCGGTAGCCTGGCGGAAGGTGAAACCGTGACTTTGCTGGGAGGCGTTGCGGCACATCAGGGGCTATTAAAGTTCCCGCTGGTGGTACTTTCTGTGGCGCTTGGCGGCATGATTGGCGACCAGGTGCTTTATCTGTGCGGGCGGCGCTTTGGCGGCAAGCTATTACGCCGTTTCTCGAAACATCAGGATAAAATTGAGCGGGCGCAGAAACTTATCCAGCGCCATCCGTATCTGTTTGTCATTGGTACGCGTTTTATGTATGGCTTTAGGGTGATTGGCCCGACGCTGATTGGTGCCAGCCAGCTGCCGCCGAAAATCTTTCTGCCACTGAATATCCTTGGCGCATTTGCCTGGGCGTTGATTTTTACAACTATCGGTTACGCTGGTGGTCAGGTGATTGCGCCGTGGTTGCACAATCTCGACCAGCATTTGAAGCACTGGGTCTGGTTGATTCTGGTCGTGGTTCTGGTGGTAGGCGTGCGCTGGTGGCTGAAACGGCGCGGGAAGAAAAAGCCGGATAATCAGGCGTAAAGCAGTTGCCACAGATAAGCATTCACGCCACACCCGGCACCGGGTGTTCCATGCCTGATGCGACGCTGGCGTGTCTTATCTGGCCTAACCCAATGAAATATCCACGCACCTCACTGCGCTATTCTGGGTTGAACTGTGGATTCGCCAACATAAAGCCGCCATCCACTATCAACGACTGCCCGGTGGTGTAATTTGCGCCCTCCGAACAAAGCCACACCACCAGGCTGGCAATCTCATGCGTTGCGCCAAAACGCCGCAGAGGAATCGAAGGCTCCGCGTCGGGCTTCACGTCGCCATCATCCATGCCGTTCATTGGCGTGGCAATCGCCCCAGGCGCGACTGCGTTCACCAAAATCTTATGCCTGACCAGCTCCAGCGCCATCGCTTTGGTTAGCCCGCCGAGCGCATGTTTAGCGGCTGTGTAGGCGCTGGCATCCGGCAACGGCGTATGTTCATGTACCGACGTAATGTTGATGATGCGGCCGCCCTGCCCTTGTTTCACCATCTGACGGGCCGCAATTTGCGAGCATAAAAATGCACCATCGACATCAACGGTAAAAATCTTGCGCCACTCATCAAAAGCCATATCAAGAAACGGCGCTTTGGTCATTGCGCCCGCATTATTCACCAGCACATCAATACGCCCCAGCCGTTGAATGAGTTTCTCCAGCGCCAGTGCCCCTTCTGGTAGATTGCCGAGATCCAGCTGCACGATCTCCGCACGTACGCCGTGGCTAACTACCTCACGCGCGGTATCTTTTGCCCCTTCTTCATCAGAGTGCCAGGTAATGCCAATATCAAACCCCTGCTGCGCCAGTAATAACGCGCACTCTTTGCCGATCCCCGAATCGGAGGCGGTAATAATCGCGACCTGTGCCATCGAGTTCTCCACTTAACGCTGAATAAACGTTAAGTATAGAAGACGTATATCATCAGCGTTTGTAACCCCCGCCCAACGCACCAGTGAGTTGAATGGAGGCATCCAGCCACTGCCCTTGCAATAACAGGCCATTGGCCCGCTCGCGAAGCGCCGGGATTCTGGCTTCGCTGACGCGGGAACCGGCAATGATGCCCGCGTTAAAGCGCGCCTGCGCAAGACCTACTACACGCAAGGCATCGCGCTCAATTTGCGCCTGATGCTGGTTTTTCTCCGCCAGTGTCTGAACCTGACTGGCTGCCCGCGCCACGTCATTCACCGCTTCAACCACCGCTTTGTTGTAGCTGGCGATAGACAAGTTGCTTTCGGCTTTTGCGATATCGAGGTTGGCGTTAAGACGACCACTATCGAAAATGGGTAGCGTCAGGCCTGCCGTAACGCCCATTTGCTGCGCGGAATGACGGAACAGATCGCTTAAGTGCAACGCATCCTGTTGCAGGAAGGCCATCAGGTTGATGTCAGGATAAAATGCCGCTTTTGCCGCATCAATAGTGCTTAACGATGACTCAACGTACCAGTGCGCCGCCTGCAAATCTGCCCGCCGGGCCAGTAAGGAGTACCCCAGTTCATCAGGAAGCTGGCTTGCCACTTTCGGCAACGCGACCGGATTAAGCTTCAATGCCTTTGTCTGGTGATTTGTAAGTGCACTTAACCGTGCCTCAATAATTTTCATTTTCCCCGCGACATCGTTGAGCTGCTGCCGGGTTTTGCTGGCATTAATATCGGTTTCCACACCTTCAACTGAAGAAGTAATCCCGTTCTGATATAGCTGGCGATCGGTGGCGATAATGGTGTTCTGCTCTTTTTCGATTTGCTGTAAGACAGTGTTTAACGCCGCCTGGGTTTGCCACTCCCAGTACAGGCGGGCTACGCTGCCAGCCAGCAATTGGCGGGTTTGCTCGCGTTCCGCCGCCCGTGCTTTAACCGTTCCCAGGCGAGCAGTTACCTCCGCCCTATTCTTTCCCCAGATATCGAGATGCCAGCCCGCCGTTAAGCCAAAAGTACCGTTGGTGTACCACGGACCGGTCGTACCTGCGGCCGGATCGTTCAGAGCAAACGGCCCCATTAAGCCTTCTGCCGACATTTTTTGTCGCTCCATATCCGCAGAAAAGTCGATCTGCGGACCATCCTGAGTGGCAACTGCCTTCGCCTGGGCTTCAGCCAGCTGAATGCGCTGTTCAGCCACCTGCATATCCGGTGCGCTCTGTAGTGCGTTATTAATTAAGGAAGTGAGTTGATTATCGTGATACTCCAGCCACCATTGGCTGTCTGGCCAACCATTTTTCAGCGCCGTGGGTAATGCGGTGTCAACTTGTGCAGCGGGCGTTTGCTGGCTTAACGTCTGGCGGGTTTCATGCATAGGTGCACACCCGGCCAGCATCAGTAACAGCGGAAAACAGGCGATGGCTGGATAAAAGGAATCACGATTCATGGGGGAATAATCAGGTAAGAAAAGGTGCGCGGAGATTACCGTGTGTTGCGATATATTTTTTAGTTTCGCGTGGCAATACATCAGTAGCAATAAAACGACATATCCAGAAAAATATACACTAAGTGAATGATATCTTCCGATTTATCTTAATCGTTTATGGATAACGGCAAAGGGCTTCGTTTTTTCCTATACTTATTCAGCACTCACAAATAAAGGAACGCCAATGAAAATTATACTCTGGGCTGTATTGATTATTTTCCTGATTGGGCTACTGGTGGTGACTGGCGTATTTAAGATGATATTTTAAAATTAATTAATGTCATCAGATCCGAAAATAACGAGAATATTTCAGTCTCTCATCCTGTTGCGCTCCTGTCATGTGCATTGCTTCATATAATCACTGACGCAAGGAGCGCGCAGGGGGCGACCAATCGCCGCCGCCCCCTGCACCCCCGGGCTCTGGCGAACAAAATCGCCGCTGCGCGGTGCCCTCGGCTTATCCCTTACGGCTACCGGGTCGGGCGCGAGGTAACATCCCTGTAAAACGCGCCCTCAGCCCACATCCATGTGGGCTGCCCCGGCCTTCAGGGAACGCCTCGGCGATTTTGACGCCACCAAACAACCGTGCGGCCTATTGATAAAGAGCTAACACATTGTCAAAAAACATCACTATGGTTTCTTAGAGTTTCTCGATATCAATTGCCTGAATAGCCCTTGCAATATCATGGGAATTATTCAACACCCGAACATGCTGAAATAATTCCGTTGCTTCATCGTATTCTTTACGCAAATAACTCAACCACTGTTTAATCCGCGCTACGTGATATAACCCGGTATCGCCCTGCTTTTCCAGACGGGTATATTTTTGCAGCAAAGCAACCACCTCCGGCCACGGCATTCGCGGTTCGTTATATTTCACCACCCGGCTCAGGTTGGGAATATTGAGCGCCCCGCGACCAATCATCACTGCGTCACAGCCACTGATCGCCATGCATTGTTGCGCACTCTGCCAGTCCCAGATTTCACCGTTGGCAATCACCGGAATATTCAGCCGCTGGCGAATCTCGCCAATCGCCTGCCAGTCAATATGCTCCGCGCGGTAACCCTGCTCTTTTGTCCGCCCATGTACTACCAGCTCCGTAGCGCCAGCCTGTTGCACCGCATCGGCGATTTCAAATTTCTTCTCACCGCTGTCCCAGCCCAGACGCACTTTCACGCTGACGGGCAAATGCGCCGGTACAGCTTCACGCATCGCTTTTGCACCCTGATAGATGAGTTCAGGATCTTTGAGTAACGTCGCCCCACCGCCGCTACCGTTAACCGTTTTCGACGGGCAGCCGCAATTGAGATCCACGCCCCAGGAACCTAACTCGACTGCACGGGCGGCGTTCTCTGCCAGCCATTGTGGGAACTGGCCTAACAACTGCACGCGCACCAGCGTACCGGATGGTGTCCGGCTGGCGTTTTGTAGCTCAGGGCAAATGCGATGAAAGACTTTTACCGGCAGCAGTTGATCCACCACGCGGACAAACTCGGTGATGCACAGATCGTAGTCGTTAACTTCGGTCAGCAATTCACGCACCAGAGAGTCGAGTACACCCTCCATCGGAGCCAGTAACACACGCATATCATCACCCGCAAAAAAATGAGGCGCTATGTTAGCGCCTATGGTCAGCGGATTAAAGGTCTGCAAAGAGGGATTACTGCAAACTGCAATCCCTCTCTATGCTTGATGTATGCCTGAGTTCGCTGCTCATTGCGTAATACCGGGGAGCGAAAAAATAAGCGCTGATTTCTTAATGTGATCGGTAGCACGTTTTACGAATTAATTGTATGATGAATCCATCTCATCTGGGGTGTTGATTATGAGTAAGACACTGAACATTATCTGGCAATATTTACGCGCTTTCGTCCTGATTTATGCCTGCCTGTATGCAGGCATTTTCATTGCTTCCCTGCTACCGGTAACCATTCCGGGCAGCATCATCGGAATGCTGATCCTGTTTGTCCTGCTGGCCTTGCAAATTCTTCCGGCAAAATGGGTTAATCCGGGGTGCTACGTACTGATTCGCTATATGGCGCTATTGTTTGTACCGATTGGCGTAGGCGTCATGCAATATTTTGATTTGCTCCGCGCACAGTTTGGCCCGGTAGTGGTTTCCTGTGCAATCAGTACGCTGGTGGTTTTTCTGGTGGTGAGCTGGAGTTCACAACTGGTACACGGTGAACGTAAAGTCGTAGGTCAGAAAGGATCAGAAGAATGATGGCGAATATCTGGTGGTCATTACCGCTGACATTGATTGTCTTTTTTGCCGCCCGCAAACTGGCGGCACGGTATAAGTTTCCCTTGCTTAACCCGTTGCTGGTAGCAATGGTGGTGATCATTCCTTTTTTAATGCTGACCGGCATCTCTTACGACAGCTACTTTAAAGGTAGCGAAGTGCTAAACGATCTGCTGCAACCGGCGGTCGTCGCGCTGGCCTATCCTTTATATGAGCAGCTACACCAGATCCGCGCGCGCTGGAAATCGATCATCACCATCTGTTTTATCGGCAGCGTGGTTGCGATGGTGACGGGGACTTCCGTGGCATTGTTGATGGGCGCTTCTCCGGAAATCGCCGCGTCAATCCTGCCGAAATCAGTCACCACGCCTATTGCAATGGCGGTTGGCGGCAGTATTGGCGGTATTCCGGCAATCAGCGCAGTTTGCGTGATTTTCGTCGGCATCCTCGGCGCTGTGTTTGGCCATACATTGCTTAATGCGATGCGTATTCGTACCAAAGCTGCGCGCGGTCTGGCGATGGGGACAGCCTCGCACGCCCTCGGTACGGCGCGCTGCGCCGAGCTGGATTATCAGGAAGGTGCGTTTAGTTCGCTGGCGCTGGTGTTATGCGGGATTATTACTTCGCTGATCGCACCGTTCCTTTTCCCGATTATTCTGGCAGTAATGGGCTAAAATTTGCGATGCGTCGCGCATTTTTGATGTAAGTTTCACGCGTTGCATAATTAATGAGATTCAGATCACATATAAAGCCATAACGGGTTCGTAAACTGTTATCCCATTACATGATTATGAGGCAACGCCATGCATCCACGTTTTCAAACCGCTTTTGCCCAACTTGCGGATAACTTGCAATCTGCACTGGAACCTATTCTGGCAGACAAGTACTTCCCCGCTTTGTTGACCGGGGAGCAAGTCTCATCGCTGAAGAGCGCAACGGGGCTGGACGAAGACGCGCTGGCATTCGCACTACTTCCGCTGGCGGCGGCCTGTGCGCGTACGCCATTGTCGAATTTTAATGTTGGCGCAATTGCGCGCGGTGTGAGCGGAACCTGGTATTTCGGTGCCAATATGGAATTTATTGGTGCGACAATGCAGCAAACCGTTCATGCCGAACAAAGCGCGATCAGCCACGCCTGGTTGAGTGGTGAAAAAGCGCTTGCATCCATCACCGTTAACTACACGCCTTGTGGTCACTGCCGTCAGTTTATGAATGAACTGAACAGCGGTCTGGATCTGCGCATTCATCTGCCGGGCCGCGCGCCACACGCGCTGCGTGACTATCTGCCGGATGCCTTTGGGCCGAAAGATCTGGAGATTAAAACGCTGCTGATGGACGAACAGGATCACGGCTATGCGCTGACGGGTGATGCGCTTTCTCAGGCAGCGATTGCGGCGGCAAACCGTTCGCACATGCCTTACAGTAAGTCGCCAAGCGGTGTCGCGCTGGAATGTAAAGACGGTCGTATTTTCAGCGGCAGCTACGCTGAAAACGCCGCATTCAACCCGACTCTGCCACCGTTGCAGGGGGCGTTAATTCTGTTGAATCTCAAGGGTTATCATTACCCGGATATCCAGCGCGCGGTTCTGGCAGAAAAAGCCGATGCGCCGTTGATTCAGTGGGATGCCACCTCCGCAACGCTGAAAGCTCTCGGCTGTCACAATATCGACCGCGTGCTTCTCGCTTAAGCCTGGTGCCGGATGCGGCGTGAACGCCTTGTCCGGCTTGCCAGCCCTCTCCTGGTGTCGAAAATCCCGGCAAACAGTTTGCCGTTTCTTGCGCAAAACCAGCGGGTAAAGTAGCCTGATGGAAATTTTCCTTAGATCGAGTCTCCTGCATGTTAAAGCGCGTGTTCCTCAGCCTGTTAGTCCTGATCGGCTTGCTGCTGTTGACTGTGCTCGGCCTCGATCGCTGGATGAGCTGGAAAACCGCGCCTTATATCTACGACGAATTGCAGGATCTCCCCTACCGCCAGGTCGGTGTGGTGCTCGGAACAGCAAAATATTATCGTACTGGCGTAATTAATCAGTATTATCGCTACCGCATTCAAGGAGCGATTAATGCCTATAACAGCGGTAAGGTAAATTATCTATTACTGAGCGGCGATAACGCATTGCAAAGTTATAATGAGCCGATGACCATGCGCAAAGATTTAATCGCTGCTGGTGTCGACCCATCAGATATTGTTCTCGATTACGCAGGCTTTCGTACGCTGGATTCCATCGTGCGTACACGCAAAGTTTTCGATACTAATGATTTCATTATTATCACCCAACGTTTCCACTGTGAGCGGGCATTATTTATTGCGCTGCATATGGGGATTCAGGCTCAGTGTTATGCCGTACCGTCACCGAAAGATATGCTGTCAGTACGTATTCGCGAATTTGCCGCCCGTTTCGGTGCGCTAGCTGACCTTTATATTTTTAAACGTGAACCGCGTTTTTTAGGGCCGCTGGTCCCTATTCCGGCTATGCACCAGGTGCCGGAAGATGCGCAGGGGTATCCCGCCGTCACACCCGAACAGTTACTTGAATTACAAAAGAAACAAGGAAAGTAGTTATGGATGTACAGCAGTTTTTTGTCGTTGCCGTTTTTTTCCTTATCCCGATATTTTGTTTCCGCGAAGCATGGAAAGGCTGGCGCGCAGGCGCGATTGATAAACGGGTTAAAAATGCACCGGAACCGGTGTATGTCTGGCGAGCAAAAAATCCCGGACTCTTCTTCGCTTATATGGTGGCATATATCGGCTTCGGAATTTTATCTATCGGCATGATTGTTTATCTTATTTTCTATCGTTAATATTTTCTCTTTTCTGTTAATTATTGAGAATAATTATTACTTCACTCAATAAGCTGCGGATATAACATTCTGAACCGCAGCTATTTGTGAATCCTTTCACAGTTTAAATTTCCCCACGCGCATAGCCTTAATATCAGCACGCAATATTTATACTCTAAATAATTCGAGTTGCAGGAAGGCGACAAGTGAGTGAGTCCCCAGGAGCTTACATAAGTAAGTGACTGGGGTGAGCGAACGCAGACGCAGCACATGCAACTTGAAGTATGACGAGTATATTTAGCGTTCGCCTTAATTACTCATAGCATTAAGGAAGATCACATGCCGCAACAAAATTATCTGGATGAACTCACTCCGGCTTTTACACCGTTACTGGCGATTAAAGAAGCCTCTCGCTGTTTATTATGTCACGACGCTCCCTGTAGTCAGGCTTGCCCGGCACAGACCGATCCGGGGAAATTTATTCGCTCAATCTACTTTCGTAATTTTAAAGGCGCTGCCGAGACAATTCGTGAAAATAATGCCCTCGGTGCCGTTTGTGCCAGAGTGTGCCCGACGGAGAAATTATGCCAAAGCGGTTGTACCCGTGCCGGTGTTGATACTCCCATTGATATCGGTCGCTTACAGCGTTTTGTTACTGATTTTGAACAACAAACTGGGATGGAAATTTATCAGCCCGGTACTAAAACGCTCGGCAAAGTCGCCATTATTGGCGCGGGTCCTGCCGGATTGCAGGCCAGTGTGACACTGACAAACCAGGGTTATGACGTCACGATCTATGAGAAAGAAGCACAACCCGGTGGCTGGTTGCGTAACGGCATTCCGCAATTCCGGTTACCGCAATCAGTACTGGATGCAGAAATCGCCCGTATTGAAAAAATGGGCGTGACCATTAAGTGCAATAACGAAATCGGTAACACACTCACCCTGGAGCAACTGAAAGCGGAAAACCGCGCGGTACTGGTCACCGTGGGGTTATCAAGCGGTTCGGGGCTACCACTGTTTGAGCATAGCGACGTTGAGATTGCCGTCGACTTCTTGCAACGTGCACGACAGGCGCAAGGCGATATCAGCATTCCACAAAGCGCATTAATTATCGGCGGCGGTGATGTCGCGATGGACGTAGCCAGCACGCTGAAAGTTCTCGGCTGTCAGGCAGTAACTTGCGTAGCGCGTGAAGAGTTAGATGAGTTTCCGGCAAGCGAAAAAGAGTTTGCCAGCGCTCGGGAGCTGGGCGTTTCGATCATCGATGGATTCACGCCAGTAGCCGTGGAAGGCAATAAAGTCACGTTTAAGCATGTACGGTTACCGGGCGAACTGACGATGGCGGCAGATAAAATTATTCTCGCCGTCGGTCAGCATGCCAGACTGGATGCCTTTGCGGAGTTAGAGCCGCAGCGTAACACCATCAAAACACAAAATTATCAGACCCGCGATCCGCAAGTCTTTGCTGCTGGCGATATTGTTGAGGGTGACAAAACCGTGGTCTATGCAGTGAAAACCGGGAAAGAAGCCGCCGGGGCGATTCATCACTATTTAGAGGGAGCTTGCTCATGTTAACGAAAGATCTTTCGATTACTTTTTGCGGCGTGAAGTTTCCCAACCCGTTCTGCCTCTCTTCTTCGCCGGTAGGCAACTGCTATGAGATGTGTGCCAAAGCCTACGACACAGGCTGGGGTGGCGTGGTGTTTAAAACGATCGGTTTTTTTATCGCCAACGAAGTCTCGCCGCGTTTTGATCATCTGGTGAAAGAAGATACCGGTTTTATCGGCTTCAAAAATATGGAGCAGATTGCTGAACATCCGTTGGAAGAGAATCTGGCCGCCCTGCGTCGGCTGAAGGAAGATTACCCGGACAAAGTATTGATCGCTTCGATCATGGGGGAAAATGAGCAGCAATGGGAGGAGCTGGCGCGCCTGGTGCAAGAAGCTGGCGCGGATATGATCGAGTGTAACTTCTCCTGTCCGCAAATGACTTCTCATGCGATGGGTAGCGATGTCGGGCAAAGCCCGGAGCTGGTAGAAAAATATTGTCGTGCAGTGAAACGTGGTTCCACGCTGCCAATGCTGGCGAAGATGACGCCGAACATCGGTGATATGTGCGAAGTGGCGCTGGCAGCGAAGCGTGGCGGCGCAGATGGCATTGCGGCGATTAACACCGTTAAATCAATCACCAATATCGATCTTAATCAGAAAATTGGTATGCCGATCGTTAACGGTAAATCGAGTATTTCCGGTTATTCCGGTAAAGCAGTGAAACCGATCGCCCTGCGCTTTATTCAGCAAATGCGCACCCATCCAGAACTGCGCAATTTCCCGATCAGCGGTATCGGCGGCATTGAAACCTGGGAGGATGCGGCGGAGTTTTTATTGCTCGGCGCAGCAACGTTACAGGTGACCACCGGCATTATGCAGTACGGCTATCGGATAGTGGAAGATATGGCGAGCGGGTTGTCGCATTATCTCGCCGATCAGGGATTTGATTCGTTGCAGGAGATGGTGGGTCTGGCGAATCACAATATTGTCCCAGCGGAAGATTTAGACCGCAGTTATATTGTCTATCCCCATATCAATCTTGATAAATGTGTTGGCTGTGGACGCTGTTATATTTCCTGTTACGACGGCGGTCACCAGGCGATGGAATGGAGCGAGAAAACCCGTACACCGCATTGTAATACCGAGAAATGCGTCGGTTGTCTGCTTTGCGGTCACGTCTGCCCGGTGGGTTGTATTGATCTCGGAGAAGTGAAGTTTAAGAAGGGAGAGAAAGAACACCCGGTAACGTTGTAAAACCAGAGACGCATCCGGCATTTGGCACCGATTGCCGGATGCGGCGCATCCGGCAATACCCACATTCACATCATTTCTTACGCGCGTATTTCAGTGAATCCAGTGCCACGGCGAAGATAATAATCGCCCCTTTGATGATGTACTGCCAGTATGGGTTTACGCCGATGTACGTCAGGCCATAGTTAATGACCGTAAAGATAATTACCCCGGTCACCACGCCAATCACCGTCCCCACACCGCCGCTGAACGATACACCGCCTACCACGCACGCCGCGATAGCATCCAGCTCATACATAAAGCCGAGGTTGTTGGTGGCAGAGCCGATACGTCCGGCTTCTAACATCCCGCCAAAGGCATAGAACACGCCAGACAACGCGTAGATCATCAGCAGGTTCAGGCCGACGTTGACACCAGATACTTTTGCCGCTTCCGGGTTACCGCCAATGGCAAAAATGTTCTTACCGAAGCGGGTTTTGTTCCACAACACCCAGACGAACGCCACCGCAATCAACGCGTAGAAGGTGATGTAAGAGAGACGGAAACTCCCCAGCGCGACAAAGCCCTGAGCAAAGGTAGAGAAGCCACTGTCGAAACCAGAAATCGGCGACGCCCCGACAAAGTCGTAATAGAGCGAGTTGATGCCATAGACGATGATCATCGTGCCGAGCGTGGTAATGAACGGCGTCACGTTGAGATAGGCGATAATCAGACCGTTGATCAAACCGATCACCGCACCAATGGCACAGACAATCAGAATAACCAGCGCAATCGGCATCGTCGCCATTTCCGGGAACACTTTGTTGGCGTTATCCATGGACTGCAATAACGTCGCCGCTACTACTGCCGCCAGCCCCACCTGGCGACCTGCAGAAAGGTCGGTCCCCTGGGTGACAATCAACCCTGCCACACCGAGCGCGATAATAATACGCACCGATGACTGGGTGAGAATATTACTTAAGTTCAACAGACTTAAAAATGTTGGGTCCTGGAAAATAATAATTGCCAGCAAAACTAAAAGAACGACGTAAATACCGCCCTCTTTCAGGTAAGTAAGAAAACTTTTCTTATTTAACGCACTCATGGGAAGCCCCTAATCTTAAAGGTGCAAAGACGCAAGACGCAGAATTTCGTTTTGCGTTGTTGTTTTTGTATCGACAATTCCGGAAACGAGACCATTGCTCATGACCAGAATACGGTCTGTTATCCCTAACAACTCAGGCATTTCAGAGGAGATAATAATAATCCCTTTGCCTTTCTTCGCCAGTTCGGCAATTAACTGATAGATCTCAAACTTCGCTCCGACATCAATACCGCGCGTCGGTTCATCGAGCATTAATATTTCTGGTTGCGTTAGTAGCCAGCGACCAATAATCACCTTTTGCTGATTACCGCCGGAGAGCGAACCAATTTGCGTCCGATGCCCCGGTGTTTTTACCCGCATCGAATCAATCACCCACTGGGTATCGCTTTTCATCCGCGAATTATCCAGTAAACCAACTTTATTTTTGTAGTTGCGAATATTGGAAATTAACGAGTTAAAACCGATATCCAGATAGGCATAAATTCCCGTTGAGCGGCGCTCTTCAGTTACCAGTGCAAATCCGTGGTTTATGGCTTCGTTGGCATTATGGTTATTGATCTTTTTGCCGTGCAACGTAATAGTGCCAGCCGATTTCTCGCGAATACCAAATAACGTCTCAACAATATCGGTACGTTTCGCCCCCACCAGCCCGGCAATACCGAGGATCTCCCCTTTATGCAGATCAAACGAGACATCACGGATCGACGGCTGGCGCAGTGACGTCAGGTTACGCACCTCGAGGATGACTTCGCCCGGCCTGTTTTCTTTGTCAGGGAAACGCTGGTTAAGAGAACGCCCAACCATCATGGCGATGATCTTGTCCATCGTCAGCC
This sequence comes from Escherichia sp. WS3227_2, assembly GCF_046486495.1. Taxonomy (NCBI): domain Bacteria; kingdom Pseudomonadati; phylum Pseudomonadota; class Gammaproteobacteria; order Enterobacterales; family Enterobacteriaceae; genus Escherichia; species Escherichia sp. WS3227_2. Next base: position 193,666 of record NZ_JBJQLG010000006.1, read on the forward strand.
CTGCCAGCGGCTCGGTGGCGATCCACTGACCGTCGCGCAATACGGTGACTTCATCACATAACTGGAAGATTTCTTCCATTTTATGCGAGATATAAACAATACCGCAGCCGCGCTCTTTTAATTTACGGATAATAGTGAACAGATGATTAACTTCTTTTTCGGTTAACGAAGAAGTCGGTTCATCCATAATCACAATTTTCGCGTTATAGGAAAACGCTTTGGCGATTTCGATCATCTGCATTTGCGAAACGGATAATGTGCCGACGCGCGCACGCGGATCGATATCAATATCCAGTTCATCAAAAATCGCTTTGGTTTCACGGTACATTTTGTCCTGATCGACAAACATACCTTTGGTGGGATATCGCCCCAGCCACATGTTGTCCATCACCGAACGTTGTAATACCAGGTTTAACTCCTGGTGTACCATCGAAATACCATTTTCCAGTGCTTCTTTGGCAGAATGGAAATCGATCTCTTTACCCTGGAATAAAATGGTGCCGGAGTCTTTTTGATAAATACCAAACAGGCATTTTAATAATGTCGATTTTCCTGCACCGTTTTCCCCCATTAATGCATGGATAGAATGTGGCCGGACTTTTAAATTAACGTTATCAAGTGCCTTAACACCAGGAAAGGACTTGTTGATACCGCTCATTTCCAACAAGTATTCCCCGGAGGACGGAGTCGTTGAGCTGACCATATAATTTTACCTTGTTGGTCATACAATAAGGGCGCAGTAATAGACTGCGCCCAATCAGTCTTATTTCTTGCTGAATTCAGCCAGGTTGTCTTTATCTACGCCAACATAAGGTACGCGGACCACTTTGTTGTCGATTTTCCAGTTGGTGCCATCAGCCGCACCTTTGCCATCGGCCAGGTTTTTCGCCAAATCAAAGGTCGCTTTCGCCTGGTTGTTAGCATCGTTCAGTACGGTGCCCGCCAGTGCACCGGATTTCACCAGCGCCAGCGCTTCTGGCAGCGCATCGACGCCAAACACCGGAATGCTGGACTTGTTGTGTGCTTTAAGTGCTTCTACCGCGCCCATTGCCATCGCATCGTTGTTGGCGATAACCACTTCGATTTTGTTGGCGTTCGGGCCAGACAGCCAGGCATCCATCTTATCTTTCGCCTGAGCGGTATCCCACATAGCGGTATCTAACTGTAACTGTTCAGTTTTGATGCCTTTGTCGTTCAATTCTTTAATCACGTAAGTGGTACGTGCTTCTGCATCCGGATGGCCCGGCTCACCTTTCAGCAGTACGAACTGAATCTGACCGTCTTTGTTCAGATCCCACCCCTGATTCGCCGCCCAGTGTTTAGCAATCAAATCGCCCTGAATAATGCCGGACTCTTTGGAGTCAGTGCCAACGTAGTAGGCTTTGTCGTAGCTATCCAGCGCCTTACGAGACGGTTCTTTGTTGAAGAAAACCACCGGCACGTTTTGCCCACGCGCTTTCTCAATCACCGTACCCGCAGCTGCCGGGTCAACCAGGTTGATTGCCAGTGCCTTCACCCCTTTCGCCAGCAATACGTCGATCTGATCGTTCTGCTTGGACTGGTCATTCTGAGAATCATTCATCAGCAGCTGAACATCTGGCGCGGCTTTCGCATCTTGCTCAATAGCCTTGCGCACCACAGACATAAAGTTATCGTCGTACTTGTAGATTGTTACACCAATGCGAGTATCAGCAGCGTGTGCAGCGGCACCGAATAACATGCTGGCCATCACAGCAGACAGGGTTAACACCTTCTTATTCATGGTATCTCCGGTTTTTCTTATGCAGGGTAGTGCTTGAGATAAATGCTCGGCGGGGCAGTAGAGTTAATGAAGTGTTACTGAACGCCGAAGCTCACTTTTTAAAATTCGTTCTTCCATGCCCGGTAACGCTCCAGAAAACGGCTTTAATTGTTGTTATGACGCTATTACCTCGGTGAAAGTGATTATTCACTGTTACATACGGGTTACAACGTTAAAACGGTGCAATCATAGCTATCGCATTGTTAAGATACTGTGAAATCACTCACAGATTGAAAGCGGTTACATCGCCAGATTTGTTGAGTTAGTGATCGCCGCCGCATTCTGGCGTGTTGCGACAGAATGGCGACGCACTAACGTCGGCATAAAACAGTGGCTGGCACGAGGATCAATATTGCCTGCTGCCCCCTGCAAGGCCAGTTCGGTGGCTAATTTCGCCATTGAAGCAATGGGATAACGTACGGTCGTTAATTGCGGGTCGGTGTAACGGGCGATGGGAATATCATCGAAACCGATGATTGAGAGATGTAACGGAATCGCAATGCCATTATCTTTTAATGCTGTCAGTGCGCCAGCAGCCATATTGTCGTTATAAGCAAATACAGCGGTAAGTTGTAGATTGCGCCCCAGCAGTTCAACCATCGCCGCCTCACCGCCCGGCATGTCCGGCGTACCAGTGCCAATCCAGCTTTCCGGCGGAATAATATCCTGCTCTTTCAACGCACTCATCCAGCCTGCTTTACGCATGGCGTCATCTTCAATGCCGTGGCTGGAAGAAAGATAACCAATACGTTGATGACCGTTATTCAGCAACATGCGCGTCGCCATTCGGGCACCGCTGAGATTATCCAGGCAAACGCAACGATGGGCGTACCCCGGCACAACGCGGTTGATTAACACCATACCGGGAATGTTATCCATAAATTGCGCCAGTTCATCGTCACTCAATGCTTTTGAGTGAACAATCAATGCATTACAACGCTGGCGAATTAACACCTCAATGGCGTGACGCTCTTTTTCCGCTTCATGATAGCTATTGCCGATTAGCACGTATTTCTGATGCTGCTGGGCGACCAGATCCACCGCTTTTACCAGCGCGCCGAAAAACGCATCAGAAACGTCCATCACCACCACGCCAATGGTGTCGCTAACCTGAGTTGCCAGCGCCTGGGCATTGGCGTTTGGTCGATAATCCAGCTCACTCACGGCTTTCATTACTGCTTCACGCGTGTCGGCACTGACCAGCGTGCTGTTATTGAGCACTCGGGAAACCGTTGCCACAGAGACGCCAGCCTGACGCGCTACATCACGAATGGTGATCATATTCACTACCTGTTATGAGATTGCAGTAAATGACTGCTTGCTGGCGGCTATTTTGTCAGCACTGAATACAGGACTTCGTGAATCGAGTCACAGCAATGGAAACGGTTACAGCCATTTTGTTAACGAATGTGATCCAGATCGTTATCTTGATGTTTTAGATATTGCCGGTCCGGCAGCACGCAAAGTTAACTGACGCCAGAGCCATTCCACCGGCCCCTGGCGGAAGTAACGCAGCCAGATAACAGAGAAGAGGATATTCGCCAGCCATACCGGAATAACAAACGCCAGCAGCTCCAGACGGTCAAACAGCATAAACAAACCGAGGTGGTAAAAAAGCGTGGTACAAATCAGCGTTTGCAATAGATAGTTGGTCAGTGCCATCCGTCCGACGCAGGCGATTGCCAGTACCAGCTTAAAGCGGCTTAATTGCGGCCAGAAGCCATAAAACAGCGACGCATAGCCAATCGCCTGAAACGGCGCACTCAGTTCCCGCGGCATCTGAAGTAAGAAGGCGCACCAGCGATACGCCCAGTCCAGCCGCCATTGCAGGGCGATAGCAGGAAGGTTAATGATCACCCCAATCGCCACCAGCACAAAACCAGTACGACGATAGTGACGTAAGCTGAACTGCCCTTTCAGCCAGCCGCTGCGCATCAGCGCCGCACCAATGAGCATCATCCCTGCCAGTTGCCAGCCATACTGTGCGCCCAGTGCCAGTAAACTGTTGCCAACACCATCGGCACGATTACCGATCGCTTCAACGCCGCCGTGAAGCTTCCAGTATTTTTCATACAAAATAGCCGATGCATCAGGTGTCCAGGCGCGGCTGGTCTGGCTATCGGAAATCAACCCCAATAACAGCAAAACGCCAAGCCCCACCAGATAAAGCATGACGCCGGTATTAAACAGGCTTTTTACTGATGGCGCATCGCGAACCAGCCGCCAGCAGATTAAGCCCACCAGACCGTAAGCCAGCAGAATATCGCCGTCCCAGAACAATAAACCGTGAATAAAGCCCAGCAAGACTAACAGCGTTAACCGCGACTGGATCCAGCGTCTGCCACGGGGCAGCAACATTTGCAGGCCCGCACCAAACAGCAGCGCAAAAAGCGTGAGGAATTTCACCTGGCCGATGAGATCGAGAAATGCCCAGGTCCATGCATCCTGCGGCGTAATAGCGCCGTACCAGGCGGGATTGAGATAAGCCGCCTTTGGTAGCCCAAAGGCGCTGATGTTTAATAGCAGGATCCCCAGAATGGCGACGCCGCGAACAAAATCGAGCGTGACGTTGCGCTCCATGGCTCCTGCCTTTTAATCAGTTGTGATGACGCACAGCGCGCAGAAACTCATGGCGCGTATTCTGACTGGATTTGAACAATCCACCAAGAGAGGTCGTTGTCGTGGCACTGGTTGCATCGCGGATGCCGCGCGCTTTCACGCAGTAATGCACCGCGTCGATAGAGACAGCCACGTTATTGGTGCCCAGCAGCGTTTGTAGCGCAATGAGAATTTGCTGGGTCAGACGTTCCTGTACCTGTGGGCGCTGGGCAAAGAACTGCACGATGCGGTTAATTTTTGACAGACCGATCACCGAATCTTTCGGGATATAAGCCACCGTCGCTTTGCCATCGATGGTAACAAAATGGTGTTCACAGGTGCTGGTCAGGGTGATATCGCGCACGGTGACCATTTCATCGACCTTCATTTTGTTTTCAATGAGGGTGATTTTCGGGAAATTGGCGTAATCCAGACCGGAGAAAATTTCATCGACATACATTTTAGCGATGCGATGCGGCGTTTCCATCAAACTGTCATCAGCCAGGTCGAGATTCAGCAGCTGCATGATTTCGGTCATATGACCAGCAATAAGGCTTTTGCGCGTTTCGTTATCCATTTCATGCACGGGCGGGCGCAGCGGTGTTTCCAGTCCTCGCGCAACTAACGCTTCATGAACCAGGGCCGCTTCTTTACTGAGTGATGGCATTTATGATTTCTCCTGCAGGTGTGACGCCTCCGCCCTGCGTGGGGGCAAAGTTATTAAGCTGATTTACAGCCTGATTATTGTGCGTGAGGCGGCGCACATAATCCAGTATTCACAGCGATAATTATTGTAATTGCCGCTGCCTTTCATCAGCAGATGTTAAAACATCGTTATGCAAATACGGAAGTGAAAGTTACTCACAGCACATTGAATAAACGGTATGATGAAGAAATTGCAAACAACACAACAAGGAGCCACGCATGGAAATGCTCGAAGAGCACCGCTGTTTTGAAGGCTGGCAGCAACGCTGGCGACACGACTCCAGTACCTTAAACTGCCCGATGACGTTCAGTATCTTTCTCCCACCACCTCGTGATCACACCCCGCCTCCAGTGCTGTACTGGCTTTCCGGATTAACCTGCAATGACGAGAACTTCACCACCAAGGCGGGTGCCCAGCGCGTGGCGGCAGAACTGGGGATTGTACTGGTAATGCCAGACACCAGCCCGCGCGGCGAACAGGTTGCCAACGACGATGGCTACGATTTAGGCCAGGGCGCGGGGTTTTATCTTAACGCCACGCAACCGCCTTGGGCGACGCATTACCGGATGTATGATTATCTGCGCGATGAATTACCGGCGCTGGTTCAGTCGCAATTTAATGTCAGCGACCGCTGCGCCATTAGCGGTCATTCAATGGGTGGTCACGGTGCGCTGATTATGGCGCTGAAAAACCCGGGCAAATACACCAGCGTTTCCGCCTTTGCGCCAATTGTGAATCCGTGCAGCGTCCCGTGGGGAATCAAAGCGTTTAGCACCTATTTAGGTGAGGACAAAAATGCATGGCTGGAATGGGACAGTTGCGCGCTGATGTATGCCAGTAACGCGCAGGATGCGATCCCGACGCTTATCGATCAGGGTGATAATGATCAGTTTCTTGCCGACCAGCTGCAACCCGCAGTGCTGGCAGAAGCCGCGCGCCAGAAAGCGTGGCCGATGACGCTGCGTATTCAGCCGGGATATGATCACAGTTACTACTTCATCGCCTCTTTTATAGAGGATCATTTGCGCTTCCATGCGCAATATTTACTGAAGTGAAAGTCCGCCCGGTTCGCCGGGCATCTTCTCATCAGAAGCGATAATCCACTGCCATAAAGTAACGACGTCCGTCTTCGTTATAGCTGTAGTCGTCACGACTGAGATCCTTGTCGCCAAGGTTCAGCACGCCTGCGCGCAGTTTGACGTCTTTAGTCACCTGCCAGGCCGTACCGGTATTCCAGATGGTATAACCGCCCGGTGTTTTAGCCGTCGCGCTGTCGGCTCGTTTCTGCCCGGTATAGTGACCAGAAACATAGAATGACCAGTCTTCCAGCGCCAGCGGTTTCCAGTCCAGCGTACCGTTAGCAGTATGGAACGGCAGATCGGATAGCGGTTTGTTTTCGCCGTTGCTGACATCACGACCATCGTTGTAGGTGTAGTTGAGTGACAGTTTCCATTCATCGTTGAACGGAATTTTCAGCTCGGTTTCCACGCCCTGAATACGTGCTTTGTTAACGTTGTAGTAGCTGAATACCGGCACACCGTTCGCTGTAAAACCAACAAAGTTTTGGTAGCCCGGTGCAGCGTTGACGTCAGACGTACGGCTGATGCTGATACGATCTTTCACATCGTTACGGAAAACGGTCACGCTGGATTCAACCCCTTCCAGCCAGCCGTCTTCGCCCATGTAGTAAAGCCCCAGTTCCCAACTTTCGCTGGTTTCTGGTTTCAGATCCGGGCTACCCACAATCTTACATGCGCCACGGCAGGAATTGCTCGTCCAGTCAGGGCTAAGTTGCAACAGAGAAGGTGCTTTAAATGCCGTCGCCCAGCCCCCTTTCACCGTTACGGTGTCGGTGGCGTTATAAACCAGGTAGGCACGCGGACTCCAGTGTTCACCGTAGGTTTCATGATCGTCCATACGTACGCCGGTCGTCAGCGCCAGCGGCTCGAAGATCCGCCATTCATCTTCCACAAACAGCGCGTACTGGCTGGCAGACGTTTTGGAACTGGTTCCCCCGGTCAGGTTCACCGCATCGCTAAGTTTGTCGTGACGCCATTCACCGCCAACCGTGAGAAACTGATTAATCGCCGTCAGCGGCAACGTGTATTTGCCGTCGACCGTATTGCTTTCGGAAGTTATCGGGCTGCTGTTGCCAGGGTTTTTGTTCTCGACTTTCTCACCGTAGTATTTCAGTTCGCTGGTGCCGTAATCCCAACGCCCATTATGGCTGACGGAGTAGTTCTGGCGTTCCAGGCGGTTTTTGTCCAGCGAGTCGGAATCACGATCCTGACGGTCGAAACCGTATCCGGCAGTAAAATCGTGATTTTGATTCGGTGTCCAGGCAAATTCCACATTGCCGTCGCGGCTGGAGAATCCTTCAATACGCGGCGTTTCTCCGGTATCGGTGGTCGTTGAGTTTTGCGGGTCATCCTTTTCACGTTTTGCCAGGCTGCCGTAAGCTTTCATTCCCAGCACACCATCAATTAATGGTCCGCTGGTAAAGAACTGACCGTTATAGGTATCACCGCGATCGCGATGTTCCTGAATGGTGGTATCGACGGTAACGGTACCCGACCATTTCTGACCGATTTTTTTGGTGATGATATTCACTACACCGCCGAGCGCATCGGAACCGTACAGCGACGACATCGGGCCACGGACCACTTCAATACGTTCGATGGAATCGACCGGGATCCAGTTCAGATCGAAATCATTGTGGCGGAAGACGGCATTGCGGGAGTTAACGCGTTTACCGTCGACGAGAATCAGGGTGTAGCTGCTGTCCAGACCACGAATACTAACGCCCTTACGGTTATCCCCTTCGTTCGTCAGTTGTACGCCAGGCACTTCTTTGAGGACATCCTTCAGATTCTGTACCGGTTTTCGCTGCAGGTCTTCCTGGGTAATGACGCTGATACTGGCAGGTGCATCTTTAAGGTTTTGTTCAACGGAAGATGCAGTGACAACCATCGTTTCGCCATCATCATCGACCGCTAACACAGGCCATGCACAAGAAATAGCGGACAAACACAGCCCGACCCGTACGAAAGGGTTCAACCTAAACATTCCATATCTCCATGAGGTAACTACGAAAATAAAATGGGTTATCGCTCACATCTTCTTCATGTCCCCTTGCGTACGGCAGCATCGCGGTGGACTTATTTGTATGCAGGTGATCATCCCAGAAAGCCGGAAGAGCCTCTGATTTGTCAGCCTTTTTTGATTGCGGCGTAACGATAATGCAAACGATAACAATTATCAATCCAAATGTTAAATTTTATATCCGCATGATTTGTCAGGGAAATGGAATTGAAAAAGCCCTCTCGGTTGAGAGGGCTTAGCAAGGAAGGGAGGAAACTTATTTCTTATCGTTCTGCGGGAACTTCATTTCGCTGTAACGTACGAAGTGTGTTCCTTTAATCAGCTTGTAGCCGAACCAAATAATCAGGAACAGCGGGATACCAATATACGTTGCCGCTACGCCGCCCCAGTCAATGGTATCTTTCAGGAACGCTTCGTAGTTCTGGCCCAAAGTGATAATCAGACACAGAATGAATGCGAAGATCGGCCCCAATGGGAAGAAACCTGAACGGTACGGCAGATCGTTAATGTCGTGTCCCTGCAATACGTAACCGCGACGGAAGCGATAGTGGCTAATGGCAATCCCCAGCCAGGCGATAAAACCGGTCATCCCGGAGGTGTTCAGCAGCCACAGGTATACCGTCTGGTTGCCAAACATGGAGGTCAGGAAGCACAGACCGGCAATCACCGTCGTCGCATACAGCGCATTACGCGGCACGCCACCACGCGACAGTTTAGCGAAAATGCGCGGCGCTTTACCGTCACACGCCAGGGTGTACAGCATACGAGTAGACGCATACATACCGGAGTTACCCGCTGACAGCACCGCCGTCAGAATAACTGCGTTCATCACCGCCGCCGCAGAGAGCAGACCCGCGTGCTGGAACACCAGGGTGAACGGACTGACGCTGATGTCTTTAACATCGTTACGCAGCAGGCTCGGATCGGTGTACGGAATAATCAGGCTGATAATCAGGATCGCGAACACATAGAACAACAGGATTCGCCAGAACACCTGACGTACCGCGCGTGGAATGTTTTTCGCCGGATCTTCGGACTCGCCTGCAGCAATACCGATCAGCTCGGTTCCCTGGAAAGAGAAGCCGACAATCATAGCTACGCCGATCATCGCCGCAAAACCACCAGCAAACGGCGCTTCGCCGATTGTCCAGTTGCTCCAGCCCGCAGGCTGCGCGCCTTTGAAGATACCGATAATCATCAGCACGCCAACGATGATAAAGACAATAACTGTCGTGACTTTGATCAGTGAGAACCAGTATTCCGCTTCACCAAAGCCGCGAACTGAGATGTAGTTCAGCAGGAAGATAACGCCGAGGAACAGCGCACTCCAGATCCAGCCCGGTGTATCCGGGAACCACCAGCTCATGACCAGCTGAGCTGCAACCAGGTCAACGGCGATAGTCACCGCCCAGTTGTACCAGTAGTTCCAGCCCAGCGCGAAGCCAAAGCCTTCTTCAACATAGTTCTGACCATAAGTGGCAAACGAACCGGAAACCGGCATATATGCAGCCAGTTCACCGAGACTGGTCATCAGGAAGTAAACCATCAGGCCAATCAACATATACGAGAGCAATGCCCCGCCCGGACCTGCCTGAGAAATCGTTGCGCCAGAGGCAACAAAAAGACCTGTACCGATGGAACCGCCAATGGCAATCATCGTCAGGTGACGCGCCTTTAATTCACGGCGTAAGCCCGGCGCTTCTGTGGTTTTAGTTTCGGAAACCATACAAAAATGCTATCCATCTAAAAAATGAGGCGCGATTGTAGCAGACGATTGGCAATCCTTCCGGCAGAAATACACGGTTATAAGACACCTTCATGATCGCCCTGGGATTATAAGTAAAGCAGCCAATCTCTTTTCTGGCGAATGCATGCTGAGGGCGCTGCGTCACGAAATCGACACAGCACCAGCATGTTCTTGTACAGCAACTTAACGCGGTACATTCGCGGGATCGCAATAGTTCAGAAAGCGCCGTAGCGCGTTGGAAAGGTGTTTTTGCCGATGATGTATACGCCACAACGTACGCATCAGGCGCGGCAGAGGGACCGCAACTTCACTTAATGTGCCTGCCTGCAATTGATCTTCAATCACCCGTCGCGACAGGCAACTAATTCCCAACCCATGACGCACCGCATGTTTGATTGCCTCGGAGTTACCTAATTCCATCGCCATCTCAAACTTCGGTAAATGTGACAGCAACAGATAATCGACAATCTCCCGCGTGCCGGAGCCGCGTTCACGCAGGATCCACGGCGCAGCGGCCAGCTGTTCTAAGGTGACCGGACCACGAGCCAATGGCGAAGTCGGCGCGGCGAAAACCACCAGCTCGTCTTCCAGCCACGGTTCAGAAATGATTTCAGTGCTGTGGCACGGTCCTTCAATAAAGCCAATATCAACGCGGAAATCCAGCACCGCTTGCATCACGTCCTGGCTGTTCCCAACGCTAAGTTCAATCGGCAACTGCGGATAATCATGGCGATAACGGGCAATGACTGCAGGCAGAATGTAGTTACCGATAGTACTACTGGCATAGATACGAATCGCGCCGTTGTCTTCGCGAAACAGTTGTTCGATTTCAACCGCCTGTTCAAGCAGTGCCAACGCGCGCGGATAGAGCAGCCGCCCGTGTTCATTAACAACCAGTCTTTTCCCCACGCGATCAAACAGTTGCACGCCAAGCTGCCCTTCCAGGTCGGTCAAGGCTGCGCTCACTGCTGATTGCGACAACGCCAGCATCACCGACGCCTGGGTGGTTGATCCACTTTTCAATACTTCTGCAAAAACTTCCAACTGCCGGAGGGTGATGTGCATAGTCGCTTACCACTTATAAAGATTAATTATAAATATATAATCAATTTTATTTTTAAACCAGTTAGTCGTAACCTTATGCCCGTTTAAAGGAGAGGGTTATGACGAATATCACCTTACAGAAACAACATCGTACACTGTGGCATTTTATTCCGGGGTTAGCCCTGAGTGCAGTTATCACCGGGGTCGCCCTGTGGGGTGGTTCCATTCCCGCGGTTGCGGGTGCCGGGTTTAGTGCCCTCACCCTCGCAATCTTGTTGGGGATGGTTTTAGGCAACACCATCTATCCGCACATCTGGAAAAGCTGTGACGGTGGTGTGCTGTTTGCCAAGCAATATTTATTACGTCTGGGTATCATTCTTTATGGCTTCCGTCTGACGTTCTCGCAAATTGCCGATGTCGGTATCAGTGGGATCATCATTGACGTGCTGACGCTGTCCAGTACCTTCCTGCTGGCTTGCTTCCTGGGGCAGAAAGTGTTTGGTCTGGATAAGCACACCAGCTGGTTGATCGGTGCCGGTAGCAGTATCTGTGGTGCTGCCGCGGTACTGGCGACTGAGCCGGTAGTGAAAGCGGAAGCCAGTAAAGTAACCGTGGCTGTTGCAACCGTTGTTATCTTCGGGACCGTCGCGATTTTCCTCTACCCGGCGATATATCCGCTGATGTCTCAATGGTTTAGTCCGGAAACTTTCGGTATCTACATTGGTTCTACTGTGCACGAAGTGGCGCAGGTGGTGGCGGCAGGTCATGCCATCAGCCCGGATGCAGAAAACGCAGCAGTTATTTCCAAAATGCTGCGCGTGATGATGCTGGCTCCGTTCCTCATCCTGCTGGCGGCGCGTGTTAAACAGCTGTCTGGGGCGAACAGCGGCGAGAAAAGCAAAATCACTATTCCGTGGTTTGCCATCTTGTTCATCGTAGTTGCCATCTTTAACTCGTTCCACCTGTTACCGCAGAGCGTGGTGAACATGCTGGTAACGCTGGATACCTTCCTGCTGGCAATGGCGATGGCGGCGCTGGGTCTGACCACTCACGTCAGCGCGCTGAAAAAAGCCGGGGCGAAACCTCTGCTGATGGCACTGGTACTGTTTGCCTGGCTGATTGTTGGTGGTGGTGCGATTAACTATGTGATTCAAAGCGTCATCGCATAAACCACTACATCTTGCTCCTGTTAACCCGCTATCATTACCGTTTTCCTCCAGCGGGTTTAACAGGAGTCCTCGCATGAAATACATTGGAGCGCACGTTAGTGCTGCTGGCGGTCTGGCAAATGCCGCAATTCGCGCCGCCGAAATCGACGCAACCGCGTTTGCCTTGTTCACCAAAAACCAACGTCAGTGGCGTGCCGCACCGCTCACGACGCAAACCATCGATGAATTCAAAGCCGCCTGTGAAAAATATCACTACACATCGGCGCAAATTCTTCCCCACGACAGTTATCTGATTAACCTCGGACATCCGGTCGCTGAAGCTCTGGAAAAATCGCGCGATGCGTTTATAGATGAAATGCAGCGTTGCGAACAGCTGGGGCTTTCTTTGCTCAACTTCCACCCTGGCAGCCATCTGATGCAGATTTCAGAAGAGGATTGCCTTGCGCGTATTGCCGAATCCATCAACATTGCGCTGGATAAAACTCAAGGTGTAACCGCGGTGATTGAAAACACCGCCGGTCAGGGCAGTAACTTAGGGTTTAAATTCGAACATCTCGCGGCGATTATCGACGGCGTGGAAGATAAATCCCGCGTCGGCGTCTGCATTGATACCTGCCATGCTTTCGCTGCCGGGTATGATTTGCGTACTCCAGCCGAATGCGAGAAAACGTTCGCGGATTTTGCCCGTATTGTCGGCTTTAAGTATCTGCGCGGGATGCACCTTAACGATGCGAAAAGCACCTTTGGCAGCCGCGTTGACCGCCATCATAGCCTCGGTGAAGGCAATATCGGTCATGATGCGTTCCGCTGGATCATGCAGGACGACCGTTTCGACGGCATTCCGCTGATCCTTGAAACCATCAACCCGGATATCTGGGCAGAAGAGATCGCCTGGCTGAAAGCGCAACAAACTGAAAAAGCGGTAGCCTGAAGATGAACAACCGGGAGAAGGAGATCCTTGCAATTTTACGGCGTAACCCGCTGATTCAGCAGAACGAAATTGCGGATATGCTGCAAATCAGCCGTTCGCGCGCTGCGGCGCATATTATGGATTTAATGCGCAAAGGCCGGATTAAAGGCAAAGGTTACATTCTCACCGAGCAGGAATACTGCGTAGTGGTTGGGACAATCAATATGGATATTCGCGGGATGGCGGATATCCGTTACCCACAAGCGGCTTCTCATCCCGGTACAATTCATTGCTCGGCGGGCGGCGTGGGACGCAATATCGCCCACAATCTGGCGCTGTTAGGCCGCGACGTCCATTTGCTTTCAGTGATTGGCGATGACTTTTATGGCGAAATGCTCCTGGAAGAAACGCGCCGCGCCGGCGTGAATGTCTCCGGCTGCGTTCGTTTACATGGTCAAAGCACATCGACGTATCTGGCAATTGCCAATCGAGATGATCAAACCGTGCTGGCGATTAACGATACCCATCTGCTGGATCAGTTGACACCGCAACTACTGAACGGGTCGCGCGATTTACTTCGTCATGCGGGCGTGGTACTTGCTGATTGCAACCTGACAGCCGAGGCGCTGGAGTGGGTCTTTACCCTCGCTGATGAAATCCCGGTGTTTGTCGATACCGTTTCAGAATTCAAAGCGGGCAAAATCAAACACTGGCTGGCGCATATTCACACCCTGAAACCCACTTTACCGGAGCTGGAAATTTTATGGGGACAGGCGATCACCAGCGATGCTGACCGTAATGCCGCAGTGAATGCGTTGCATCAGCAAGGCGTTCAGCAACTGTTTGTTTATTTGCCCGATGAGTCAGTTTATTGCAGCGAAAAGAATGGAGAGCAATTTTTGCTGACAGCGCCAGCGCATACGACAGTAGACAGTTTTGGTGCTGACGATGGTTTTATGGCGGGCCTGGTATATAGCTTTCTGGAGGGAAACAATTTCCGTGACAGCGCCCGTTTTGCGATGGCCTGCGCGGCAATTTCACGCGCCAGCGGCAGCTTAAACAACCCTACCCTGTCTGCCGATAACGCGCTTTCATTAGTGCCGATGGTGTAACAATGTTGCCGGATTCGACGCTTGACCGCGTCTTATCCGGCTCATAAATCGCGCACTACGCTAAGCCAATAAAGAATCCTGCAATGGTGGCACTCATCAGGTTAGAAAGTGTCGCCGCCGCCAGCGCGCGTAAACCAAGCTGGGCGATTTCCGGCGCACGGTGTGGCGCAACCGCAGAAAACGCCCCCACCACCACCCCGATAGAACCAAAGTTAGCGAAACCGCACAACGCGAAGGAAATAATCGCCACGGTTTTAGCATCCAGAGTGCCAGCTGTTTGCAGACAAGGTGAGAAATTGAGGTAAGCGACAAATTCATTAATCGCCAGTTTCTGTCCAATCAAACTCCCGGCAAGATTCGCATCACTCCAGTCAACCCCCATCACCCACGCCAGTGGGGCCAACAGGTAACCTAAAATGGACTCCAGCGAGGCATGTTCAAAACCAAACCAGCCGCCAACGCCGCCAATAATACCGTTAATCAACGCAATTATTGCAACAAATGCCATCACCACTGTCGCCACACCTGCTGCGATTTTCAGTCCGGTCATTGCCCCTGTAGCGGCGGCTTCAATAATGCTTTTTGGCGGTGTTTCGGTGAAAGAGAGGTTATTAAAGGAAACCTGCGAAGATTCCGTAGCCGGGCTTAACAGGCGGGCAAACAAGATCCCGCCGGGGATCGCCATTAACGATGCCGCCAGCAGATATTCCACAGGCACGCCCAGTGCGGCGTAACCAATCATTGTCGAACCAGCAATCGAGGCCATCCCGCTACAAATCGCTGTAAATAATTCATTGCGATTCAGACGATCGATAAAGGGTTTGACGATTGCCGGAATTTCGTTTTGCCCGAGGAAAATGGTAGTGACCGCGACGAATGACTCAATCTTGCTGATATTCAATGCTTTCTGGAATATACCGCCGAGAATGCGAATTAAGATCCCCATCACACCGATGTAGTAGAGAATACTCACCAGTGCTGTAACGAAGATAATTGCCGGTAATACCCTGAAGCCAAAGATAAATCCTGCGCCATCAAATAAGGTGTCCATTTTCGGCCCGACCAGCGAACCGAAGATAAAAGCGCTACCTGCATCGCTGTACGCCATCACTTTATGCACGCCAAAAGCGACTTTTTCTGCGACCCAACGCCCTGGCGGTAACCAAAGCATAATGCCGCCAATCACGACCTGTAACACTAACGCCGCGCCAACGGTACGCAGGCTGATCCTCTTCTTGTTTACTGACAGCAAAAACGCAATTGCCAGCAATACCACCATTCCCAGAACACTTCTCATGACATCCATAGTTATTATCTCTTCATGTCATTTTGGGCGACGGCTTTCTGCCCATCAGAAATAGCCGGGCCTGCATCTTGCGATACTGACCCGGCTTGTTATCAACACTTAATGGGTTTTGATATAGCCGCGCACGCACTCTTCGACTAATCCCCAGAACCAGTCGGTATCAATAGTGATGCCGACTTTGGTATTAGCGGGCTTGCCAAGAACGCCCAGCTCGTCGCAGACGGTACGCCCATAGCAAGGTCCACTATTGACGTCCACTTCGACGTACATCTCCTGGGTTTTAATGCCATCAGGGTTAATCAGATAACCGATGCAGGTGGCGTCATGCACCGGGCCGCCAGCCAAGCCGTAGTTTTCGAACTGGGTTTTGAGAGTGAAGTTCATGATGTCGCTGAACAGCTCTCCGGCAGGGCCGCCTGCCCTTTCCATTCGTGCAATCACGTCCGGGGTGCAAACGGTCTGGTTGGTGAGATCGAGGCCCATCATCACTAATGGAACGCCGGAGGTGAACACCACTCGCGCCGCTTCCGGGTCCGCAAAGATGTTGAACTCGGCAGATGGCGTGAAGTTGCCTGTACCGTAAGCGCCGCCCATTAGCACAATTTCACGGATTTTCGGCAGGATCGCGGGTTGCATACGCATTGCCACCGCGATGTTTGAAAGTGGACCAACCGGCACCAGAGTGATATCGCCATCGCTTGCCATCAGGGTATCAATGATATATTTCACCGCATGAGTGCTTTCTGCCTGGCGGGTCAGCGGCTCGAATACCGGGCCATCAAGTCCGGTTTCACCGTGAATATTATCGGCAACGATTTGTTGACGCATAATGGGCTGTGGCATCCCCGCATAAACCGGAACATTAATCTCCAGTTTCTGGCAAACATTCAGGCCATTAATTAATGTTTTATCGAGGGTTTGATTACCCGCGACAATAGTGATGCCTAATAAATCTATTGCCGGATGTTTCGCTGCCATCATCATTGCAATAGCATCATCATGACCCGGATCACAATCCAGAATAATTTTTCTCTTTTCCATTGTTTATTTCCTCTGTTTCCAGTTGCGTTATTTTTTCTACAGCAAAGAAAATTCGACCGGGCCGATGATTGAATCTTAACAACAGCGTACGTATGCTAAATATGAGAAATCTCATAGCGGATAAACATCGTGAAAGAAATCCACAATAATGATCTTAAGCAGCAATTGATGAGTGAATCAGCGTTTAAGGATTGCTTTTCAACGGATGTTTCAGCCGATACGCGGCTGTTTCATTTTTTAGCGCGTGACTACATTGTGCAGGAAGGGCAACAGCCGTCCTGGCTGTTTTACCTGACGCGAGGCCGCGCCAGGCTTTACGCCACGCTTGCTAATGGTCGCGTGTCGCTGATCGATTTCTTTGCCGCTCCCTGTTTTATTGGCGAGATTGAGTTAATCGACAAAGACCATGAACCGCGTGCGGTGCAGGCTATTGAAGAGTGTTGGTGCCTTGCGCTCCCTATGAAACATTACCGCCCGCTGTTATTAAACGACACGCTATTTTTACGAAAACTCTGCGTCACCTTAAGTCATAAAAATTACCGTAATATTGTTTCTTTAACTCAGAATCAATCATTTCCGTTAGTGAATCGCCTGGCAGCATTTATATTACTCTCGCAGGAAGGTGATCTTTATCACGAAAAGCATACACAAGCGGCAGAGTATTTAGGCGTTTCTTATCGACATCTTTTATATGTTCTCGCGCAATTCATTCACGACGGTTTATTAATTAAAAGCAAGAAAGGGTATCTAATTAAAAACAGAAAGCAGTTGTCAGGACTGGCGCTGGAGATGGACCCGGAAAATAAATTCTCAGGGATGATGCAGTAAAAATTATTTGCAATAGCGCGATTGCCGGATGCAACACTTAATAAGCGCGTACATCCGGCAATGAAACTCAAGCTAAACCAATAAAGAACCCGGCAATGGTCGCACTCATCAGGTTGGAAAGCGTTGCTGCTGCCAGCGCCCGTAAACCAAGCTGGGCGATTTCTGGAGCACGTTTTGGCGAAATAGCCGAAAATGCGCCAACGACAACACCGATAGAACCAAAGTTAGCAAAACCACAAAGCGCAAAGGAGATAATCGCCACGGTTTTCACTTCCAGCGTGCCGCCCGTTTGCAGGTATGGGGAGAAACTCAGGTAAGCGACGAATTCGTTAATCGCCAGTTTCTGCCCAATCAGGCTACCCGCAAGGTTGGCATCACTCCAGTCCACACCCATGATCCACGCCAGCGGTGCCAGCACATAGCCAAAAATACTTTCCAGAGAGGCATTGGCGAAACCAAACCAGCCGCCAATTCCGCCGATAATGCCGTTGATCAGCGCAATAATTGCGACAAACGCCATTACCACCGTCGCTACACCAGCGGCGATTTTCAGCCCGGTCATCGCACCGCTCGCCGCCGCTTCGATAAAGCTTTTTGGCGGCGTTTCGCTGAACGACAGATTTTCAAATGTCACCTGCGAAGGCTCGGTGGCTGGGCTAAGAATACGTGCAAACAAAATACCACCAGGGATCGCCATCAGCGATGCCGCTAACAGGTAGTCAATTGGTACGCCCATTCCGGCATAACCAATCATCATCGAACCGGCAATGGACGCCATCCCGCTACAAATTGCCGTAAATAGCTCGTTGCGATTCATGCGATCGATAAACGGTTTTACGATCGCCGGGATCTCATTTTGCCCGAGGAAAATAGTGGTAACCGCAACAAAAGATTCGATTTTGCTGATGTTGAGGGCTTTCTGAAAAATACTGCCAAGAATGCGGATTAGCAGCCCCATCACGCCAATGTAGTACAGCAGGCTGATGAGCGCAGTGACGAAGATAATCGCCGGGAGTACGCGAAAGGCGAAGATAAAGCCCGCGCCATCAAACAGGACATCCATTTTCGGCCCGACCAATGAACCAAAAATAAAGGCACTACCGGCATCACTGTAAGACATCACTTTATGAACGCCTAATGCCGCCTGCTCTACCGCCCATTTTCCTGGTGGAAAATAGAGCATGATGCCGCCAATGGCGATTTGTAGCAGCAGCGCGGCTCCAACCGTGCGCAAACTGATGCTCTTTTTATTCACTGACAACAAAAATGCTATTGCCAGTAACACCACCATCCCCACAACACTTCTCATTATATCCATAATGATTTTCCCTTCATGCCAGTAAACCCGGCGTCAGCGCCAGGTTTTGGTATGTATGATCAGTACGGGCGACGGCTTTCTGCCCGTCAGAAATTAACCCGCGAGACGCTGGTATTCTTTGGCAATTTCACTCGCCAGAATGGCGTTGTTGAACACCAGTTGGATGTTGGATTTCAGGCTGTCACCGCCAGTCAGTTCAGCAACACGAGCCAGCAGGAACGGTGTGCTTTCTTTACCAATAACGCCCTGCTCTTCGGCTTCTGCCACTGCCTGATCAATCGCAGCGTTAATGGTCTGTTCCGGCATCGCAAACTGTTCCGGGATCGGGTTCGCTACCACGAGGCCACCGTTCAGCCCGCTTTGCCATTTCACCGCCATTGCACGGGCAATTTCGCTGGCGCTGTCGAGACGAATGCTGACGTCAAACGGGCTGGTGCGGCAGAAAAACGCAGGCAGCGCTTTGGTCTGATAGCCAATTAGTGGCACACCGAAGGTTTCTAAATATTCTGTTGTTAATCCTAAATCGAGAATAGATTTTGCACCGGCACAAACAACGGTGACATTAGTATTTGCCAGTTCTTGCAAATCGGCAGAAATATCGAAGGTATGTTCCGCCCCGCGATGCACACCACCAATTCCCCCGGTGGCAAATACTTTAATTCCGGCAAGCGCCGCAATAATCATCGTTGAAGCAACGGTGGTTGCGCCATTTTTTCCGGCGGCAACAACAAAAGGTAAATCGCGACGACTAACTTTGGTCACGTTATGCCCTTCACGACCCAGCAATTCAATTTCTTCTTTGCTTAAACCCACTTTCATCACGCCGCCAATAATGGCGATAGTGGCAGGTACAGCGCCCTGTTTACGAATAGTTTCTTCAACTTCAATTGCGGTCTGGGCATTTTGTGGGAACGGCATCCCGTGAGAAATAATGGTCGATTCCAGCGCCACAACCGGTTTTTTGTTTTTTAAAGCGTCCTGCACTTCCGGGGAAATTTGTAATAATTCAGGGGAAATTTTTAATTCAGACATTCTGCGTTCTCCACTAACGATATAACGTTGGCAATCGATAAATCGGGGTTATTGGTGTATTCACAGGAGAGCGCCATTGACGAACATCCCTGTGCGAAACGAACAGATTCGGCAAACGGCATTCCGTCTACCCAACACGAAGCAAGCCCCGCCATCATGGCATCGCCCGCTCCGGTAACATTAATGACATTGGTTTTGTTCGGCGCAGACCAACCACTTTCACCGCTGATATCACTGTAATAAACGCCGTCGCCGCCCATGCTCATTACCAGTCGGTTCAGGCCATGTTGATGGAACCAGGCAGCAACTTTTGCCACATCTTCACGCCCTGACAAAGCAATCCCACTCAAGGTTTCCGCTTCAAGGCGGTTTGGCTTCAGGGTGTGGATCTGATTTAGACGGTCACGCACTTTGACACATTTCCATGCCGAAACCGGATCGACAAATACAGGTACATTGGCGGCATTATCCAGAATCCATGCCAGTGCCTCTTCACTGATATTACAGTCCGCGACAATGACCTTTGCCCTCTGAATAAATTCACAGTGCTGTGCGAGATATTCAGCTGTAATAGCGTTGCTAATATTCATGTCATTTATAGCAACCAGCATTTCACCGGTATTATCGAGTAATGATAAATAGCTTGACGTATTTTCTCCCGGCACAATCAGGCATTTATCGACATAAACGCCAGATTGATTGGTTTGCGTTAGCAGCGATTGACCATAAAAATCACTGCCTACGGCGCTCAGTAGCCAGGCTTTGTTCCCCAGCAACGCCAGGTTTTGTGCAATATTGCGCCCGACTCCACCAGGCGTAAATTTTATTTTACCTGGATTTGAATCCGCATAATTTAATGATTCATGTGAATATCCGGCGACATCAATATTCGCCGAACCTATAATTACGACATAATCCTTTTCGCGCATAGCACGTCCTCTGGTAAAAAATTACCAACCCTGTCAATCCACAAGAATATAGATACTGCAAAGACGGATTAAACATGTGTTCATATTTAAACATGTGCTCATAGTATGCATGTTTTACGTAAAGTAAATTACCGCCAGAGAGGCAAAATGGGCAGATTTGAGCAGGCTCACAAAATGCGATTAAATGCCTGAATTACAAAAGCGAGGAATTTGTGACGGGATGCACAGAACAGGAACACTAAAAAAGGGCAGAAAATAATCTGCCCTTGAGGAAATAACCTTAGTGTTTGATGAACGTTTCAGGTTTCTACTGAAAGATAAAACCATTTAAATTCATAAAATTACATTCACAAACCGGTCATTCCCTTTGCGCTCATCAAATGTTACAGGGCAGGAAATTTCTGCCCTGTAACACACCTTTTATTACGCTGCTTTCGCTACTGCGTCCACTTCCGGACGTTTCAGGAAGGCATAGGCCAGACCCGCCACCAGCGTACCGGCAATAATGGCTACCAGGTAACCCAATACCGGCGTAATCGCGCCAGGGATCAGCAGAACAAACAGACCACCGTGCGGTGCCATCAGTTTCGCACCAATCGCCATTGAGATTGCGCCAGTCAGCGCCCCACCCACGATACAGCACGGCAGCACACGCATCGGATCACGAGCAGCAAACGGAATTGCACCTTCCGAAATGAAGCACAGTCCCAATACCAGAGCGGCTTTGCCACCTTCCTGCTGCGCTTTGTCGAATTTGCGACGCGCCACCATTGTTGCCAGGCCCATTGCCAGCGGTGGCACCATACCTGCCGCCATAATCGCCGCCATCGGGCCATAGGTTTGAGTACTCAGCAGACCCACACCGAATGCGTACGCTGCTTTGTTTACCGGACCGCCCATGTCAGTACACATCATGCCACCGAGGATCGCCCCCAGCAGAACCGCATTCGCAGTCCCCATGGTCTGCAGCCAGTGAGTCAACCCTTCGAGAATGCCAGCAACCGGTTTACCGATCAGGTAGATCATCGCCAGACCGACCACCAGACTGGAAATTAGCGGAATGATCAGGATCGGTTTCAGCGCCTCCATACTCTGTGGCAGTTTCAATTGCGTACTGATTAACTTCGCAATGTAACCAGCCAGGAAGCCCGCAATAATACCGCCAATGAAGCCAGAACCAGTGCTGACCGCCAGCATACCGCCAATCAGACCCGGCGTGAGACCCGGACGATCGGCAATGGAGAAGGCAATATAACCTGCCAGTACCGGCACCATCAGCGCAAAGGCTGAACCACCACCAATCTGCATCAGCGCCGCTGCCAACGTACCCGGCTCTTTAAACGCTTCGATACCAAAAGCAAAAGAAAGCGCGATACACAGACCACCTGCAACGACCATCGGCAGCATGTAAGAAACGCCCGTCAGCAAGTGACGGTAAGCGCCTGCACTCTCTTTCTTACCTTCAGTGGTCGCTGTTTGAGTTTTGCCCGCCGGTTCATACGGCGTTGCTTCAGCAACCGCTTTATCCAGTTCCTGCGCGGTTTTCTTCAGCGCCAGACCGGTAGAGGTGCGATACATCGGTTTACCAGCAAATTTCGCCAGATCCACTTCAATATCTGCCGCCACAATCACCAGATCCGCTGCGGCTACTTCTTCAGGGGTGATTGCATTACCCGCGCCAACCGAACCACGGGTTTCAACTTTCACCCACCAGCCACGTTTTTTCGCTTCGGTTTCAATGGCTTCAGCCGCCATAAAGGTGTGTGCTACGCCAGTCGGGCAAGCAGTCACCGCAACTACGCGTTTCGGACCGCTGGCGGCAACCGGTGCTGTCGCAGAAACCGGCGCAGTGTAAGGTTTCGCATGGCCTTTGGCTTCACTCAGGAACAGCTCAGGGTGCGCAACTGCCCGGGAAATATCGCCCAGCCAGACATTTTTACCGTTCAGCGCGCTGTCGTTCGGGATGGAATCACCGAGAACAATCGCCATTTCAGCGTCGTTCGGATTGTCGATGATTTCCAGTTTTGCTTTTCGCGCCGCCGCGCCCAGCAGGGTCTTCGCCATATAGGCGCGTGCCTGACCGAGATTAGCGTCAATAATCAGCAGCGTTTTCATTATGCCTCTCCTGCTGTCAGTTAAAAGGTTGTAAGTCGACGCGCGCCATCATTGCGGCCAACTGCGGACGATCGGTAATACCCACATTGCTTTGACTTACCGCCAGGGCTGCAACAGCTGTCGCCAGACGCAGTGTGTGTTCACTGGATTCACGCATCAGCAAGCCATAAATCAGGCCACCAACCATAGAATCCCCTGCGCCAACGGTGCTTACGACATCGACTGACGGTGGTTTGGCGATCCATTCGCCGGAGGCATTAACCCAAAGCGCGCCTTCGGCACCCAGTGAAATAACGACATGCGCGATACCTTGTTCACGCAGCGCATGCGCAGCTTCAATCACATCTTTCATTTCAGGCAGTTTACGGCCTGCCCAGATTTCCAGCTCGCGGCGGTTAGGTTTCACCAGCCACGGTGCCGCTTTCAAACCTGCCACTAACGCTTCACGGCTACTATCAAAGATAATGCAAGGACACTGACTACGCAGGCGAGTCATCCAGTCGGTGAACGCTTCCGGGCTGACGCCTGACGGTAAGCTTCCGCTGACACAGACCATATCGAACTGACCGAGCCAGCTCAGAGAATCAGTCACAAAGCGTTCCCAGTCGGCGGGGGTGACTTCAAAACCCGAGAAGTTGAAGTCGGTCACTTCGCCGTCTTTTTCCGTCAGCTTAACGTTAATTCGGGTGCGCCCCTGTACAACCTGGAAACGGTTGGCAATGCCCAGCTCGCTGAACAGTTGCTGAAAACCATCCTGATTGTCTTTACCGAGGAAGCCGCCAACGGTGACATCAATTCCCAGGTCTTTTAATACTTTGGCCACGTTGATGCCTTTACCCGCCGCATGCAGACCGGTGGTTTTCACCAGGTTCACTTCGCCGCGTTCAATTTCCGGGCAGAAACCAACAAGGTCATAAGCCGGATTAAGGGTGATAGTAGCAACACGTCTGCTCATTATGCGCCCTCCCCAAGACCAGCAGCGATAGCGTCGCCAATGGCTTTCAGCGCCTGTTCAGCATCTGCACCCTGGGCGGTAAAGCGTAGGCGATGACCTTTCTTAACGCCAAGTGCCACAACTTTCATCAGACTACGTCCGTTTGCCGGTTTGCCGGTGCCATCAAGGTTTGTCACGGTAATATCACTGTTAAATTGTTTAATGGTATTGACCAGCATGGTACCTGGACGAGCATGCAGGCCGTGTTCATTGCGCACCACAAACTCCGCGCTTAACACGTCGTCGGTCGGCGCATCATCGCTGGTCAGCAGCGCCAGCAACGTTGCCGCATCCGCTTTCAGCAAGCGGTCAGCTTTATTGTCGAGTAACAAATCAGCGAGACGCTTAAGAACCGCAATGGGCTGATCGTCATTCATCGCCACACTCACCAGCATGGCTGCCGTTTCGCCGTCCACATCAAAAGCATTTGCCGCACGGCTTACCGCAATCGCGCTACGCAGATTGCCTTCGGCGCTATCGCTCAGCCAGATGCCCTGTCCGAGGTTCAGCGGTTGTTCATTGATGGCTTTGGTGACGAAAGTGGCGTCAACTGCCCCCGCTTCTTTCAGACGTGCAGCGTTCAGCGCCTGAAGAGTCAGCAGATCGCTGGCGACGATATCCAGCGTCAGCATTTCGTTGTCGAGCTTCAGCTGCTCACTCTGCTTTTCGCCCATCAGCAATGCGCGAAGTTCTTCTGCTGTTGTTGCTGACTTCAGTTGTTCAGCAACGGAATCATCGCTCAGTACGTGGGTCAGCTGGCGTAGCAGGCCCAAATGTTCATCCGAGCTGGCAGCAATACCGATCGCCACGTACGCTACCTGGCCGTCACCCCAGGTGACGCCTTCCGGGAACTGAAATACCTGAACGCCGGTTTTCAGCACCTGATCGCGGGTGTCGGTAGTGCCGTGTGGAATAGCAATACCATTGCCGAGGAACGTAGAGGTTTGCTGTTCGCGCGCCAGCATGCCATTGACGTAGCCTTCAGCTACATTACCGGCCTGCACCAGCGCCGCAGCGACCTGGCGAATCGCCTCTTCTTTGTCTCCGGCCTTTTCGCCCGGATGGATGTCCTGTACGGATAACTGGAACATAGTTCTCCTCTCTTGCTGAATTGAAACGATTCAGCTTCTATGAGAAAAAAAGCGCCAACCTGGCTTAGGGTTAAAGACAAGATCGCGCTGAAACGTTTCAAGAAAGCATAATACTTCTGTTTCAGCACGCAAGGAAAGCCGTAAAGTTATGAGCAAAAGTTTGATGTGCTGCACAATTTTTTGTCATTTTTCCTAATTGCTGATGGGAAAATCCGTTATCAGCAATTTCATTTCAGCAGCGTCAGCAGCCAATCAGCAACAGTGAAATGGCATTTTGATTATTCGTGGCGCTTTTGATTTCGCTGTCTGTTTATTTTCTGACAAGCAGCGTAAACTCCGCGTCTTCCTCTTCCAGTGATCGACCAGCATGCATAACTCCCCCGCAGTCTCCAGCGCGAAATCGTTTGACCTGACCTCGATGGCGTTTTTAATCGTTGCCTTTCTCACCGGTATTGCGGGCGCTCTACAAACCCCGACACTCAGTATTTTTCTTACTGATGAAGTACATGCCCGCCCGGCGATGGTGGGATTCTTCTTTACCGGCAGCGCTGTCATTGGGATTCTGGTAAGTCAGTTTCTCGCCGGGCGCTCTGATAAGCGCGGCGATCGCAAATCGCTGATTGTCTTTTGCTGCGTGTTAGGCGTGCTGGCCTGCACTCTTTTTGCCTGGAATCGCAACTACTTTGTTTTGCTATTCGTTGGCGTCTTTCTTAGCAGCTTTGGCTCGACTGCTAACCCGCAAATGTTTGCCCTCGCCCGTGAACATGCTGACAAAACCGGACGTGAAGCGGTGATGTTCAGCTCTTTTTTACGCGCTCAGGTTTCACTGGCATGGGTCATTGGCCCGCCGCTGGCTTATGCCTTAGCGATGGGTTTCAGCTTTACGGTAATGTATCTGAGCGCAGCGGTAGCGTTTATTGTTTGCGGCGTGATGGTGTGGCTGTTTTTACCGTCGATGCAAAAAGAACTTCCACTGGCGACCGGCACGGTTGAAGCGCCGCGCCGTAACCGTCGCGATACGCTGCTGCTGTTTGTCATTTGTACATTGATGTGGGGCTCGAACAGCCTGTACATCATCAACATGCCGCTATTTATTATCAACGAACTGCATCTTCCCGAGAAACTGGCCGGTGTGATGATGGGGACCGCCGCCGGGCTGGAAATCCCGACCATGTTGATTGCCGGATATTTCGCCAAACGTCTGGGTAAGCGCTTCTTAATGCGCGTTGCTGCCGTGGGTGGCGTCTGTTTTTACGCAGGAATGCTGATGGCGCATTCACCTGCCATTCTGTTGGGCTTGCAGCTGCTAAATGCTATTTTTATTGGCATTCTGGGCGGCATCGGGATGCTCTATTTTCAGGATTTGATGCCCGGTCAGGCAGGTTCAGCCACCACGCTCTATACCAACACTTCGCGCGTGGGCTGGATCATCGCAGGATCAGTGGCGGGCATCGTCGCCGAGATCTGGAATTATCACGCTGTGTTCTGGTTTGCGATGGTGATGATTATCGCCACTCTGTTTTGCTTACTGCGGATTAAAGATGTTTAAGGCGCGGTCAGCATTTCCAGATCGATAAGCCAGGTCATTGCCTGCTGACGCGAGTTACCGCACATTTCAGCGCTGGCTTGTAAGCCTGCACAGACTTTCGGTCGCAGTGGCGAGGTGAAAATTTTACAGCGTTGCTGTTCATCAAGCTGAATGCAGGGCGTATTGGCGGGCTTGCCATCTGGCATACCGGGAATAGGGCTGGAAATTGAAGGGGCGGTGCAACACGCCCCGCAACCCGGACGGCATTCCATACGTTGTTCTCTTAAGGTTAACCACCGGATTGATGAGCGCGCACAGTACCACCTTTTTTGCACCAGCAAAAGTGCGAATACCACTTGCCCGAAAGGCCCGTCGCGAGTACTTTGTCGCGATATTTTTGACATTTTCGACTACAGGAATTTTTCGATGCCAAGAGCGAACGAAATTAAAAAAGGTATGGTACTGAATTACAACGGCAAACTGCTGCTGGTTAAGGACATTGATATTCAGTCGCCCACTGCCCGCGGTGCCGCTACGCTGTACAAAATGCGTTTTTCTGATGTCCGTACCGGGCTGAAAGTAGAAGAGCGTTTCAAAGGAGATGATATCGTTGACACCGTGACGCTGACCCGCCGTTACGTTGACTTCTCCTATGTCGATGGCAACGAATATGTCTTTATGGATAAAGAAGACTATACCCCGTATACCTTCACCAAAGATCAGATTGAAGAAGAGTTGCTGTTTATGCCAGAGGGCGGCATGCCGGACATGCAGGTGCTGACCTGGGACGGTCAACTGCTGGCGCTTGAGCTGCCGCAGACCGTTGATCTGGAAATCGTTGAAACCGCACCAGGCATCAAAGGGGCATCTGCCAGCGCCCGTAACAAACCGGCGACATTGAGCACTGGTCTGGTGATTCAGGTACCAGAATACTTAAGCCCGGGCGAAAAAATTCGTATCCATATCGAAGAACGCCGTTATATGGGGCGTGCTGACTAACTTCAGCCGCATGCAGAAAAGGGATAGCTCAGGCTGTCCCTTTTTTAATTTATTATACCAATCTTCTATTTTGCGCTTCCTGAACACCTTACGCCCTCAATTTTCACTCGTTGATTGATCGCCCTCACACTTCATCGCATTAACAATCCAGACCAATTTCAATTGCTGTCATATAACTTTACACTGTCATTGTTAATTAATCGTTACCAAGACGTGACTCCTATGAATACAATCGCCTCCGTTACGCTCCCGCATCATGTACACGCTCCACGCTACGATCGCCAGCAGTTGCAATCACGTATCGTTCATTTTGGCTTTGGCGCCTTTCACCGCGCACATCAGGCGTTACTGACCGATCGTGTGCTGAATGCCCAGGGCGGCGACTGGGGGATCTGTGAAATCAGCTTGTTCAGCGGTGATCAACTGATGAGCCAGCTCCGCGCACAGAACCATTTATATACCGTGCTGGAGAAAGGTGCGGACGGCAATCAGGCGATAATTGTCGGTGCCGTTCACGAATGCCTGAATGCAAAACTGGATTCCTTAGCGGCAATTATTGAGAAATTTTGCGAGCCACAGGTGGCAATTGTTTCCCTGACGATTACCGAAAAAGGCTATTGTATTGACCCAGCCACCGGTGCACTCGACACCAGCAATCCGCGGATTATTCACGATCTACAAAACCCTGAAGAACCTCACTCCGCGCCGGGTATTCTCGTCGAAGCACTGAAACGACGCCGTGAAAGCGGCCTTGCACCGTTTACCGTGCTCTCCTGCGACAATATTCCCGACAATGGCCATGTGGTGAAAAACGCGGTGCTGGGAATGGCAGAAAAACGTTCGCCAGAACTCGCCGGGTGGATAAAAGAACACGTCAGTTTTCCGGGAACCATGGTCGACCGTATTGTTCCGGCTGCAACCGACGAATCACTGGCGGAAATCAGTCAGCATCTGGGGGTGAATGATCCCTGCGCGATTAGCTGCGAACCGTTTATCCAGTGGGTGGTGGAAGATAACTTCGTCGCTGGGCGTCCTGCCTGGGAAGTCGCAGGTGTACAAATGGTGCATGATGTCCTGCCATGGGAAGAGATGAAACTACGTATGCTTAATGGCAGCCACTCTTTTCTCGCTTATCTGGGTTACCTCTCAGGATTCGCCCATATCAGCG
The DNA here is from genome assembly GCF_046486495.1 of Escherichia sp. WS3227_2. Classification (NCBI taxonomy): domain Bacteria; kingdom Pseudomonadati; phylum Pseudomonadota; class Gammaproteobacteria; order Enterobacterales; family Enterobacteriaceae; genus Escherichia; species Escherichia sp. WS3227_2. The sequence goes on from NZ_JBJQLG010000006.1 coordinate 222,204, forward strand.
ATTGCATGCAGGATCGTACATTTCGCCATGCCGCCAGAACATTAATGCTGGATGAGCAAGCGCCGACACTGCGAATTAAAGATGTCGATTTAACACAATATGCGGATAAGTTAATTGCACGTTTTGCTAACCCGGCGCTGAAACATAAGACCTGGCAAATCGCGATGGATGGGAGCCAGAAATTACCGCAACGTATGCTGGCAGGTATTCGCATACATCTGGCGCGCGAAACGGACTGGTCGTTGCTGGCATTAGGCGTTGCAGGCTGGATGCGTTACGTCAGCGGCGTTGATGATGCCGGAAATGCCATTGATGTTCGCGATCCGCTTAGCGATAAAATTCGCGATCTTGTTGCGGGCAGCAGCAGTGAGCAACGCGTCACCGCCCTGCTTTCCCTGCGTGAAGTTTTCGGTGATGATCTGCCAGATAACCCGCATTTTGTGCAGGCCATCGAACAAGCCTGGCAACAAATCTCACAATTCGGCGCGCATCAGGCGCTATTAAACACCCTCAAAATTTAACGATTTCTGCGGTTAAAGCGGATGAAGCTCGCCTTCGTCCGCTCTCCCCTTCTCTTTTCTGCCATTTTTAGCCAGGATTAACGCTCAGTTAACTTATCAGAGTATTGCGGAGCCGTTGTGACCAGGACCAACCTCATCACCGGTTTTCTCGGCAGCGGGAAAACTACGTCGATTCTTCATCTGTTAGCCCATAAAGATCCCAACGAAAAATGGGCGGTACTGGTTAATGAATTTGGGGAAGTCGGAATTGATGGTGCTTTGCTCGCCGATAGCGGCGCACTGCTGAAAGAGATCCCCGGCGGCTGCATGTGCTGCGTTAATGGTTTACCCATGCAGGTAGGATTGAATACCTTACTGCGTCAGGGAAAACCAGACCGCTTGTTGATAGAGCCGACCGGGCTGGGTCATCCGAAACAGATCCTCGATCTCTTAACCGCGCCCGTCTATGAACCGTGGATAGATCTGCGCGCCACGTTGTGCATTCTCGATCCACGCCTGCTGCTGGACGAAAAAAGCGCCAGCAATGAAAACTTTCGTGACCAGCTGGCTGCCGCAGACATTATTGTCGCCAATAAATCCGACCGTGCGACGCCCGAAAGTGAGCAAGCGCTACAGCGCTGGTGGCAGCAAAATGGTGGCGATCGGCAATTGATTCACAGCGAGCATGGGAAAATTGACGGTCATCTTCTGGATTTGCCGCGTCGCAATTTAGCCGAGTTGCCCGCCAGCGCCGCGCATTCTCATCAGCATGTCGTGAAAAAAGGGTTAGCAGCGTTAAGCCTGCCAGAGCATCAACGCTGGCGTCGCAGTCTGAACAGCGGACAAGGGCATCAGGCCTGTGGCTGGATATTCGACGCTGATACGGTATTCGACACCATTGGCATTCTGGAATGGGCGCGACTTGCACCGGTGGAACGCGTCAAAGGCGTGATGCGTATTCCCGAAGGGCTGGTGCGAATCAACCGTCAGGGCGATGACCTGCACATTGAAACGCAAAACGTTGCGCCACCGGACAGTCGTATTGAGCTGATTTCCAGCAGCGAAGCTGACTGGAATGCCTTGCAGAGCGCGCTGTTGAAGCTTCGTTTAGCGACTACCGCGTAAGGTTGCCTGCGTTTTTCAGTAAGATAATTAGAGAAAATATGATTAAAAATTTGCCGCAAATAGTGTTGTTGAATATTGTCGGCCTCGCGCTGTTTCTTTCCTGGTATATACCCGTTAATCATGGATTCTGGTTGCCGATTGATGCGGATATTTTTTATTTTTTTAATCAGAAACTGGTCGAAAGTAAGGCCTTTTTGTGGCTGGTTGCATTGACCAACAATCGCGCTTTCGACGGTTGTTCACTGCTGGCGATGGGAATGTTGATGCTGAGTTTCTGGCTGAAAGAAAACGCCCCAGGCAGACGACGTATCGTGATTATTGGTCTGGTCATGCTATTAACTGCAGTGGCATTAAACCAGCTGGGTCAGGCATTAATTCCTGTAAAACGGGCCAGCCCAACATTGACTTTTACCGATATTAACCGCGTCAGCGAACTGCTCTCTGTTCCCACTAAAGATGCCTCACGAGATAGCTTTCCCGGCGATCATGGTATGATGCTGCTTATTTTTTCGGCATTCATGTGGCGTTATTTCGGCAAAGTTGCAGGCCTTATCGCCCTTATTATTTTTGTGGTTTTTGCGTTTCCCAGAGTAATGATTGGCGCACACTGGTTTACTGACATCATTGTCGGTTCGATGACCGTGATATTGATCGGTTTGCCCTGGGTGTTGCTGACGCCATTAAGTGATCGATTAATCACCTTTTTTGACAAATCACTACCGGGAAAAAACAAACATTTCCAAAACAAATAACTCACAGTAATTAACATCATCAGGGTTATTTTTATAGTGAGGATAATCCTGATGATGCGCACCGTGCTTTCATCCATCGCGCGCAAAAATCATTCTCTAAGTAAATGAATGGATTGCATGCGTTTCACTCAATCGTACTTTAATTGACCAATCCCGTTTATTAACTTTCTGTATCACTTTTTCTTATAAAAAATCATGTAAAACCGCTCGCCAAGACCGCACCAATCGGGTAATCTCGAACTCGTTTTGCCTCGGCGGTAGATTATCCTCACAGCATATAATTTTGTGCGTTAGTCCACAGATTTGGCCTTAAGGAATTGTTTCAACATGCCCAGGTAATTAGTCTCGTGTCGCTTGGCATTTTTTTATAACGATATTTGTCGTTAAGGACTTCAAGGGAAAACAAACAACATGGTCAAATCTCAACCGATTTTGAGATATATCTTGCGCGGGATTCCCGCGATTGCAGTAGCGGTTCTGCTTTCTGCATGTAGTGCAAATAACACCGCAAAGAATATGCATCCTGAGACACGTGCAGTGGGTAGTGAAACATCATCACTGCAAGCTTCTCAGGATGAATTTGAAAACCTGGTTCGTAATGTCGACGTAAAATCGCGAATTATGGATCAGTATGCTGACTGGAAAGGCGTACGCTATCGTCTGGGCGGCAGCACTAAAAAAGGTATCGATTGTTCTGGTTTCGTACAGCGTACATTCCGTGAGCAATTTGGCTTAGAACTTCCGCGTTCGACTTACGAACAGCAGGAAATGGGTAAATCTGTTTCCCGCAGTAATTTGCGTACGGGTGATTTAGTTCTGTTCCGTGCCGGTTCAACGGGACGCCATGTCGGTATTTATATCGGCAACAATCAGTTTGTCCATGCTTCCACCAGCAGTGGTGTTATTATTTCCAGCATGAATGAACCGTACTGGAAGAAGCGTTACAACGAAGCACGCCGGGTTCTCAGCCGCAGCTAATAAACCGTTTGGATGCAATCCCTTGGCTATCCTGACGAGTTAACTGAAAGCACTGCTTAGGCAGTGCTTTTTTGTTTTCATTCATCAGAGAAAATGATGTTTCCGCGTCTTGATCCAGGCTATAGTCCGGTCATTGTTATCTTTTAAATGTTGTCGTAATTTCAGGAAATTAACGGAATCATGTTCATACGCGCTCCCAATTCTGGACGTAAGCTCCTGCTTACCTGCATTGTTGCAGGCGTGATGATTGCGATACTGGTGAGCTGCCTTCAGTTTTTAGTGGCCTGGCATAAGCACGAAGTCAAATACGACACACTGATTACCGACGTACAAAAGTATCTCGATACCTATTTTGCCGACCTGAAATCCACTACTGACCGGCTCCAGCCGCTGACCTTAGATACCTGCCAGCAGGCTAACCCCGAACTGACTGCCCGCGCGGCGTTTAGCATGAATGTCCGTACGTTTGTGCTGGTGAAAGATAAAAAAACATTCTGTTCATCTGCGACCGGTGAGATGGACATTCCACTCAATGAATTGATTCCGGCGCTCGACATTAATAAAAACGTCGATATGGCGATCTTACCCGGCACGCCGATGGTGCCGAACAAACCCGCAATCGTCATCTGGTATCGCAACCCTTTGCTGAAAAATAGTGGCGTGTTTGCCGCGCTGAATCTCAATCTGACGCCTTCACTCTTCTATAGCTCACGGCAGGAAGATTACGATGGTGTCGCCCTCATTATTGGTAATACTGCGCTATCTACCTTTTCGTCACGTTTGATGAATGTTAATGAATTAACCGACATGCCGGTCCGTGAAACTAAAATTGCGGGCATTCCTCTGACCGTTCGGCTTTATGCGGATGACTGGACATGGAACGATGTGTGGTACGCATTTTTACTGGGCGGCATGAGTGGAACTGTCGTTGGCCTGCTCTGCTATTACCTGATGAGCGTACGTATGCGCCCCGGCAGAGAAATCATGACCGCCATCAAGCGCGAACAATTTTACGTGGCGTATCAACCGGTGGTGGATACACAAGCTTTGCGGGTAACGGGCCTGGAAGTACTGCTACGCTGGCGGCATCCTGTAGCGGGAGAAATTCCCCCGGATGCCTTCATTAACTTTGCCGAATCGCAAAAGATGATTGTGCCGCTGACTCAGCACCTGTTTGAGTTAATTGCCCGCGATGCCGCAGAATTAGAAAAAGTACTGCCGGTAGGCGTCAAATTTGGCATTAACATTGCGCCGGACCATCTGCACAGCGAAAGCTTTAAAGCTGATATCCAGAAACTGCTCACTTCCCTGCCCGCTCACCATTTCCAGATTGTGCTGGAAATTACCGAGCGCGATATGCTGAAAGAGCAAGAAGCCACACAACTCTTCGCCTGGCTGCACTCGGTCGGCGTAGAAATTGCTATTGATGACTTCGGCACCGGGCACAGCGCGCTTATCTATCTTGAGCGTTTTACGCTCGATTATCTGAAAATTGACCGTGGATTTATCAACGCCATCGGTACGGAAACGATCACTTCACCCGTACTTGACGCGGTGCTGACGCTGGCGAAACGTCTCAATATGCTGACGGTTGCTGAAGGGGTCGAAACGCCGGAACAGGCACGATGGCTAAGCGAACGCGGCGTTAATTTCATGCAAGGCTACTGGATTAGTCGCCCGTTACCGCTGGACGATTTTGTTCGCTGGCTGAAGAAACCGTATACGCCGCAGTGGTAAGGTGTGCTTACGTCCCTTATTATTCATAGTGAAAGCATGCCGGATTGCGGCTAATGATGAGTAAAAGGAAATCCGTTGCAGATGATTGTGCGCATACTGCTGCTGTTTATCGCTCTGTTCACCTTTGGTGCGCAGGCGCAGGCTATCAAGGAAAGCTATGCCTTTGCCGTGCTGGGCGAACCCCGGTACGCCTTTAATTTCAACCATTTTGATTATGTGAACCCCGCCGCGCCAAAAGGGGGGCAGATAACGTTGTCAGCCCTCGGCACCTTCGATAATTTCAACCGCTATGCACTGCGCGGCAACCCGGGCGCACGCACCGAGCAGCTGTACGACACGCTATTTACGACTTCCGATGACGAACCAGGCAGTTATTACCCGCTGATTGCTGAAAGTGCACGCTATGCTGACGATTATTCCTGGGTGGAGGTCGCTATTAATCCGCTCGCCCGTTTTCATGATGGTTCGCCCATTACTGCCCGCGATGTAGAGTTTACTTTTCAAAAATTTATGACCGAAGGCGTGCCGCAATTTCGTCTGGTCTACAAAGGCACCACCGTCAAAGCCATTGCGCCGTTAACCGTGCGCATTGAGTTAGCTAAACCCGGCAAAGAAGATATGCTGAGTCTGTTTTCGCTGCCGGTGTTTCCAGAAAAGTACTGGAAGAATCACAAACTTAGCGACCCGCTCGCCACGCCTCCGCTTGCCAGTGGTCCGTACCGAATTACGTCCTGGAAAATGGGGCAAAATATTGTCTATTCCCGCGTGAAAGATTACTGGGCAGCAAACTTACCGGTAAACCGTGGACGCTGGAATTTCGACACCATTCGCTACGATTATTACCTCGATGATAATGTCGCCTTTGAAGCGTTTAAAGCCGGTGCCTTTGATTTGCGTATGGAAAACGACGCCAAAAACTGGGCCACGCGCTATACCGGTAAAAATTTCGATAAGAAATACATCATCAAAGATGAGCAAAAGAACGAATCAGCCCAGGATACGCGCTGGCTGGCGTTTAATATCCAACGTCCGGTATTCAGCGATCGCCGGGTGCGGGAAGCGATCACTCTCGCCTTTGACTTTGAATGGATGAACAAAGCGTTGTTTTACAATGCCTGGAGTCGCACGAACAGTTATTTTCAGAATACCGAATACGCGGCCAGAAATTACCCCGACGCCGCGGAGCTGGTGCTTCTGGCACCAATGAAAAAAGATCTACCGCCAGAAGTCTTCACGCAAATCTACCAGCCGCCGGTATCCAAAGGCGATGGCTACGATCGTGACAACCTGTTAAAAGCCGACAAACTTCTCAACGAAGCGGGCTGGGTGCTGAAGGGTCAGCAACGCGTAAATGCCACAACGGGTCAGCCGCTCAGCTTTGAGTTATTGCTACCTTCGAGCAGCAATAGTCAGTGGGTATTGCCGTTCCAGCACAGCCTGCAACGGCTGGGTATCAACATGGACATTCGCAAAGTGGATAACTCGCAAATCACCAACCGCATGCGCAGTCGCGACTATGACATGATGCCGCGCGTATGGCGGGCGATGCCGTGGCCCAGTTCCGATTTACAGATTTCCTGGTCATCGGAATATATCAATTCCACTTATAATGCCCCCGGCGTGCAAAGCCCGGTTATCGACTCGCTGATCAACCAAATTATTGCCGCGCAGGGAAATAAAGAAAAATTACTGCCGTTGGGGCGAGCACTGGATCGCGTATTAACGTGGAATTATTACATGCTGCCAATGTGGTATATGGCGGAAGACCGTCTCGCCTGGTGGGATAAATTCTCTCAACCCGCAGTGCGCCCTGTTTACAGCCTGGGTATCGATACCTGGTGGTATGACGTTAATAAAGCGGCCAAACTGCCGTCAGCCAGACAACAGGGAGAGTAGATGGGCGCTTATCTGATTCGCCGTCTGTTGCTGGTGATCCCAACGTTATGGGCGATTATCACTATCAACTTTTTCATCGTGCAAATTGCGCCTGGCGGTCCGGTCGACCAGGCTATCGCCGCCATTGAGTTTGGTAATGCCGGAGTATTACCCGGCGCAGGCGGTGAAGGTGTTCGCGCCAGCCATGCGCAAACGGGCGTCGGCAATATCAGCGACAGTAATTACCGTGGCGGACGCGGATTAGATCCAGAAGTGATCGCCGAGATCACTCATCGCTACGGTTTCGATAAGCCGATCCACGAACGTTACTTCAAAATGCTCTGGGACTACATCCGCTTTGATTTTGGCGATAGCCTGTTTCGCAGCGCCTCAGTGCTGACGCTGATTAAAGACAGTCTGCCGGTTTCCATCACCCTCGGATTGTGGAGCACGCTGATTATCTATCTGGTGTCGATTCCGTTAGGCATTCGCAAAGCTGTTTATAATGGGAGCCGCTTTGACGTCTGGAGTAGCGCATTTATCATCATCGGCTACGCCATTCCGGCCTTTTTGTTTGCCATCCTGCTGATTGTCTTCTTCGCAGGCGGCAGCTATTTCGACCTGTTCCCTCTACGCGGCCTGGTTTCCGCTAACTTTGATTCGCTGCCATGGTATCAGAAAATCACCGATTATCTGTGGCATATCACGCTGCCGGTGCTGGCGACAGTGATTGGCGGCTTTGCGGCGCTGACCATGCTGACAAAAAACTCATTCCTTGATGAAGTGCGCAAGCAATACGTGGTAACCGCCCGTGCGAAAGGGGTAAGTGAAAAAAATATTCTCTGGAAACATGTGTTCCGCAACGCCATGCTACTGGTGATTGCCGGTTTTCCGGCGACGTTTATCAGCATGTTTTTTACCGGCTCGCTGCTGATTGAGGTGATGTTTTCACTCAATGGTCTTGGCTTACTGGGCTACGAAGCGACCGTCTCGCGCGATTATCCTGTAATGTTTGGTACCTTGTATATTTTCACCCTGATTGGCCTGCTGCTGAATATTGTCAGTGATATCAGCTATACGCTGGTCGATCCGCGTATAGATTTTGAGGGACGTTAATGTCGCGACTCAGCCCCGTCAATCAGGCCCGTTGGGCGCGTTTTCGTCATAACCGTCGCGGCTACTGGTCGTTATGGATTTTCCTCGTCTTATTTGGTTTGAGTTTGTGTTCTGAACTTATCGCCAACGATAAACCGTTGCTGGTACGTTATGACGGCAGTTGGTATTTCCCGTTGTTGAAAAACTACAGCGAAAGCGATTTTGGCGGCCCACTGGCAAGTCAGGCTGATTATCAGGACCCGTGGCTGAAACAACGGCTGGAAAATAACGGCTGGGTACTGTGGGCACCGATTCGCTTTGGTGCTACCAGTATCAACTTTTCTACTGACAAGCCCTTCCCCTCCCCACCCTCCCGGCAAAACTGGCTGGGAACGGATGCCAATGGCGGCGATGTGCTGGCGCGCATTCTCTATGGCACGCGGATCTCAGTTCTGTTTGGCCTGATGCTGACCCTCTGCTCCAGCGTGATGGGCGTGCTGGCAGGGGCGCTACAAGGCTATTACGGCGGTAAAGTCGATCTCTGGGGACAACGCTTTATTGAAGTATGGTCGGGGATGCCGACGCTGTTTTTGATTATTTTACTTTCCAGCGTCGTACAGCCTAACTTCTGGTGGCTGCTGGCAATTACTGTCTTGTTTGGCTGGATGAGTCTGGTCGGCGTGGTGCGGGCGGAGTTTTTACGTACTCGTAATTTCGACTACATCCGTGCGGCGCAGGCGCTTGGCGTCAGCGATCGCAGTATCATCCTGCGTCATATGTTGCCAAATGCCATGGTCGCTACCCTCACTTTTTTACCGTTTATTTTATGTAGTTCGATCACCACCCTGACCTCACTCGATTTCCTCGGCTTCGGTCTGCCGCTCGGTTCACCGTCACTCGGCGAACTGCTGTTACAAGGGAAAAATAACCTTCAGGCCCCGTGGCTTGGGATCACCGCCTTCTTGTCGGTGGCGATATTGTTGTCTTTGCTGATCTTTATCGGTGAAGCCGTCCGCGACGCATTTGATCCTAATAAGGCGGTGTAGCATGACGCAAACTCTGTTAGCGATTGAAAATTTGTCGGTGGGTTTTCGCCATCAGCAAACCGTACGTACAGTAGTAAATGATGTTTCACTACAGATCGAGGCTGGCGAAACGCTGGCGCTGGTGGGTGAGTCTGGTTCAGGTAAGAGCGTTACCGCGCTGTCAATTTTACGCCTGCTCCCTTCCCCGCCGGTTGAATATCTCTCCGGCGATATTCGTTTTCATGGCGAATCGCTGCTTCATGCCAGCGATCAAACGTTGCGCGGTGTACGCGGTAATAAGATCGCCATGATTTTTCAGGAGCCGATGGTGTCGTTAAATCCATTGCATACCCTGGAAAAACAGCTTTATGAAGTGCTTTCACTCCACCGCGGGATGCGTCGGGAAGCGGCTCGTGGCGAAATTCTTAACTGCCTTGATCGCGTCGGTATCCGCCAGGCGGCAAAACGGCTGACAGATTATCCGCATCAGCTCTCCGGCGGCGAACGCCAGCGGGTGATGATTGCGATGGCGCTGTTAACGCGACCGGAATTATTAATTGCCGATGAACCGACCACCGCACTGGACGTCTCTGTCCAGGCGCAGATTTTACAGCTGTTGCGCGAACTGCAAGGAGAGCTGAATATGGGCATGCTGTTTATTACTCATAACCTCAGCATTGTCAGAAAACTGGCCCACCGCGTGGCGGTAATGCAAAACGGTCGCTGTGTCGAGCAAAATAACGCCGCTACGCTATTTGCCTCACCCACTCATCCTTACACACAAAAGCTACTCAACAGTGAACCGTCAGGCGATCCAGTGCCGTTGCCAGAACCTGCCTCAACGTTGCTGGATGTTGAACAGCTTCAGGTTGCCTTCCCCATTCGCAAAGGGATTTTGAAGCGCATTGTGGATCATAATGTGGTGGTGAAAAACATCAGTTTTACGCTACGAGCGGGTGAAACACTGGGTTTAGTGGGCGAGTCCGGTTCCGGGAAAAGCACGACGGGACTGGCGCTGCTGCGACTGATTACCTCTCAGGGCAGCATCGTCTTTGACGGTCAGCCACTACAAGATTTAAATCGCCGCCAGCTGTTACCTATTCGTCATCGCATTCAGGTGGTATTTCAGGATCCAAACTCCTCGCTCAACCCACGACTCAACGTTTTGCAGATTATTGAGGAAGGCTTACGGGTTCACCAGCCGGCGCTTTCTGCCGCACAACGCGAACAACAAGTGATAGCCGTGATGCATGAAGTGGGATTAGATCCTGAAACACGCCACCGTTATCCGGCGGAGTTCTCTGGTGGTCAGCGGCAACGTATTGCGATTGCCAGGGCGTTAATTCTTAAGCCCTCGTTGATCATTCTTGATGAACCGACATCATCACTCGACAAAACGGTACAGGCGCAAATATTGACGCTATTGAAATCATTGCAACAAAAGCATCAATTGGCCTATTTGTTTATCAGTCACGATTTGCACGTTGTCCGCGCGTTATGTCATCAGGTTATCGTACTGCGACAAGGGGAAGTAGTGGAACAAGGACCGTGCGCGCGCGTGTTTGCCGCACCGCAGCAGGAGTATACGCGTCAGCTACTGGCGTTGAGCTGACGCTTAAAAAGGATTGTAGTTTGAAAAGGGTTCGGCAATTGCCACACCAAAATTTTTCAATCGGCATGTTGCAGCAAACTCGTCCTGGCGATTTACAAACAGGCACGGCTCACCTTCACACTCCAGTACCGAGCATGGAACTTCGATGTCGCTTAACGCCTGGCTTAGTTTGTACATCACCGACCATGCATTATCACCATCCGGGCTAAGCAATTTAAGCGCCACCAGGCTGTTGTCACCGCACGGTCCATTTTGCGGAATCGGTTCAACCTTCGAACCTGCGAAACCAGCAGACCAGCGATAGTTCTGCGGCAGTCGATGGACGATTGAGAGTTGTAATGAAGTCACTTATTTTCCCCGGAAGCACATTTACTTCACAATTTATTTACATCAATTTTAACACATCATCAACAATCCGTCTTTATACAGATCGTAAAGATTGATGCCTCGCCTGCGTGGCCTCTATGGCTCTGATTTAAATAATATCTGCGGGCGTGGTCACGTTTGCGGGGCTATATGTACCCGTTTCTGCGATCTAACTCAACCTTTTTAACTACAATGATGTGACTTTTTACATAAATTGATTTTACATAAAATAAACATATATCGGGGGAATGATGGATTTGTGGTTGACATGCATCAACAAAGGAAGCCTTTTAGCTTCCTCGTTGTGCAATAGATCACCGTTTTTTCGGCCGACTGGCGTACAGACAGAAGAGAATGGAGCTGGTTGCGCAGAATGCAATTGACCAAATCATCGGCCATGCAGAGTTAAAGGTCGCAAGAGAAAGCAATGCGCCAACAATTGCCCCTATGCCGAAACGGAAGGTTCCTGCCAGCGAAGATGCCGTTCCCGCCATATGGGGAAACTCATCCAGAATGACCGCCATCGCATTGGATGACACCATCGACACGCATCCGACAAATGCCGCAACACCAACCACCAGCGACCAGAACCCCAGGCCCAGCAGCGCACTAATGACCATCCATGCCGCCACCATAAACTGGATCCATAATCCTGCCCGAAACATATTTAACGCGCCAATACGACGAACAAAGCGGCTGTTAAAGATGGTCATCACGAACAGGAAAACAATGTTTAGCGCAAAGTAATAACCAAAGTTTTCCGGAGCGACGTGGTTAATTTCAATATAGACAAACGGTCCGGCGCTCAGGAACGAGAACATCCCGGCAAAGCTGAAACCGCTGGCCAGCATATAACTCAGGACACGCTTATGACGGAACAGCGCCGCAAAGTTACCAATAGTGGTACGAATGTGAAAAGGCTGGCGACGCTCCGGTGGTAAGGTTTCTTTGATCAGAAAGAAGATCATTGCCGAAGCCAGAATCGCCGCCACAGCGAGGATCCAGAAGATATAATGCCAGCTCAGCCACACCAGCACCCAGCCGCCAACTATCGGTGCCATCAGCGGTGCAATGGTCGTCACCAGCATGACAAACGACATCATCCGCGAGAACTCTTCTTTCGGGTAGATATCACGCATCAAAGCGTTGATAACCACGCTGGCCGCAGCCGCAGCCAGCCCGTGGAAGAAACGCATCACAATCAGCTGATCGATGGTGTTTGCCAACGCACACGCCACCGCGGCGGCGGCAAACACCAGCGTACCGCCGAGCACCACCGGCTTACGCCCGAAACTGTCTGCCATCGGCCCGTAGATTAACTGCCCCAACGCAAAGCCCAGAATATAAGTACTGAGGGTCATCTGCGTACTGCCTGCCGGTACGCCAAACTGCGCTGAAATTACCGGTAGCGCGGGCAGATACATATCAATCGACAGCGGCATCAACATGGCCAGCAGGCCAAGGATAAAAACAATAGCAAACGACGAATGCTGTCGGGTGGTCACAACGGGCTCCTGAAAGTCATTGAAAAGTTAGACGACGCTGGCAATTTCTTCTTCAGTTAACGGACGATATTCACCGGGGGCTAAATCAGCATCCAGCGTAATGCCGCCAATACGTTCACGATGCAGCTCAACCACATGGTTACCCACGGCGGCGAACATACGTTTCACCTGATGATAACGCCCTTCGCTGATGGTCAGACGAACCTGCGTTGGGGTAATCACTTCCAGCACCGCCGGCTTAGTGAGATCTTTTTCGTTATGCAGCTGCACGCCTTTAGCAAATTGCTCTGCCGTATCGTCAGCTACGGGTGATTCCAGCGTCACCAGATAGGTCTTCTCGCAATGATGGCGCGGGGAAGTAATGCGGTGCGACCACTGACCATCATCTGTCATTAGTACCAGACCGGTGGTATCGATATCCAGACGCCCTGCGGCGTGCAGTTTCCACGCTACCGGTTCATCCAGAAAATAGAGCACCGTTGGGTGATCCGGGTCGTCCGTGGAGCAAACATAGCCCTGAGGCTTATTGAGCATGAAGTAACGTGGACCGTGTTGCTGCGCCAGCGGGTTGCCATCGTAAGCGACATCATGTTCAGGGAGCAGTTTGAACGCTGCATTACGGACGATTTCGCCATCGACGGTGACACGATTGCCGCGGATTTCACGCCCGGCAATAGCACGGCTAACGCCGAGTTGCTGTGCGATAAATTTATCAAGTCGCATGTGTGTGATTTTGCCTGTAAAAAACGGAGGTCGGGTAATGACCCGAAAATCTGAACTGTTGTCTGCCCAGTATAGCGGTCTAATAACTTCCCTCAAGGGAAAAAGATCCGTGGCATACTATTAGCAGAATAATCTACCTACGCGAGACCATGATTTTTACACTCCGCCCATATCAGCAAGAAGCCGTGGATGCCACGCTCAACCATTTTCGTCGTCATAAAACCCCTGCCGTTATCGTGCTGCCCACCGGTGCAGGTAAAAGCCTGGTGATAGCGGAACTGGCGCGGCTGGCGCGTGGTCGCGTGCTGGTGCTGGCACACGTTAAAGAACTGGTGGCGCAAAACCATGCAAAATATCAGGCGCTGGGGCTGGAAGCCGATATTTTTGCCGCCGGGCTAAAGCGCAAAGAGAGCCACGGTAAAGTGGTATTTGGCAGCGTGCAGTCGGTCGCCCGTAATCTTGATGCCTTTCAGGGTGAATTTTCGCTGTTGATTGTCGATGAATGTCATCGTATTGGTGACGATGAAGAGAGCCAGTATCAGCAAATCCTCACTCACCTGACAAAAGTGAATCCCCACTTACGCCTGCTGGGGCTGACTGCCACGCCTTTTCGACTGGGCAAAGGCTGGATTTATCAGTTCCATTATCACGGCATGGTACGCGGGGATGAGAAAGCCCTTTTCCGTGACTGCATTTATGAGCTGCCGCTGCGTTATATGATTAAACACGGCTATCTGACGCCGCCAGAACGGCTGGATATGCCGGTAGTGCAATACGATTTCAGCCGCTTGCAGGCACAGAGTAACGGGCTTTTCAGCGAAGCCGATCTCAACCGCGAGCTGAAAAAACAGCAACGCATTACCCCGCACATCATCAGCCAGATCATGGAGTTTGCCGCAACGCGCAAAGGAGTGATGATTTTCGCCGCCACCGTTGAACACGCCAAGGAGATAGTGGGACTGCTGCCTGCCGAAGATGCAGCACTAATTACTGGCGACACACCCGGCGCTGAGCGCGATGTGTTAATTGAAGATTTTAAAGCCCAGCGTTTTCGCTATCTGGTCAACGTCGCGGTACTGACCACTGGATTTGACGCCCCGCACGTCGATCTTATTGCTATTCTGCGCCCTACCGAATCGGTGAGTCTTTACCAACAAATTGTCGGGCGCGGTCTGCGTCTCGCTCCAGGCAAGACTGATTGCTTAATTCTTGATTATGCGGGTAACCCTCACGATCTCTACGCGCCGGAAGTTGGTACACCGAAAGGCAAAAGTGACAACGTTCCGGTACAGGTTTTCTGCCCTGCCTGCGGTTTTGCCAACACCTTTTGGGGGAAAACGACCGCCGACGGGACATTGATTGAACACTTTGGTCGCCGCTGTCAGGGATGGTTTGAAGATGACGACGGTCATCGAGAACAGTGTGATTTCCGTTTCCGTTTTAAAAATTGCCCGCAATGTAACGCGGAAAACGATATTGCCGCCCGCCGCTGCCGCGAATGTGACACCGTACTGGTTGATCCGGATGATATGTTAAAAGCGGCGCTACGACTGAAAGACGCGCTGGTATTACGCTGTAGCGGCATGTCTTTGCAGCATGGGCACGACGAGAAAGGCGAATGGTTGAAAATCACCTATTACGATGAAGACGGCGCGGATGTGAGTGAGCGTTTCCGTCTACAAACGCCCGCCCAGCGTACCGCCTTCGAACAACTTTTTATCCGTCCGCATACGCGCACACCGGGCATCCCTCTGCGCTGGATCACCGCCGCCGATATCCTCGCCCAGCAAGCCTTACTGCGACACCCGGATTTTGTCGTCGCCCGCATGAAAGGTCAGTACTGGCAAGTGCGTGAAAAAGTGTTCGATTACGAAGGTCGTTTTCGTCGGGCGCACGAATTACGCGGTTAATGGTAGTTTTGATTGATGTATAAGGCGATTGAGTATAGAATCTCGCCCGCTTTTGCATACGCAAAGCAGATCACTTACCTGTTGCTGGGTCGCCTGTAGCAGGATTAATTTAAGAGAGAAAGAAATGTTTACTATCAACGCAGAAGTACGTAAAGAGCAGGGTAAGGGTGCGAGCCGCCGCCTGCGTGCCGCTAACAAGTTCCCGGCAATCATCTACGGTGGCAAAGAAGCGCCGCTGGCTGTCGAACTGGATCACGACAAAGTCATGAACATGCAAGTTAAAGCTGAATTCTACAGCGAAGTTCTGACCATCGTTGTTGACGGTAAAGAAATCAAAGTTAAAGCTCAGGACGTACAGCGTCACCCGTACAAACCGAAGCTGCTGCACATCGACTTCGTTCGCGCTTAATTGCTGAATAAGTTGTAAAAAACCCCGCTCCGGCGGGGTTTTTTGTCTCTGCAAATTATGCCTGATTACGGTATTGCTATTTTTTGCAGGCCAGATAAGGCGTTCACGCCGCATCTGGCATTCAGAACACAAAACCGATTAATTGCCGCCAGACGTCCGGCGCTGCAATTGATCGCGCAAATTCGGCGGCGTGCCTTTAATGGTCAGGGTATCGGTTGCTGGATCCCAGAAGATGCGTTCACCTAACAGCATCGAATCAAAGTTAATAGTCAAGCCACCGCCGCTACCGGCAAACTTCGTCAACTGACGCAGTGTGCTACGGTCTGCCGGGAAGCTCTCTTCCAGTTCGTAGCCTTTTTCAGCCGCAAACTCCGTGAAGCTCACTTCGCTGACGCCTGCCAGCTCTTTCGACAGCGATTCCAGTTCAATCTCTTCACCTGCCTGTAGCTGCTCATTACAGTAGCTATAAACCTGCTGGCGCACGTTCTGTCGCTCTGCTTTATCCAGTTGTGCTTCGGCAGTGAAATCATCGACCGCTTGCAACAGCCCACGGTTTTGCGCTTTCGCGTTTAACCCTTCGCTGGCACCGAGGAAATCCATAAAGAAATCCGCCACTTTGCGCCCTACTCGCCCTTTCAGGAAAGTGAGATAGCGGGTCGACTCTGGATTGGTTTCCCACTCGGTTAAATCGATACGCGCAACAATATCCGCATGATTGATATCAAGATAATGGGTTGGGTTGATGTCGAGATTTTCGTTAACACGCATACTGCTCAGGTTACTCAGAACTGCCACCAGCAGATACTCCACCGCCAGATAGCGATAGTGGCAAAACAGCACGAATCCACCGTCAGCAAAAGGATATTTCGCTAATTCGTCACGCAGGCGACCGGTTGCCGCGCGGCTAAATGCCAGAAAGTCCTCTTCGCCCTGACGCTGTAAGCGCAGCGTCTGCGCCAGTTCACTCTCTTCGCTAAACAAGCCGTAAGCTTTATTTTTGGCGCTATAGACCCGATGCAGTTCTGCCACCATCTCAACGACGGTTTCTGTCGGTTCCAGCAATGAATCGCGCAACACCAGCTCAAGGTTCTGCTCATCACGCTTGATAAGCTGGTGCAGAGCAATCTGGTTGATATCCAGACTCATGATAAACTCTCCTTTAAGACCGGGCGGTATTCAACCACCGCCGGTTAAGCGACGCAATAAAAGATGGCGGTCATTTTACAGAAGGCAGCGTAACGAGAATGATTTAACGCATAAAAAAGCAGAAAAAAAACCGTTGCTACGGTAATATGTTGCCCTTTCATCAACTAACTGATTTCGATTTATGCCACAAATTTCCCGCTACAGTGATGAACAGGTTGAACAATTGCTCGCAGAGCTACTCAACGTACTGGAAAAACATAAGGCTCCGACCGACCTTTCCCTGATGGTGTTAGGCAACATGGTCACTAACCTTATCAACACCAGCATTGCCCCGGCCCAACGCCAGGCAATTGCCAACTCTTTTGCCCGCGCCTTACAGTCCTCTATCAACGAAGACAAAGCGCACTAAGGGAAACAGATAACAGGTTATGGTAACTCATCGTCAGCGCTACCGTGAAAAAGTCTCCCAGATGGTCAGTTGGGGGCACTGGTTTGCACTGTTCAATATTCTGCTTTCGCTCGTCATTGGCAGCCGTTACCTGTTTATCGCCGACTGGCCGACAACGCTTGCTGGTCGCATTTATTCCTACGTAAGCATTATCGGCCATTTCAGCTTCCTAGTGTTCGCCACCTACTTGCTGATCCTCTTCCCGCTGACCTTTATCGTCGGCTCCCAGAGGCTGATGAGGTTTTTGTCCGTCATTCTGGCAACGGCGGGAATGACGCTATTACTGATCGATAGCGAAGTCTTTACTCGTTTCCATCTCCATCTTAATCCCATCGTCTGGCAACTGGTTATCAACCCAGACGAAAATGAGATGGCGCGCGACTGGCAGCTGATGTTCATCAGCGTGCCGGTTATTTTATTGCTTGAACTGGTGTTTGCGACGTGGAGCTGGCAAAAGCTGCGAAGCCTGACGCGTCGTCGACGCTTCGCGCGCCCGCTGGCCGCATTCTTATTTATCGCCTTTATCGCCTCGCATGTGGTTTATATCTGGGCCGATGCCAACTTCTATCGCCCGATCACCATGCAGCGCGCTAACCTACCGCTTTCGTACCCGATGACGGCGCGACGTTTTCTTGAGAAGCATGGTCTGCTTGATGCGCAGGAGTATCAACGCCGTCTCATTGAGCAAGGTAATCCAGACGCCGTTTCCGTTCAGTATCCGTTAAGCGAACTGCGCTATCGCGATATGGGCACCGGGCAGAATGTGCTGTTGATTACTGTCGATGGCCTGAACTACTCACGCTTCGAGAAGCAGATGCCTGCGCTGGCAGGTTTTGCTGAGCAAAATATTTCGTTCACGCGCCATATGAGCTCCGGCAACACTACAGACAACGGCATCTTTGGCCTGTTCTATGGCATCTCGCCGAGCTATATGGACGGTATTCTGTCGACCCGTACGCCTGCGGCATTAATTACTGCGCTTAATCAGCAAGGCTATCAGCTGGGGTTATTCTCATCAGATGGCTTTACCAGCCCGCTGTATCGCCAGGCATTGTTGTCAGATTTCTCGATGCCGAGCGTACGCACCCAATCCGACGAGCAGACCGCCACGCAGTGGATCAACTGGCTGGGCCGCTACGCACAAGAAGATAACCGCTGGTTCTCGTGGGTTTCTTTCAATGGCACTAACATTGACGACAGCAATCAGCAGGCATTTGCACGGAAATATAGCCGGGCGGCAGGCAATGTCGATGACCAGATCAACCGCGTGCTCAATGCACTACGTGATTCTGGCAAACTGGACAATACGGTGGTGATTATCACTGCCGGTCGGGGTATTCCACTGAGCGAAGAGGAAGAAACCTTTGACTGGTCCCACGGTCATCTGCAGGTACCATTAGTGATTCACTGGCCAGGTACGCCGGCGCAGCGTATTAATGCTCTGACTGATCATACCGATCTGATGACGACGCTGATGCAACGCCTGCTACATGTCAGCACACCTGCCAGCGAATATTCGCAAGGTCAGGATTTGTTCAACCCTCAACGCCGTCATTACTGGGTTACCGCCGCGGATAACGATACGCTGGCAATTACCACCCCGAAAAAGACGCTGGTGCTGAACAATAACGGTAAATACCGTACTTACAACTTACGTGGTGAAAGAGTGAAAGATGAAAAACCACAGTTAAGTTTGTTATTGCAAGTACTGACAGACGAGAAGCGTTTTATCGCTAACTGATTAATTATAAATCAGTTAGCAAAATATCTTACTTGCAATCGGTGTGGAAAACGGTAGTATTAACAGCCACGAGTCGGCACGTAGCGCAGCCTGGTAGCGCACCGTCATGGGGTGTCGGGGGTCGGAGGTTCAAATCCTCTCGTGCCGACCAAAAATCCCAAAAAAAAACCAACCGTAAAGGTTGGTTTTTTTATATCTGCATTTAATTCGATAAACAGACCGCGACACATCACGGCCTGTTTATTGTCTGTTATCAGAACGACCAGACCACACCCGCCTGAGTATTCCACGGTGATTCTACCCCTGCGCCATTGCCATAGCTGACAGACAAATGACCGCTTAACGTCGGGGTAAACGATGACCTTATCCCAGCCTGATAAACGCCACGGGTTCCAGCCACATCATTATTAAATTTGCCATCGTCATTAACTTTCACCTGGTTAGAATCGGCGTATTCCTGACGTACGGCGGCTTTCAGCCAGGGTTCCAGCGTCGTACCGTTTTGCAGGTCCATGTGATAGCTTACCGCCGTTCCCGCTTCAGCGCGTAATATGCGGGTATTTCCCACATCCGCACGCATGCCGTTTGATAACGTGTAGTCCTGACCATCTGTGGTAAAGCCGGTAAAGGCCAGATAAGGTCTAACACTCCACAATCCGTCAACCCAACGGAACCCGCTCTCGACATGAGCACCCGCGCCGTTACTATTGTAATCGCCAAACGCTGTTGCCCCATTACTCATCTTGCCATGGATGGTGTTGGCAAAACGGTCAACTTTCACCACCCCATCAACATAGGCACCGTTCTGATGCTCCCAACCGGCATAAGCCCCCAGGGTATAGCTATCGACATTGCCTTTGCCGCCGCGATCAAAACCAATATCAGAATGAGAGTAACCAAAGAACAAGCCGCGAATTGTACTGCTTTCTTCACGGGAGAAACGGCTATCGATACCGAGCGTCAGGCCCGTCAATGTTTGCTCAAAGCCAGCTCCCGCATCAGTGGTCACGTTGTTGCGGGTGTTAATTGCCGAACTCCACATCGCCGTATCGTAACTAACGCCTTTTACGCTACCAAGACGCTCACGCACGGTGTCCAGTTCTGCATCAAATACCAGCGGTTGTGCTGCCGCCATATTCAGCACATCAGTGGTTGAAGGGGTAATTTGCGCGCGATTCTCTGCCAGACTCCAGCTATGGTTGCCATTATCCAGCAAGGTATATTCATACGTACCGATATCAACAACGCCTCCGGCATTGCCCAACGTAAATGCAGCATCACCGCCGCCCGTTGTTACCAGTGTAAGGCTATCACCTGCTGCCGGGCTGGCCCCCGTGTCCGTCACAAATATTTTGAAATCACCTGTTGCCTGACCGGTGACGTTGAGCTGATCGCTCTGATGATTAGCCATATCGGTACGCATATAAAAATTTCCGTTTCCCGACAGGGTATTGGTAGTCAACATAGTGAAATTTTCCGCAGTTGCCGTCACAGATGATCGAGTCACTGGTTCAGCCATCATAATCACATTTGCGCCGGACATCGCAAGGTTGGCTAAGTTGAGGCGAGTGTTTTGGTTCGTCGTAGTGTTATCGGCAATGATGGTCCATGCGCTATTTTCGAGCGAAACATCCGCTTTGCTGGTATCCACGGCACCATGCGTTCTTAAAGAAGCGCCCTCAGAAACCACGACACTACCCACCAACATAGCGGGTGCATAATTTATTTGCGGCTTCATGACCTCAAGAATGCCATCATTCCCTCTGACTGAAACGTTAACCATCGTGCCAGCCCAGACATTAGCGCGGCCATTGTTGATAACCATATTTTCAGAGATGGCTTTAGAGGAATACGTTATACTTCCATTCTGATCTGATCGACCGAGATCATATACCGCATTTGCCTGCACTCTCGTACCAGTATCCTTTCCCAGCGATTGCATAGTGGCATGCTCATCAAGGATAGTGTCAATGGCCTGCGTGTCCTCCATAACAATGAGCCCGGAACCATCATCCAGTTCATAATTTTTTGACACACCATCTTTTATACTAAATTGGCCTTTACTGTTTGTACCACTCACTTCCAGTGCATTCGTTGAGACAATTAATTTTCCGCCTGCTTTTTTATCAACGCCAGTTGCAGTCCCGCCATCCATAACCTCCAGTAAGCCGCCACTATCCACAGTGGTATTATAAGCGAAGTCATTTTCTTCAACTCGCAAACTTCCGCCGTTTTCCAACAGCATATTATTAGCAATACCATCCTTGATATCGAACTGACCGAGACGGTTTGTTCCGAATACCTCCATGGCCCGCGTGGTTGTTTTAATCGCACCGCCTGCTTTCTGATCTACCGCAAATGCTAATCCCCCCTCTTTAACCTCCAGTAATCCTCCCTTTTCGATAGCGGCAAAGACGGTAATCCCATCTTTTTCAATAATTAAGCGCCCGCCTTTAATGGTGGTATCATTCGCTGCGCCATAAACCTGTAGCACACCATTATTGAGGGTAGTCTGGTTTGCTGCGCCACCCATTTGAACAATTTGATAACCATCATTTAATACTGAGTATTCTGCGGTGCCATTCATTTCAATGTACTGATACCCGCCGTTAATTTCAGTATTACTACTTATACCAAATTCTTTAATATGCTGTTCTCCGCCAGGATTGATTTTCGTATTATTGGCGGTCCCATAAACCAGCTGGATATCTTTTTCCAGGACAACACCATCAACTGTCTCACCATACTCAACTGTTGATGCCAATGCTATGGGTGAATATAACGCTGTAGCCACCAGAACAGATATTGCGGAACGACAAAGAGAAACAGAACCAGATTGATGCATTGAGCTTTCATCCTATGAAATTAATTGCTGTTAAAAGCATTGGGTAGAGAAAATACCCATAGCTCCATACCCGGAGTCAGTTTTTAAAAACTGTTTAAAGAAATGCACAAGTATTGTGATTGATTTTTTAGTTGTTTTTCTTGATGAGAAGCTGATGCAAAATTCCGTCTTTATAATGAAAATGATGCCAAAGCGAACGACAAGGTTGTAGTTTTCGCTACATGTCCATACATAAAATGGGGTAACATTCACGCGCCTGGTAGCGTTACCAACGCTACGCTCAAACATAATGATTCTAATAAAACCTCAGGAGACTACTATGCCTGAAGCAACGCCTTTTCAGGTGATGATTGTGGATGATCATCCACTTATGCGACGCGGTGTTCGTCAGTTACTGGAGCTTGATCCTGGCTTTGAAGTGGTCGCCGAAGCGGGCGACGGCGCGAGCGCGATCGATCTGGCGAATAGACTGGATATCGACGTGATCTTGCTGGATCTCAATATGAAAGGTATGAGTGGCCTGGATACCCTCAATGCCTTGCGCAGGGATGGCGTTACCGCGCAAATTATTATCCTGACCGTATCAGATGCCTCCAGCGATGTCTTTGCGCTGATAGACGCAGGCGCAGACGGTTATCTGTTGAAAGACAGCGACCCGGAAGTGTTGCTGGAAGCGATTCGTGCCGGAGCGAAAGGCAGCAAAGTCTTTAGCGAACGCGTCAATCAGTACTTACGTGAACGTGAAATGTTTGGAGCAGAAGAAGATCCCTTCAGCGTGCTGACGGAGCGCGAGCTGGATGTTCTGCACGAGCTGGCACAGGGGCTGTCAAATAAACAGATTGCCTCGGTGTTGAATATTTCCGAGCAGACAGTAAAAGTACACATTCGCAATCTGCTGCGTAAACTCAATGTCCGCTCACGCGTGGCGGCCACCATTCTGTTCCTGCAACAACGCGGGGCACAATAAAAATAGCCCGATGGCATCACCATCGGGCCTCTTATTATTTACTCTCCTGCGGCGACAAATGTTGCATCGCCTGCGCGATACTACGTTCAATCACCGCACGGCGAGTATCGTTGGCAGGTAAGAGTTTCAACATCATCTCCCACGCGGCAACGGCTTCGCCAAATCGCTGCTGCTCAAAGGCATTAAACGCATACATGCTTAACACACGGATATTACTATGATCCGTTCTCACCAGCTGACGTAGCAGTTCACCGCCGAGGCGGTTGTCGTTGGGATCAGATGAACGTGTCAACGCTTCAGCGTATCCCAGTGCAGCATCGCTGTTTTTCGGATCGAGGCGATACGCAGTAGCGTATGCATCGGTGGCGATACTGGCGTTACCCAGCGCCATGCCAACGCGGCCCAACATAATCCAGCCTTCTATATCTCCCGGATTTTTTTGCAGTTGAGTACGCATCCCCAGCGCAAGGCGCGACATCTCTTCTTCGTTGAGCGGATCGGCTTTCGGATCCAGCGCCCTGTCCAGTAACGCCGGAGCCTGTGCCGTGGCCTGCTGCCAGATTTTCACCTGCTGATAATTGCCCGTCTGGTAGTAGCTGACGCCAGCCACAATTAACGCCACCACAATACCCGGCAGATAAACAATATATCCGGCACGCTTACCTTCCGGCACGCTTTGTTCAGGAAACGCGTCCGGCACCACGCGTACCCGACGCCGCGAACGGGCGTAAATGACCCAACCTCCAATGCCAATAGCCACTACCGGAAGCACCCACAGCAGCACGGTCAGCGGCGTTAACGGCGGATCGTAAGTGACGAAGTTGCCGTAACGCGCCACCATATAATCGACAATCTCTTTCTTACTTTTACCTTCCTGCATCAGTTCATACACTTTCTGGCGCAGGTCGGTGGCAATCATCGAGTTGGAATCGGCAATGCTGTTGTTCTGGCATTTCGGGCAGCGTAGTTCTTCAGTGAGTTGCCGGAACTGCTGCTCCTGCGCTTCATCCTTAAACTGCAACACGTCGATGGTCGCCAGCGCTGAGCCGGAGATCATCAGCATCAGCACGCCCAATAAAAACCTCATTGTGCGGCCTCCTTACTGTATTTCTCCCACAGCGGCTTGATCTCTTCTTCCCAGACGCGAGGATTGAGATCGCCCGCATGGCGATAGCGAATGATGCCGTTGCCGTCGATGAGGAACGTTTCTGGCGCGCCATAGACACCGAGATCCAGTCCTAACATGCCGTCGCCATCAAACAGGCTTAGTACGTAAGGATTGCCCAGCTCTTTCAGCCAGCTGATTGCCTTCTGGCGATCGTCTTTATAGTTCATGCCGACCACGCGGATGCCCTGCGCAGAAAGCTGATTCAGATATTGATGTTCCGCACGGCAGGTCGGACACCAGGTCGCCCAGACGTTAAGCAGCACTGGTTTGCCCTGAGTCAGCACATCCGCCTGATAAAACTGCCCCGGATTGTCCAGTGATTCGAGGCGAAACTTCGGCACTGGCTTGCCAATGAGCGCCGATTCCAGATTGGTCGGATCATCCCCTTCGGCATTACGCGCCAGCTGCCACAGCAGCGCCGCGGCAATCGCCAGGAAGATAATCAACGGAATTAACAATACTTTGCGCTTCATACAGCCTCCGGCGCAGTTTTCTGCGGGTTCACGCGCTTACGATAGCGAGGATCAAACAGACACAGCAGTCCGCCCAACGCCATCATCAGCCCGCCCGCCCAAATCCAGCGAACAAACGGTTTGTAGTAAAGACGCACAGCCCACGCGCCGTTTTCCAGCTCTTCACCGAGCGCGGCGTACAGGTCACGCATGATGCCACCGTCAATCGCCGCTTCGGTCATCATCGACCCAGCAGTGTTGTAATAACGTTTTTCCGCATACAGCACCGTTTCCGGCTTGCCATCTCGCGTTACGCCGATAGTCGCCACACCGCCGCGCCAGTTCGGGCCAGTCACCTCTTTGACATCACGGAAGGTGAAGCGATATTCATGAATATCGACGCTATCGCCGGACTTCATGCGCACATCACGCTCAACGCTATAGTTCTGGCTAAAGGCAATGCCAACAATTGTCACTGCCAGCCCCAGGTGAGCCGCCACCATCCCCCAATAACTGAAGGTGGTTTTCGTGCCGCGTGAAATACGCAGCGCAGCTTCCGCAATTGCCAGCACCGCAATCCAGCAGGCCATTGCCAGGCCGAGCACCGTCATCGCAACAACTTTGCTTTCGAACAGCCACGGCAACAGCAGAGACAGCACCAGCGTAGAGATGAAGGCGATAATCAATAAATTGCGGATTTTACGTGGGCGATCGCGCCCCCAGCGCACCAGAGGACCGACACCCAGCAGTAGCGCAAACGGCACCATCAGCCAGGTAAACATGGTGTTGAAGAACGGTTCGCCAATCGAAATACTGCCCAGTCCCAGTTGCTTGTGCACCAGCGGCAGCAGCGTCCCCAGCAACACCACCAGCATCGCGGCGACCAGCAAAACGTTGTTCGCTAACAGCAGAGATTCCCGCGACCACAGCGCATTGTTTACGCGTGAGCGAACTTTGTGTCCACGCGCGGCAAACAGCAGCAGCGAACCGCCAATCACCAGCACCATAAAGGCGAGGATAAACATACCGCGCGCCGGATCAGACGCAAACGCGTGTACCGATACCAGCACGCCGGAACGCACCAGGAAAGTCCCCAGCAGACACAACGAGAAGGCACTGATTGCCAGCAGTAATGTCCACGCTTTGAAGCTGGCGCGTTGTTCAGTGACCGCCAGTGAGTGCATCAGCGCAGTCCCCACCAGCCACGGCATAAACGAGGCGTTTTCTACCGGATCCCAGAACCACCAGCCGCCCCAGCCGAGTTCGTAATAGGCCCATGCGGAACCGAGCACAATGCCGAGCGTCAGGAAGATCCACGCCGCCAGCGTCCACGGGCGGGTAAAACGCGTATAGGTGCTGTCCAGACGCCCACTCAACAAAGAAGCAATGGCGAAAGCAAACGCCACCGAGAAACCGACGTACCCCATATAAAGCAGAGGCGGATGGAAGATCAGCCCCGGATCCTGTAACAGCGGGTTAAGATCGCGACCTTCAATCGGGAAGTTCGGCAACGTGCGTGAGAACGGGTTAGAGGTAAAGAGAATGAACAGCAAAAAGCCGACGCTGACCATCCCCATTATCGCCAGTACGCGGGCCACAATATCCAGCGGAATACGCTGACTAAAAATCGCCACCGCAAAGGTCCAGCCGCTCATCAGCAGCACCCACAGCAGAAGCGAACCTTCATGCGCGCCCCAGGTAGCCGCCACGCGATACCACACCGGAAGCTGGGTATTGGAGTTGCTGGCAACATAGGTGACGGTAAAGTCGTTGACCACGAAAGCATTGACCAGCACCAGAAATGCGCCAGCTACAGACATAAACAGCAGCCAGGCAAACAAGCGGGAAGACGCCATCATGCGCGCATCTCCGCGCGCCACGCCCCATAGCGGATACACGGACAGCAGCAGCGCAACTCCTAGCGCCAGACACAGCAGTCCGTTACCAATTTCCGGCATCATGATGCTGGGTCCTTATAAACACTCGCCGGGCGACGGTGATTGGCTTCCATCGCTTTCTCAACTTCTGGCGGCGTGTAGTTTTCATCATGTTTCGCCAGCACTTCTTTCGCGAGGATATGATTGCCTTTTTCCAGTTCGCCCTGCACCACAACGCCCTGCCCTTCACGGAACAGATCCGGCAAAATGCCTTCGTAAGAGACATCTACTGAACCTTCAGCGTCGTAAATGGTGAAAGTTACTTTTAGCGAATTGGGATCGCGCTGCACACTACCCGGCATCACCATCCCGCCAACGCGCAGACGCTGACCGACTTCCGGCATTTGCTGAGTTTCACGCTTGCCGTAGAGAATTTCCCCCGGCGTATAAAAGAGATCGATATTCGAGCGCAGCGCATATAGCACCAGACCGATAGTCAGCGCCAGCCCTGCCAACACGGCACAGGCAATCCACAAGCGGTTTTTACGGCGAATATTCATGCAGCCTCCTGCTGTTGCGCAGCACGTAAACGCGCCTCACGCGCCCGCTGTTGCGCCACGCCACGCAGAATTGCGCGATGCTGCATCACCGAGTGCACGACCAAAACCACCAGCGGAATAACGGTCATCACCACCGCCAGCCAGACAAAAAAGGCGTAACCGCCCATTGCGAAAAATTCATTCCAGGAAGCAAATGCAGGGGTCATTTACGGCCTCTTTTCAGTATCAGTTCACTCACCCACGGACGGCGTTTTTCCATCAGCAAAATCAAATTACGCATCCGCATCAGCGTCAGCGTGGCAGACAGCAGCAGGAAGCCAAAAATCGACCAGCGCAGCGGCGAACGCATCGCCGGATCGATACTTTGCTGCATCCGCGTTGATCCCTGATGCAGGGTGTTCCACCACTCCACGGAGTAATGAATAATCGGCAGATTCACCACGCCAATCAGCACCAGAATACCTGCCGCACGGCCCGCCAGACGCCGGTCGTCGAAGGCGTGCCACAGGGCAATTACACCAACATACAGAAACAGCAGCACCAGTTCAGAAGTCAGGCGTGCGTCCCATACCCACCAGGTGCCCCACATCGGTTTTCCCCATGCAGAGCCGGTAACCAGGGCAATAAAGGTAAACACGGCACCAATGGGGGCCATCGCCGCCACCGCCAGGTTGGCCATTTTCATCTGCCAGACAAGGCCAATAAACGCCGCCACCGCCATTGATGCATAAATGCCCATCGACCAGATCGCCGCAGGCACATGCAGGTAGATAATGCGGTAGCTATTTCCCTGTTGATAATCAGCCGGAGCAAAGCCGAATCCCCAGATCCAGCCGACGGTAAGCACGACCACACTGGCAATTGCCAGCCACGGTATAAACCAGCCACAGATTTGATACAGCCGTGGTGGGATCGCCAGTTGATGCAGTGTTTTCCACATAGTTTCGATACCAGACTCGAACAAAAATCAGTAATCCAGCGTTATTGAATGCTGATTCGTAACGCTGCCGCCGTCGCAAAAGGACTTAATGTCGCGGTGCCTGCCAGCAACGCGCCTAAAATTGCCAGATACCCATCAACGGGCAAATGCATAGAAGCCGCGTCCATCGCGG
The DNA here is from genome assembly GCF_046486495.1 of Escherichia sp. WS3227_2. Lineage (NCBI taxonomy): Bacteria > Pseudomonadati > Pseudomonadota > Gammaproteobacteria > Enterobacterales > Enterobacteriaceae > Escherichia > Escherichia sp. WS3227_2. The sequence goes on from NZ_JBJQLG010000006.1 coordinate 250,132, forward strand.
CGGTGGCAAAGATGAGTAATGGGATAGTCAGCGGTAATACGAGAATGCTGAGCAGCACACCACCGCGCTTAAGTCCCACTGTCAGCGCCACGCCCGGTGCTCCGAGAAAGCCAAGCGTAGGGGTTCCCAGCAGTAGCGTCAGCGCCATCACTTGCCAGCCATAAACATCCATTCCCAGTAGCATTGCTACCAGGGGCGAAAGGATAAGTAACGGCAGACCGGTTACCATCCAGTGCGCCATCACCTTCGCCAGCACAACGGCGGGCAAGGGTAACGGCAACAACATCAATTGTTCAAGACTGCCGTCCTGCAAATCGTCACGGAACAGACGCTCCAGTGCCAGCAAGGATGAAAGCAGTGCGGCAACCCAGATAACGCCCGGTGCAATACGCGCCAGCAGTTGCGGCTCCGGACCGATACTGAGCGGAAAAAGGGTAATGACAATCAGGAAGAACCACAGCGGGTTGGCGATTTCGGCGCTGTGGCGAAACGCTACGCGCAGCTCAAGACGGAAAATGCGCCAGAACATCATGCGGCCCTCGTTTGCGTCAGTGAAATGCGGCGAATTTTACTTTCAGCAACGTTGAGCGGCTGGTGGGTAGTCAGAATCACAATCCCCCCCTGCTCCGTATGCTGCGCCATACGCTGGGTCAGACGATCGACGCCGTTAACGTCAATCGCGGTAAAAGGCTCGTCGAGGATCCATAACGTGGCACGGGTCAGCCACAGACGCGCTAAAGCGACGCGGCGTTGTTGCCCGGCAGAAAGTTGATTTACCGGAATATCTTCGAATCCGGCAAGCCCGGCCTGCGCCAGAGCTTCCAGACATTGTGCGGTATCGCCATCGCGATGATAAAAGTGCAGATTTTCTAACGCCGTCAGCCGGGTTTTGATCCCCGGCTGATGGCCTATCCATAACAGGTTTTGATGGTAGCTGTCGCGAACCTGATGCAAGGGCTGCCCTTGCCAGAGAACGTCACCCGCATCAGGGCGAGACAACCCCGTCAGCAAACGGAGAAGCGTTGTCTTCCCCGCGCCGTTGCTACCGGTGATTTGTACCCACTCTCCTGCGTTCAGCGTAAATGACAAGCCACTAAATAAGGTTCGTTCATCCCGCTCGCAAAGTAACTCTCTGGCTTCAAGCATACCCACGCAATAACCCTGTTAAAAACCTGGCTCGACTTCGCGCATATCGGGCAGCTTGTGCGCTATCCCTTTATGGCAATCAATACAGGTTTGCCCATCTTTCACCGCCTGGTCATGCATCTTCGCGGCAACCGATTTCTGGGCGGTTGTATCCATATACTCGAAGTTGTGACAGTTACGGCACTCCTGCGAGTTATTGTCCTTCATGCGCCGCCACTCATTCTGTGCCATCGTCAGGCGATGAGCTTCAAATTTCTGCGGCGTGTCAATAACGCCAAAAATTTTACCATACAGCTCTTTACTTGCTTTGAGCTTGCGTATCATCTTCGGCACAAACTCGTGCGGAACGTGACAATCCGGACAGGTCGCACGAACGCCGCTACGGTTGTTGTAGTGCACGGAATCCATGTATTCCTGATACACCGTGTTACGCATTTCGTGGCAGCTAATGCAGAACTCTTCGGTATTGGCTTTTTCCATCCCGGTGTTAAAGCCGCCCCAGAAGACGATGCCGCCAACAAAGCCGATCAACAGCAGCGTCCCCAGCGCCAGACGGCTGGGGGTACGCCACCATTTCCACAGGCGCTTAATCAGACCAGGCTTACGGTCAGAATTTCCCATAATAACCTCTTATTTCCCGTAACCTTTTGACGGGGTAAAGGTATTCCCCACGATTGGCGCGGTATCAGCCTGCGGTACGTGACATTGCAGACAGAAATAACGACGCGGAGCCACTTCCGCGCCCACTTTGCCGTCGCTGTCCATAAAGTGAGTAGGACTGATGCGCGGTGCGCCAGTGGTGCGATAGCTTTCGACACCGTGGCACTGCAAGCAGCGGTTGGTATTGGTCGTTACCTGATAACCTTCAACGCTATGCGGGATCATTGGCGGCTGATTCACATAGTTCAGCGGCATCCGTTCCTGCTCTTTTGGCATCCGAATGGCCCCTTCCTGCGTCCCGGATACTTCCGGCGACTGGCTAAAATCGACGCCATTAGCCGCCCAAACCGCGCCGCTCACCACCAGGGCCAGCATCGCCGTCCATTGACACAGCGCTTTCTTCAGGTCATGGCTTTTCATGATTTCGCTCCCGAACTCCATCGTGTAGTTATTGTAAATACATCCTCAGAACAGACATCCACGCAGCGACCGCACGTCATGCAATCGCGGCTGGTGACCTGCACCGGGCTTTGTTCATCCAGCACCGGGGCACGTAGCACATGCGGTTCCGGGCAAACATGAAAACAATCCATACAGCGGTTACATTTCTGCCGATCGCTGGCCGCAACGGTAATGACACCTTTGCTACCCAGCACGCCATACAGCGCGCCAACCGGACAAATGTGCCCGCACCAGCCGTGTTCAACGACCAGTAGATCAAATAAAAACAGCGCGAGAATAAGCAGCGCGCCGCTGCCGAATCCCATTACCAGACTGCGCCCCATCAGGGAAACGGGGTTGATCCATTCCCAGATGAGTGTGCCGGTTAAGGCCGATCCCAGCAGAATGACCACCAACAGCACGTAGCGAATGTGGCGAGGGATCGTCGCAGACTGATTGAGGTCAAAGCGCCTGCGTAACCAGTTCGCTAAGTCGGTAATCGGGTTCAGCGGGCAGACCCAGCTGCAAAATAATCGCTTTCCTGCCAGCGCGTAGAGCACGGTGATAATTACCGCACCGGTCAACGCCACCGTGGCAGGCAGATGACCGCTGGCAAGACTTTGCAGCGTCATCAGCGGATCGGTCAGCGGAACGGTGTCGAATAACAGGCTACTGCTGTAGTTGCCGTGCAAGATCCACACACCAAACCACGGACCGCTCAAAAACATCCCCAGCACGAAGAACTGACAAAGGCGACGTAACACCAGCCAACGGTGGCTGCGCCACCAGCCTTTTTTCTCCAGCGCCTCGCGCCCGGCGTCACGTTTACGATTTGCCATTGTTCCCCTCCAGCCAGCCGAAGCGGTAATGGTGACCTAACTCCCCTTTCGCCAGTGACAGCGGTAACACCTTGATTGCCGGTTGTTCCAGCACGCACACTTTTTCGCACTTACCGCAGCCGGTACAGGCGTCGCTGTGAACCGTCGGCAGAAAGCGGGCGTGCTTACCGGTACGCGTGTTGCGCTCCAGCTCCAGGGTGATGGCCTCATCAATTTTCGGGCATTCGCGATAACAAACATCGCAGCGCAGCCCCTGAAAGTTGAGACAGTTTTCCTGGTCCACCAGCACCGCCAGCCCCATCCGCGCGTCGTCGATCGATTCGATCTCACGATCCAGCGCACCGCTCGGGCACACTTTGGCGCACGGAATGTCCTCACACATTTCGCAAGGAATATCCCGTGCGACAAAATATGGCGTGCCCGCCGACAGGCCAGAAGCCAGCGTCGCCAGTTTTAAGGTGTCATAAGGGCAAGCCTGAACACACTGACCGCAACGCACACAGGCACTGGCAAAGGCGTTCTCGTTTATGGCTCCGGGCGGGCGCAACCGCACGCCAGATGCGCGTGCGGTTTGCTGTTGTAACCCCAGCGCCACACCCACGGCAGCCAGCCCGCCTGCTGTGCGAACAACATCGCGCAGAAAGCGGCGGCGACCATTTTGAGGTTTCGCTGACCGGGACATAATGGCTTACACCTTCTCCAGTTTGACCGCGCACTTCTTGAAGTCCGTCTCTTTCGAGAGCGGATCGGTCGCGTCCAGCGTCAGTTTGTTAACCAGCTGTGCGGCGTCGAAGAACGGCATGTACACCAGGCCCTGTGGCGGACGGTTACGACCGCGCGTTTCAACAATCGAGATCACTTCGCCACGGCGAGAAACCACTTTCACTTTGTCGCCACGGCGCAGATCGCGCGCTTTCGCATCCAACGGGTGAATAAACAGGACCGCTTCCGGGAAGGCACGGTGCAGTTCCGGCACACGGCGAGTCATACTGCCGGTGTGCCAGTGCTCCAGAACGCGTCCGGTAGAGAGCCACAGGTCGTACTCTTCATCCGGTGCTTCCGCCGCCGGTTCGAAAGGCAGCGCGAAAATCACCGCTTTGCCATCCGGTTTACCGTAGAACTTGTAGCCTTCGCCCGCTTTCACGTACGGGTCGTTACCTTCGCTGTAACGCCACTGCGTTTCTTTACCGTTCACCACCGGCCAGCGCAGACCGCGCGCTTTGTGGTAGTCATCGAACGGTGCCAGATCGTGACCGTGACCGCGACCAAACCATGCGTACTCTTCGAACAGCCCTTTTTGCAGATAGAAGCCCAGCTCGCGGGATTCATCGTTCAGCTGATCTTCCGCCAGTTCGGATAGCGGGAATTTGCTCACTTCCGGGGTGGCATACAGAACTTCGTACAGCGTTTTGCCACGCAGTTCCGGTTTCTTCGCCAGCAGCTCTTCCGGCCATACTTCTTCAGTTTTGAAGCGGCGGGAGAACTGGACTAACTGCCAGAGATCCGATTTCGCTTCGCCCGGTGCCTGTACCTGCTGACGCCAGAACTGAGTACGGCGTTCGGCGTTACCGTAAGCCCCCTCTTTCTCTACCCACATTGCGGTCGGCAGGATCAAGTCGGCGGCCAGCGCACTGACTGTCGGATACGGATCGGAAACGATGATAAAGTTGCGCGGATCGCGCCAGCCCGGCATACGCTCTTCATTGATGTTCGGCCCGGCCTGCATGTTGTTGGTACACATGGTCCAGTAAACATTCAGCTTGCCGTCTTTCAGCGCACGGTCTTGTGCTACCGCGTGCAGACCGATTTTCGCCGGAATGGTGCCGCTCGGGATATTCCACTTCTTCTCGCAGATATCACGATGTTTCTCGTTAGTCACCACCATGTCCGCAGGCAGACGGTGAGCAAAGGTGCCCACTTCACGCGCAGTACCACACGCGGAAGGCTGCCCGGTCAGGGAGAACGGACCGCAACCCGGCTGGGAAATTTTGCCGGTCAGCAGGTGCAGGTTGTAGACCAGGTTGTTAGCCCACACACCGCGGGTATGCTGGTTGAAGCCCATCGTCCAGTAGGAGATGACTTTCTTGTTCGGATCGGCATACAGCTGCGCCAGTTGCTCTAACTGGTCTTTCGGCACACCGGTCATTTCAGCAGTTTTTTCCAGCGTATACTCGGCAACGAAGGCTTTGTAATCTTCAAAGCTCATCGGTTCGGAGGCGTCAGAACCTGGATTCTTCGCTGCTTTTTCCAGCGGATGGGTCGGACGTAAACCGTAGCCGATGTCCGTCGCGCCTTTGCGCAGGTTAACGTGTTTGCTGAAGAAGTCCTGATTTATCGCATTGTTTTGAATGATATAGTTGGCGATGTAGTTCAGGATCACCAGGTCAGATTGCGGCGTAAAGATGATGCCGTTATCCGCCAGCTCGAAGCTACGATGCTGGTAGGTAGAAAGCACCGCCACGGTGACGTTCTGGTTGGAGAGACGACGGTTAGTGATGCGCGACCAGAGGATCGGGTGCATCTCCGCCATGTTTGCGCCCCACAGCACAAACGCGTCAGCCTGCTCGATGTCGTCATAGCAGCCCATCGGCTCATCCATACCAAAGGTACGCATAAAGCCAACTACCGCCGACGCCATACAGTGACGCGCGTTCGGGTCGATGTTGTTCGAACGGAATCCCGCTTTGAACAGCTTGGACGCGGCATAACCTTCCCAGATAGTCCACTGACCAGAACCGAACATACCGATCGATTCCGGCCCTTTTTCTTTCAGGGCGGTTTTGAATTTCTCTTCCATCACATCGAAGGCCTGATCCCAGGTGATTGGGGTAAATTCGCCTTCTTTGTCATATTTACCGTTTTTCATACGCAGAAGCGGCTGCGTCAAACGGTCTTTACCGTACATGATTTTGGGCAGGAAATAGCCCTTAATGCAGTTCAGGCCACGGTTAACCGGTGCGTCCGGGTCGCCCTGACAGGCCACCACACGCCCCTGCTGCGTTCCGACCAGAACGCCGCAACCAGTACCGCAGAAACGGCACGGCGCTTTATCCCATTTAATGGCTTCCTGCTGACCAACAACGGCGCGGGCAACGCCCGGCACGCTGAGACCGGCAGCCGCCGCAGCGGCCGCAACGGCGTTAGCTTTCATAAAGCTACGACGACTGAGTTTCATGGTGTTTCCTCACCTTGCTCTTCCTGCTGGTGATAAACCAGCGACACCGCCAGCACGCCCTCTACGTTGCGTACTGACTCAATGGTTTGGATCAGCGTTTCGCTGTCTTCTGCTTCCACCACCACAATCAACTGACCGCTCGGCGCGTCGCTGACAGCAACTTCACAGCCGGGAAAGGCGTTCAGTTGGGTGCTGATGTCTGAAATTCGTTCGCTTTTGGCCTGCACGACCAGGCTGCAAACTTGCCAGTTAGTGTGCATGGAGATACTCCGCAGTTATGGCTGATACCGGACAGCTGGCTGCACATGCTCCACATCCGTTGCAAAGTTGGCTATTAAGTTGCGGCTGGTAGATCCCGGAGAGCGTCGGGCGAAAGATAATTGCCATTGGCTCACAGCTATCCTGACAGCGGCGGCATTCAACTGACTGATACGCCAGGCACGCGTCCCCAATGGTGAACTGCAAATCCCAGGCCCTGGTGTGGCGCGGAGAAAATAGCGATTCGGGGCAAGCCTGCGCGCAGGCGTAACAGAAGCTGCACTCGTTATTTTTGAAGTTAACGCTCGGATAGCCGCCCGCGCCGCGTTGCAGAATGTTGTTTTCACAAGCATTAATACAGGCGTCGCAGCGGGTGCAATGGGTCAGAAAATGAGATTCATCACCGGACCAGGGCGGACGGATACCGTTACTGGCTTTGCGCCAGCGACCAGTGAGTATGCCCCGACGGGATGCATCAATCTTCACATTGACCTTCCATCATTAACGCGCTCTGAAAATTGAGAGCGACCAAATAAACCGCATAATTAATAAGCCATTTTTATAGCCGCTAAGATATTAAAGGATGTGTCAAAGATGCATACCCCGATCGGGGTAAAACCTGTAGCAGGATCAAAAGAGTGGCGGGAAGCGTGGCAAAAACGGGTTTTTGCTCACATTTCAAATGGTTATAAACATATTTATATAGCGATTAATTCACCAGAAATATTTCTGTTGGTTTGCTCTCTCATCAGAATTTAACACTAAAAGAGCAGGTAAAATTATCTGAATGTTCTTTAAGTTATTCATAAAGCAAATTAATAAATCTGATGAATATGTTAACCTTCAGCGACATCATCGGTGAAAACCTATAAATGAAGAAGGAAAGCAAAAATGAAGACCATTCTACCTGCAGTATTGTTTGCCGCTTTCGCCACCACCTCCGCCTGGGCGGCAGAGAGCGTCCAGCCACTGGAAAAAATCGCGCCTTATCCACAAGCTGAAAAAGGCATGAAGCGTCAGGTGATTCAGTTAACCCCGCAAGAAGATGAATCTACCCTGAAAGTAGAACTGTTAATCGGTCAGACGCTGGAAGTCGACTGCAATTTACATCGTCTCGGCGGGAAGCTGGAAAGCAAAACGCTGGAAGGCTGGGGCTATGATTATTATGTCTTTGATAAAGTCAGTTCCCCGGTTTCGACGATGATGGCCTGCCCGGATGGCAAAAAAGAGAAGAAATTTGTCACCGCGTATCTGGGCGATGCTGGAATGCTGCGTTACAACAGCAAGCTGCCGATCGTGGTGTATACGCCAGACAATGTAGATGTGAAGTACCGCGTCTGGAAGGCGGAAGAGAAAATTGACAACGCGGTAGTTCGCTAAACTGCCGTGAAGTGCGGCACCCGCCAGGTCGGATAAGGCGGTCACGCCGCATCCGACATCTAACGCCCGAGCCGGTTGCCTGATGCGACGCTGACGCGTCTTATCTGCATACGCCACATCCGGCATACCATGCCGGATGTGGCACATCATCACAACGCAATATCCGCCACTTCTTTTTGAACGGGTTGCGGTTTCAACTGCGGTTTCGGCGTACTATCTGCTGCCTGCGGCTTGTCGTATTTCAGCCCCAGCACTTCGCTGGTGTACTGCAACTCGCGTTCTGTTGCCGCTACATCACCGTTCAGCTTGCGTCCATAAGACGGAACGATCGCCTTCAACGTTGCCTGCCATTGCGGGCTGGAAACGCGATCGCCAAATACTTTTTCCAGCAGATTCAACATAATCGGCGCGGCGGTTGACGCCCCTGGCGATGCCCCCAGCAGCGCGGCAATAGTCCCTTGCTGGTCGCTGACCACTTCGGTACCCAGACGCAGTACGCCACCTTTCTCGGCATCACGCTTGATAATCTGTACGCGCTGCCCTGCTTGCCACAAACGCCAGTCCTCTTTTTTCGCTTGCGGATAGTACTCTTTCAACGCTTCAAAACGATCCTCTTCACTCAACATCACCTGACTCACCAGATATTTCACCAGATCGAAATTATCCAGCCCGACGTGCATCATCGGCATCACGTTAGAGGTGGTGGTGGAACTCATCAGATCCCACAATGAACCGTTTTTGAGGAATTTGGTTGAGAAGGTGGCAAATGGCCCAAACAGCACGACGCGTTTACCGTCCAGAACACGGGTATCGATATGCGGAACCGACATCGGTGGTGCGCCAACGGATGCTTTACCGTAAACCTTCGCCAGATGGTGATTAACCACGTCCGGGTTTTCCGAAACAAGGAACTGTCCGCCCACCGGGAAACCGGCGTAGTCTTTCGCTTCCGGAATACCCGATTCCTGTAACAACTTCAGCGCCGCACCGCCCGCGCCGATAAAGACAAATTTGGCGCGGATGTTCTGTGCAGTGCCGTTTTTCAGATCGGCAACAGTGACGGTCCAGGTGTTATCGTCATTACGCTTTAGGGCGCGGACTTCGCTGCTGAGTTGCAGCGAAAAATTAGATTTCTTCTGCAAGGAAGCAATTAACTGGCGGGTGATCTCGCCATAGTTCACATCAGTACCAATTTCCGTACGCGTGGCTGCCACTTTCTGTTGCGGATCGCGCCCTTCCATCACTAACGGTGCCCACTCTTTGATCTGCGCGTGATCTTCAGAGTAACGCATACCGCGAAACAGCGAGCTTTGTTGCAACGCGGCGTAACGGGCGCGCAGGAAATTGACGTTATCCTCGCCCCAGACAAAGCTCATATGTGGAACGGTATTAATAAATGAACGTGGGGTTCGCAGCACACCACGTTCGACCTGGTGCGCCCAGAACTGGCGGGAAATCTGGAATGCTTCGTTAATGGCGACTGCTTTTTCAATACTGATGCTGCCATCGGCGTTTTGCGGAGTGTAATTGAGTTCCATCAGTGCAGAATGCCCGGTTCCGGCGTTGTTCCAGCCGTTCGAACTCTCCTGCGCGACACCCTCCAGGCGCTCCACCATGGTCATCGACCATTCAGGCTCCAGCTCGCGTAAATAGGTCCCCAACGTGGCGCTCATAATGCCGCCGCCAATCAACAGTACATCAGTTTCCTGCTCCTCGGACGCTTTCGCTTTTGCCGCCATCGAAACGGCATTAAGCCCCACGGCCATCGAGAAGAGCATGGCAGTCACTTTTTTCATCTTGTTAATGCCTTACTTTTAGTCGCTTTATTGCAGGTGAGATTTGCGCGGCATCAACGGTAACACTTAAGTAACAACATTTAAATAATGTTTATAAATTATATTCTAATTTTAGAAACATTATAATTTCGTTGATTAATTATAGGGTTATTAGAAATGAAGGGATTTTTAGAATATTGACCTGGCGGCAGCAGTCCGCCAGGTCAGCGTCGAAATATTATGCCGTCCGGGCAACGGCATCACGCGAAGCAGCATCGCGCTCTTCGCCTGTCAGCTCGCTAAGTAGCCCGTTGCGCATTTCCAGCAGGCGGTCAGCGTGGATAAAGTAATGATCATCATGACTGATGGCGAAAATCGTTTTACCCATCTCCTGCATCAGCGGCAGCAGCACCTGATAAAACTCACGACGGAAGTGTGGGTCCTGATCCGCCGCCCATTCATCCAGCAGGATAATATCGCGTTCTTCTGCCAGCGCCAGCAACAGCGCGACGCGTTTTTTCTGCCCTTTCGATAACTTCAGGTTAATAATACGCCCGTTATTTAACTCAAGCTTATGAGCCATTTTCAGTTGCGCCAGCCACTTCTCAATCAGTTGCGGGTTAGCGGGTTGACCCTCCGGCCCTAGCAGTTGATCGAACAGCCAGACATCGGTAAACACTGCCGAAAACAGTTTGCGATAATCTTCCGGTTGTTCGCCGCTGACAGGTTTGCCATCCAGCAAGATTTCGCCGCTTTGTGGCTGATACAAGCCCGTCAGCAACATCGCCAGCGTCGATTTTCCGCTACCGTTGCCGCCAATCAGAAACAGCAGCTCGCCACGTTTGATGGTGAGATTAATCGGACCAACGGAAAACGCGTTATCCTGATAAGCAAATGTCACGTTACGCAGCTCCAGCGTTTGCCAGTTGGGAAACGCCTGCGGGCGCGGAAACTCTGCTTTGAAAGGCGCGAGCGCGAATTTGTTCAGCTTGTTAAACGCCACCTGCGCCGTCAGCAGCGTCGGTAATGCGCCAACCGCCGAAAGCAGCGGCGTACGCAGGAATAACAGCGTCAACGAATAGGTCGCGGCAACGTTGGTATCAGCCCAACCGAGACTGTTCGCCATCCAGAACACCAGGCCGATAGCGCCCAGCATCATGATGTTTGACCAGTTCACGGCACTAAGATGGAAGGTGTCTGCGCGGATAATATGATGGCGATACTCTTGCGCATCAGGAATGTAGAGGTTGTTAAACACATACTCGGCGCGTTCACGGTTCAGAGTCAGCTCTTTGCGCCCTTCGAGTACGGTTTGAAAATCCGTGTACAGCTTGTCTTCGGTTTCACGCAGGGTCGCCATATGTTTGTAAACCCGCGCCACCAGCACAAAACCGCCCCAGATGGTGACTGCCATCCAGATAGCCGTTACCAGCAACATTTTGCCGGACAACATCCACAGATACGCCGCGGAACCGATAGTGAGAATGATCCCCTGCACCAGTTCCGGCAGACGAACAAACGCAATAGTGATATTGCGCACATCGCTGGTTAACCCCGCCAGCAACGAGGCGCTACCGAGTTGTTCGATACGCTCGACGTGAGTATCCAGAATCCGCTTAATAAATTCGCTACGCAGTCGGTAAACAAAGTGATGCCCCAGCGTAGTAAGTGCAAGTTGCGATCCCAGTGTGACCGCCATTAACAGCAGCAATAAACCCAGAAACTCCGGCAACACCAGCAGACTGGTATCCGCCGTTTCAATAAGGCGCTGATTGATAAAAGCAATTAAGCCAATGCCTAAAGCCGCACTGGCGAGGCTTAGCGCCATCACACTGATAAATGGCCAGCGATACTGCCGCCAGACAAGTACAAGAAGTTCCATGCAGAAAACCCGGACAATGAATTACAGCCCGCAGTTTAAACATCTTCGCGCGCACAGCAATAATAATTCTTATTTTTATTCTTTTTTACCTGCCTGACGGAATGTCAGGTTGTAGCGGCAGTCGGTGGTGAGTGGATGAAACCCCGCTTTCAACGGTTGAATGCCGTGATAAAACAGCCGCGACTCACCGCCCCATACCACCACATCGCCATGTTCCAACAACAATCTTTTTAGCGGATCATTTCGTTTCAGGCCACCAAATTGAAAAATCGCGGGTAAGCCCAGAGAAACAGAAACAATTGGCGCGCGCAGATCCGGTTCGTCTTTATCCTGATGCAGCGACAGTTTCGCGCCAGGAGCGTAGCGGTTGATAAGACAAGCATCTGGCTGGAAATCTGGAAAGCCCGCCGCCGTAGCCGCACGTTGACATAAATTATGAAAACTCTGCGGCATGGCGGGCCACGGTTTATTTGTTTGCGGATCAATGGGCGAATAGAGATAACCTTGCCGATGGGTCGTCCAGCCCAGATGCCCACAGTTGGTCATCGCCACCGACATGGTATATCCGCCTGGAGTGACCATCTGGCGAAACGGCGACTGGCTGGCAACATCATTAATATCGCGGATCAGTTGCTCCGCAGCGTTAAAAGCAAAACGCCGTAAAATCACCGCACCAGCCGCCAGTGGCTCTTGCCACGGTTCAGCATCGGCAAACAGGTCCAACATTACCTCTCCTCATTTTCAACTTCGCGGCGCAGCAGTTGCGCTTTGCGCGACACGCCCCAGCGGTAACCGGAAAGTGAGCCATCACCACGGACCACCCGATGACAAGGTATAACGATAGCGAGCTTGTTGGCGGCACAGGCGCTGGCAACGGCACGTACCGCTTTCGGTTTGCCGATGGCGTTCGCCAGTTGCTGATAACTGACGGTTTCACCACAAGGTATCGTGCGCAGTGCCTGCCAGACTTGTTGCTGAAAAGCAGTGCCGCGAATATCCAGCGGTAACGTCAGCGGCGTATCGCGTTGATTGAGGCTGGCGATCACTTCACGCAGATGTTGTTGAAACGTCAGATCGGCAGGCGCGTTGTCGGCAGCGGGAAACATCTGCTGCAACTCGCTGATTAGTGTCGCGTCATCATCGCCCAGCAATATCGCGCAAATCCCCCGCTCGCTTTCTGCCACCAGGCAACGGCCCAGCTCACAATCAGCCAGCGCGTAACGCACCGCCAGATTTTCGCCACCGTGACGGAATTGTTTAGCCGTCATGCCCAGCGTTTCGTCGGCTTTGCGGTAGTAACTGCTGCTGTCGGGAAATCCGGCGTTAAGAATAGATGTAGTCACGCTCTCCCCTTTCGCCAGCGATTCGCGCAAACGGCGAGCGCGCCAGGCCTGTTGCCAGGCTTTAGGCGTCATTCCGGTAGTCGCTTTAAACAACCGATGCAGATGGAACGGACTCATCGCCACCTGGTCGGCTAAGGCTTCCAGCGTTACAGGCGTTTCCTGTTCCAGAAGTCGGCAGGCGTGGGTAATTTTATCAAGCCGATGTTGCTGGGCATTGGCTTTGTCTGGCTGACAACGTTTGCAGGGGCGAAATCCGGCGGCGAGTGCCTCGCTGGCATTTGCGTAGAAGGAGACATTTTCCCGCAAGGCATGTCTGGCGCGGCAAGACGGACGGCAAAAGATACCCGTGGTGCGCACGGCGAAAACGAATTCGCCGTCGGCATTCGGGTCGCGGGCTAAGACAGATTGCCAGCGTTGATCGTCAGTTAAGCAAGTGGCGTTTTTCATAATCAGCTCCCTGGTTAAGGATAGCCTTTAGTCTGCCCGGTCACCATCACGCAAAAACCAACAATCTTGCGCTTTAATTTTTTTCGCTGACAAGGAAGCTTTTAAACTGTGGTGACATCCAGGTTTTAAAGCTATCGTCTTCTTTGGTGATCATATAAACCGCCAGCCCTTCCCGGCGAACAACCTCTTTGGCTTTCTCCGGCCCGAGCACCATCAAACCTGTATCCCAGGCGTCGGCTTCCAGCGCCGTCGGTGCAATCACCGTCACGGACACCAGATTATGCTCGATAGGTCGTCCGGTTTGCGGATCGATAACATGAGAAAGGCGTTTGCCGTCCAGTTCGTAATAGTTGCGGTAGCTGCCGGAGGTGCTGATACCGTGGCCGTTGATATCCACCACCGCCTGAACTGCGTTTTCTTTATCGGTTGGTTTTTGAATCGCCACTCGCCACGGCTGGCCTTCACCGTTCATACCACGGCTGTTCAGCGCCCCGCCCACCGACACCAGGTAGCGAGAAATACCTTCCTGCTCCATCAAGCGTGCCAGATGATCGGCGGCATAGCCTTCGCCGACGGTGGAGAGATCGACATATAAATCCGGAAGATCTTTTTGCAGGTACTGCTGATGATACTGATTGATGACAGTCAGGTGCTGTAAGCCGGTTTTGGCTTTCATTGCATCAATTTGTTCCTGGCTCGGAATTTGTACTGGTTGTTGTTCCGGGCCAAAGCCCCACAGATTCACCAGCGGCCCAACAGTAATATCCATCGCGCCATCGGTCTTTGCGCCAATACGTAGCGAGGTGGTGACGATATCGGCCATCGCTTCACTTACCGGCCACGGTGTCAGACTTTGCGAGTCGTTAAAGCGCATCAGCGCAGAGTCTTTTTTATAGGTCGAAAGCAGCTGATCGTCAGCGTCCAGCTGGGTCTGAATCTTCTCTTTAAGTTCAGCACTGCGTTTGGCGTCAATGCCAGGGATGCTGGCACGCCAGAAGGTTCCCATGGTTTTGCCTTCAAGAACGGTAACTTCGGTAGCGTGGGTTTTGGCGGGTTGTGGTTTTTGATCGCAACCAACAAAGAAGAGCGCGGCAGCCAGCAGTGCCACGCGGGTAAAGCTTATTTCCATACGTGATTATCCTCATGCGAACGGTCGCAAGAGTACACCAAAAAAACGCGTTTGTACGCTGAAAACAATGAAAAAAGGGCCCGCAGGCCCTTTGTTCGATATAAATCGAAATTAGAACTGGTAAACCAGACCCAGAGCTACGATGTCATCAGTGTTGATGCCAGCGTCACGGGTGAAGCGGTTGTCGTCCAGCAGGTTGATTTTGTAGTCAACGTAGGTGGACATGTTTTTGTTGAAGTAGTAGGTCGCACCAACATCAACATATTTCAGGATATCTTCGTCGTCGTAGTTACGACCATTGATGACACCCAGGTTTTTACCTTTAGACTGCAGGTAGGCTACAGACGGACGCAGACCGAAGTCGAACTGGTACTGAGCAACAGCTTCGAAGTTCTGTGCTTTGTTTGCCCAACCCAAGGAACCTACGCGAGTTGCGTTGTAGGTCTGGGTGTACTGAGCAGCCAGGTAGATGTTGTTAGCGTCGTATTTCAGACCACCAGTGTAGGTTTCAGCACGGTCGCCGTTACCGATGTAAGCAGCGGTGTTCTGAGCATCAGTACGTTTGGAGCTGGAAACTGCAGCACCGATACCGAAGCCTTCGTAATCATAAGTGATAGAACCGCCAACGCCGTCGCCGTTCTGACGCAGAGCATCACGACCGTTGTTGGTCATGCCCTCGCCGCTTACGCTACCGTTTTTGCCCTGGTACTGAACAGCAAAGTTCAGGCCGTCAACCAGACCGAAGAAGTCAGTGTTACGGTAGGTCGCGAAGCCGTTACCACGCTGCTGCATGAAGTTGTCAGAACCGTAAGTGTCGCCACCGAATTCTGGCAGTACGTCGGTCCAGGAAGTTACGTCGTAAACAACGCCGTAGTTACGACCGTAGTCGAAAGAACCAACATCCTGGAATTTCAGACCTGCGAATGCCACACGGGTCCAGGAGTTTTCTTTGTTGTCTTCAGAGGTATTGCCCTGGATCTGATATTCCCACTGGCCGTAACCGGTCAGCTGGTCAGTAACCTGAGTTTCGCCTTTGAAACCAAGACGTACATAGGTCTGGTCGCCGTCTTCTGACTTGTTGTCAGAGAAATAGTGCAGGCCGTCTACTTTACCGTACAGATCTAATTTGTTGCCGTCTTTGTTGTAAACTTCAGCAGCGTTTGCTGCGCCTGCTACCAGCAGAGCTGGGACCAGGAGGGACAGTACTTTAACTTTCATGTTATTAACCCTCTGTTATATGCCTTTATTTGCTTTTTTATGCCACTGCATACTGATTAACCCTCATTAATCAGTCGGCAAGTCCATTCTCCCCAAAAATGCAGAATAATCCAACACGAATATGATACTAAAACTTTTAAGATGTTTCATTTATCGCTATAGATGTTTCAAAATGTAAATAGAAGGGAACTTTTTAAGATTATTGCGGAATGGCGAAATAAGCACCTAACATCAAGCAATAATAATTCAAGGTTAAAATCAATAACTTATTCTTAAGTATTTGACAGCACTGAATGTCAAAACAAAACCTTCACTCGCAACTAGAATAACTCCCGCTATCATCATTAACTTTATTTATTACCGTCATTCATTTCTGAATGTCTGTTTACCCCTATTTCAACCGGATGCCTCGCATCCGGTTTTTTTTACCCTTCTTTACACACTTTTCATTATTCTGTGCTACCACAGAAAAACTATAACGCTTGTTAACTATTTCACAAATAATTAACATCGGCATAATTTCCAGCAATCTTCGTTTATTTGCAATTAATTTCGTTGGGCTTTTTGTAGGTTATTTGTACAGCAAAATGGCGCTTGTACATCTATTTCACCCAATGCAGGATGATAAATATCACGGGAGAATAGAGAATCATCAATCAGGTAAGAGTCTGGAATTTCACACTGTACCCTTTATACTGCCCTATCACTTCGCGAAGTTTTAACAGGTCATAAACACGAATGCGTCAGAAAGAGACAACGGCCACGACCCGCTTTTCACTCCTACCGGGGAGCATTACCCGCTTCTTTTTACTGTTGATCATTGTGTTACTGGTGACGATGGGGGTAATGGTACAAAGCGCCGTTAACGCCTGGCTGAAAGATAAAAGTTACCAGATTGTCGACATTACCCACGCAATCCAAAAGCGCGTCGATACCTGGCGTTACGTGACCTGGCAGATCTACGACAACATTGCCGCGACGACCTCCCCCTCCTCCGGCGAAGGTTTACAAGAGACGCGCCTGAAACAGGATGTCTACTATCTGGAAAAACCGCGCCGCAAAACGGAAGCGTTAATCTTTGGCTCTCACGACA
Organism: Escherichia sp. WS3227_2; assembly: GCF_046486495.1. Taxonomy (NCBI): domain Bacteria; kingdom Pseudomonadati; phylum Pseudomonadota; class Gammaproteobacteria; order Enterobacterales; family Enterobacteriaceae; genus Escherichia; species Escherichia sp. WS3227_2. Next base: position 266,918 of record NZ_JBJQLG010000006.1, read on the forward strand.
ACTCAACGCTTGAGATGACTCAGCGGATGTCCACTTATCTGGATACATTGTGGGGCGCAGAAAATGTACCGTGGTCGATGTATTACCTGAATGGTCAGGATAACAGTCTGGTGCTGATCTCAACCCTGCCCCTCAAAGATCTCACCTCCGGATTTAAAGAATCGACCGTCAGCGACATTGTTGATTCACGTCGTGCAGAGATGTTGCAACAGGCCAACGCCCTCGATGAACGCGAAAGCTTTTCTAACATGCGCCGCCTGGCCTGGCAGAACGGTCATTACTTTACCTTGCGTACCACCTTTAACCAGCCGGGACATCTGGCAACGGTTGTGGCTTTTGATCTGCCGATTAATGATTTGATCCCACCGGGTATGCCGCTGGACAGTTTCCGCCTTGAGCCAGACGCGACGGCAACGGGAAACAATGATAATGAGAAAGAAGGGACGGATAGCGTCAGTATCCACTTTAACAGTACGAAGATTGAAATCTCCTCGGCACTCAACTCTACCGATATGCGCCTGGTCTGGCAGGTTCCTTATGCCACCTTATTGCTGGATACGTTGCAAAACATTCTGCTGCCACTGCTGCTGAACATCGGTTTGCTGGCGCTGGCGTTATTTGGCTATACCACATTCCGCCATTTCTCCAGTCGCAGTACAGAAAGTCTACCCAACACGGCGGTCAATAACGAATTGCGCATTTTACGGGCAATCAATGAAGAGATAGTCTCACTGCTGCCGCTCGGCCTGCTGGTTCACGATCAGGAATCGAACCGCACTGTCATAAGTAACAAAATTGCCGATCATTTGCTGCCGCATTTGAATCTGCAAAACATCACCACCATGGCGGAACAGCATCAGGGGATTATTCAGGCGACGATTAATAACGAGCTGTATGAGATCCGCATGTTCCGCAGCCAGGTCGCGCCGCGCACACAAATTTTCATTATTCGCGATCAGGATCGCGAAGTGCTGGTAAACAAGAAACTCAAGCAGGCGCAGCGTCTGTATGAGAAAAACCAGCAGGGGCGGATGACCTTTATGAAAAACATTGGCGATGCGCTGAAAGAACCCGCACAGTCCCTGGCGGAGAGCGCGGCTAAACTCAACGCCCCGGAAAGCAAACAACTGGCGAATCAGGCTGATGTGCTGGTGCGGCTGGTCGATGAAATACAGTTAGCGAACATGCTTGCGGACGATAGCTGGAAAAGTGAGACGGTGCTGTTCTACGTGCAGGATTTGATTGATGAAGTTGTGCCTTCAGTGTTGCCTGCCATCAAGCGTAAAGGTCTGCAACTGCTGATTAACAATCATCTGAAAGCACACGATATGCGCCGCGGCGATCGCGATGCCTTACGACGTATTTTGCTGTTACTGATACAATATGCCGTGACCTCAACGCAATTGGGAAAAATCACCCTTGAGGTTGATCAGGATGAGTCCTCCGAAGACCGCCTGACGTTCCGCATTCTGGACACTGGAGAAGGCGTAAGCATTCATGAAATGGATAATTTGCACTTCCCGTTTATCAACCAGACCCAAAACGATCGCTATGGCAAGGCGGACCCGCTGGCATTCTGGCTGAGCGATCAACTGGCGCGTAAACTGGGCGGTCATTTAAACATCAAAACGCGGGATGGGCTTGGTACACGCTACTCTGTGCATATCAAAATGCTCGCAGCTGACCCGGAAGTTGAAGAGGAAGAAGAGCGATTACTGGATGATGTCTGCGTAATGGTGGATGTTACTTCGGCAGAAATTCGGAATATTGTCACTCGCCAGTTAGAAAATTGGGGTGCAACCTGTATCACACCCGATGAAAGATTAATTAGTCAAGATTATGATATCTTTTTAACGGATAATCCGTCTAATCTTACTGCCTCTGGCTTGCTTTTAAGCGATGATGAGTCTGGCGTACGGGAAATTGGGCCTGGTCAATTGTGCGTCAACTTCAATATGAGCAACGCTATGCAGGAAGCGGTCTTACAATTAATTGAAGTGCAACTGGCGCAGGAAGAGGTGACAGAATCGCCTCTGGGCGGAGATGAAAATGCGCAACTCCATGCCAGCGGCTATTATGCGCTCTTTGTAGACACAGTACCGGATGATGTTAAGAGGCTGTATACTGAAGCAGCAACCAGTGACTTTGCTGCGTTAGCCCAAACGGCTCATCGTCTTAAAGGCGTATTTGCCATGCTAAATCTGGTACCCGGCAAGCAGTTATGTGAAACGCTGGAACATCTGATTCGTGAGAAGGATGTTCCAGGAATAGAAAAATACATCAGCGACATTGACAGTTATGTCAAGAGCTTGCTGTAGCAAGGTAGCCTATTACATGAACAATATGAACGTAATTATTGCCGATGACCATCCGATAGTCTTGTTCGGTATTCGCAAATCACTTGAGCAAATTGAGTGGGTGAATGTTGTCGGCGAATTTGAAGACTCTACAGCACTGATCAACAACCTGCCGAAACTGGATGCGCATGTGTTGATTACCGATCTCTCCATGCCTGGCGATAAGTACGGCGATGGCATTACCTTAATCAAGTACATCAAGCGCCATTTCCCAAGCCTGTCGATCATTGTTCTGACTATGAACAACAACCCGGCGATTCTTAGTGCGGTATTGGATCTGGATATCGAAGGGATCGTGCTGAAACAAGGTGCACCGACCGATCTGCCGAAAGCTCTCGCCGCGCTGCAGAAAGGGAAGAAATTTACCCCGGAAAGCGTTTCTCGCCTGTTGGAAAAAATCAGTGCTGGTGGTTACGGTGACAAGCGTCTCTCGCCAAAAGAGAGTGAAGTTCTGCGCCTGTTTGCTGAAGGCTTCCTGGTGACCGAGATCGCTAAAAAGCTGAACCGCAGTATCAAAACCATCAGTAGCCAGAAGAAATCTGCGATGATGAAGCTGGGTGTCGAGAACGATATTGCTCTGCTGAATTATCTCTCTTCTGTGACCTTAAGTCCGGCAGATAAAGACTAATCATCTGTAGGCCAGATAAGACGCGTCAGCGTCGCATCTGGCATTTGCACTGAATGCCAGATGCGGCGTAAACGCCTTATCCGTCCTACGAATCCCGCGATTTCCTGACCCTCTCGGCATATACCGTTAGCGTCTGTTTTATCACATCCAGCGTTACCGGCTTCGACAGGCAGCTGTCCATACCAGACTCCAGACACCGCTGCTTCTCTTCAGCCAACGCATTAGCAGTTACTCCGATTACCGGCAACGTCAGTCCCAACTGACGAATGCGTTGCGTCAAGCGGTAACCATCCATATTTGGCATGTTGACGTCGCTAAGCACGATATCAATATGATTCTTGCTAAGTACATTAAGCGCATCGACGCCATCATTCGCGGTTTTACATTGATAGCCCAACGATCCCAACTGATCTGCCAGAAGACGCCGGTTAATCGGATGATCATCCACAACCAGAATCATCATATCGTCGTTATCGCTGACCGCTTTGTCCGTCGACGGCAGAGCGTTAGCAGGATCATCGCTCTCCATCTCGATCAAATAAATACGCGCCAACAATGCCGGTAGCTCATGCGGGGCAGCCACACTGTGTACCCACTCCCCTGGCGCTTTCTCCAGCGGAATACCAATATGGCGACGACAGAAGGTCACTACCGCTCTACCCTGCCATTTTTTGCTCACTACCTCGTCAGTGATTAACACATCTTCGGGAGTCGGTTCCTGCCCTTCGTATGTTGTAACGACGATGCCGCTGCGCTGCAAACTGGTTTCCAGGAACTGACAGAGCGACGCATTGCGGACCGCCAGCCAGCAGCGTTTACCACTCAACCCTTCCACGCCTTTTTTCTGCGGGTACTGAGCGCCGTACAACGGAATACGCACGGTAAACTGGCTGCCCATTCCCGGTTCTGAATCTACCGAGATGTCGCCGTCCATCATGCTGATCAGTTTTTCACAAATCGCCAGCCCCAGACCGGTCCCCTGGAAGTTACGCTGTACGCCCGTTCCGACCTGGAAGAAGGGATCAAACAAGCGCACCACTTCTTTCGCCGGAATCCCCACTCCGGTATCGCGAACGCGGATAGAGAGATAATCGCCATCAGCGCGAACATGCAAAACTATACAGCCGGTATCGGTGAATTTTATGGCGTTACTCAACAGGTTGGAGATGACCTGCTGTAAACGCATCGGGTCGCCATTTAAGGCCACTGGCACATCCGGTTCAATAAAGCAGTACAAGCCTAGCTGCTTGCGTACCACCAGCGGTAAATAGTTGGCGGTGATGTGGTTCATCACTTCACGCGGTGAAAACTCACGCGGTTCGATCTTCAACTGTTCTGATTCAATTTTCGAGAAATCGAGAATATCGCTGATAATTTTCAACAACAGGCTGGAAGAGTTATTCATTGCCGTCACCAGCCGATCGACGCCTTTCGGTAACTCTTTGGTTTGCAACAGATCCAGGTTACCGATAATGCCATACAGCGGCGTTCGCAGCTCATGACTGACGGTGGCAAGGAACATCGATTTTGACTGGCTCGCCTGTTCCGCTGCTTGTGCCATCTCCTGCAACGACTCTTCCATCTTCACGCGCGAAGAAACATCCACCAGCACACAAATGGCCACGTTTTCATTACGATAGCGCGAATGGACGAAGCTGATTTGCAGATTGGTATTGTTGCTGGTCAGGACATCAACAAAATTGACCTGCTGCCCACAGATAATTTGTGTCAGCCGTTGGCGATCCTCATGCGTAAGCATATTGAGATAGGTATGCGCCAGTTCGTTACTTAAAATATTGACGCCATCAGCGGTACGCAAAATGCAGATACCCACTGGCGCGGAGGCGACAATCTTGCGATTAAACTGCTCATGTTCTTCCAGTCGCAGGGCGTCGCTTTCCGCCGGAATGAAAATACGTCGCTCGTACATCCGCGCGAGAGTAAACAATGCAGCTCCGGCAAGCACATTCAGCAAAATTGCGTTAAGGATCAACATGCGAATGCGTTCCAGCACCTTATCAACCGGCACCGAATACACGATGCTTAGCGATGAGGGTGGCAGATTTTTCTTCAGCACCAGCTCCCGGAACCCTTCCGTATAGCCAAACCAGGAGCGTTCCTGCATCCAGCGAGGATCGCCCTTAATTTTGCTTTCTGGTCCGGTAAGCGAAATCAGGGTATGACCATTTTCATCAAGAATGGTAACCCCCATCGGCAACGTACCAGGTAAGAAAAAGTTCTCCATCCGGATGGTCTGCTCGACACCCAAAAGCGCCTGCAACCGGTTCGCCAGATAAACTGGCGTCAACGCGTAAAAATACCCGACGCCAGGGCGCGGACCTTCGCTGATCCAGTAGAGGTTACTGCCGCTATCGTCTTGTGGTGCATTTCGATATTTATTGATGCGTTCATGCAAAGCTTTCAACGCGGTATCGCGTTCCACTGGCATATCACGCAGACCGAAATTGGCCATGCAAAGGTTATCGCTGCCGATTAAAAATACCCGGTTGAGATCGTAAGCCGCAGAGAAATTATCGCGCCAGTAGCGCATAAACCACACCAATGACTCCAGAGAGCCTCGCCAGGTGTTACTCATTGCGGAACAATCGGAGTCGGCAAACAGCGGTTCAAACGCAGGCACATCCGCCTGCGTTTCTCGTCCACGCGGGGAAAGCACACCGTTTTCTGCCGATAAGCGATTTTCAGCTATGTACTTCAGCTCTTTCATCACATCAGAGGTACGTTGAATAAAGCGCTGAGCCTGATCGGAACTCAGATTAAATTCCTGACGAATTTCCGATTCTCGCTGATGTAACGCATTCACGATGTAAAAAACGGATGAAAAAGCAATCAACAGCCAGAGCACTAACGCCAATGCTCGGAACATGTAGCGCGAGGCTTTCAGGGTTGTACGAAAAGAAGCAAGGTATTTCAAAGGGGCGAAGCTCCGCCTCAGGTGACCGATGGAGTGTGGTTAAGGTAGCGGTAAAAGCGTGTTACCGCAATGTTCTCTCTTCTCTGGAATATGATACACCGCCGAGAAATCATCACCTTAACCTCTGATAATCGTCATATACCGGACAAGACTAGTGGATTTCAGCATGCATTATATGAAGTGGATTTATCCACGCCGCTTACGCAATCAAATGATCCTGATGGCAATCCTGATGGTCATTGTCCCAACGCTTACTATTGGTTATATCGTAGAAACGGAAGGACGTTCAGCAGTCTTATCTGAAAAAGAGAAAAAACTTTCTGCCGTGGTCAACCTGCTTAATCAGGCACTAGGCGATCGCTATGATCTCTACATCGACTTACCACGTGAGGAGCGTATCCGCGCATTAAATGCAGAACTTGCCCCCATTACCGAAAATATCACTCACGCCTTCCCTGGCATCGGCGCTGGTTATTACAACAAAACGCTGGATGCGATAATCACCTACGCGCCTTCAGCGCTATATCAGAATAATGTCGGCGTTACCATTGCCGCAGATCACCCTGGTCGCGAAGTCATGCGTACAAATACCCCTTTGGTTTATTCAGGCAGGCAGGTGCGCGGCGATATTTTGAATTCAATGATCCCCATTGAGCGTAATGGTGAAATCCTCGGCTATATCTGGGCCAATGAATTAACCGAAGATATTCGCCGCCAGGCCTGGAAAATGGATGTGAGGATTATCATTGTGCTCACCGCCGGTTTGCTGATAAGCCTGCTGTTGATTGTCCTTTTCTCCCGTCGCCTGAGCGCCAATATTGATATCATCACCGATGGCCTCTCGACTCTGGCGCAAAATATTCCCACTCGATTACCACAATTGCCCGGTGAAATGGGGCAAATCAGTCAGAGTGTTAACAACCTCGCCCAGGCACTGCGTGAAACGCGGACACTTAACGATCTGATTATTGAAAACGCTGCCGATGGCGTCATTGCCATTGACCGCCAGGGTGATGTAACCACCATGAACCCGGCAGCAGAAGTCATCACTGGCTATCAACGTCATGAACTGGTAGGGCAGCCTTACTCCATGTTGTTCGACAATACTCAGTTCTACAGTCCAGTACTGGATACGCTGGAACATGGCACCGAACATGTAGCGCTGGAGATCAGTTTTCCAGGCCGTGACCGCACCATTGAACTCAGTGTCACTACCAGTCGTATTCATAACACGCATGGTGAAATGATAGGTGCTTTGGTGATTTTCTCTGATTTAACTGCCCGCAAAGAAACCCAGCGCCGCATGGCGCAAGCAGAACGCCTCGCCACACTGGGTGAGCTGATGGCTGGCGTCGCGCATGAAGTACGTAATCCGCTAACGGCTATTCGTGGTTATGTACAGATCTTGCGCCAACAAACCGGTGACCCAATACATCAGGAATATCTGTCCGTAGTACTCAAAGAAATCGATTCAATTAACAAAGTTATTCAGCAATTGCTCGAATTTTCACGTCCACGCCACAGTCAATGGCAACAAGTCAGCCTCAATGCATTGGTTGAAGAAACTCTGGTACTGGTACAAACCGCTGGCGTACAAGCGCGGATCGACTTCATAAGCGAACTGGATAATGAATTAAGCCCGATTAACGCCGATCGTGAACTGCTCAAACAGGTACTACTGAATATCCTGATCAATGCCGTCCAGGCTATCAGTGCACGAGGGAAAATTCGCATTCGAACCTGGCAGTACAGCGACTCACAACAGGCCATTTCGATAGAGGACAACGGCTGTGGCATTGATCTCTCGCTGCAAAAAAAGATCTTCGATCCCTTTTTCACTACCAAAGCCTCAGGAACCGGGCTTGGTCTGGCGTTAAGTCAACGCATCATTAATGCCCATCAGGGTGATATTCGCGTCGCCAGTTTGCCGGGCTACGGCGCAACCTTCACGCTTATTTTACCGATCAACCCGCAGGGAAATCAGACTGTATGACTGCTATTAATCGCATCCTTATTGTGGATGATGAAGATAATGTTCGCCGTATGCTGAGCACCGCTTTTGCACTACAAGGATTCGAAACACATTGTGCGAACAACGGGCGCACAGCATTACACCTGTTTGCCGATATTCACCCTGACGTGGTGTTGATGGATATCCGCATGCCAGAGATGGACGGCATCAAGACACTAAAGGAGATGCGCAGCCATGAGACACGGACACCCGTTATTCTGATGACGGCCTATGCTGAAGTGGAAACCGCCGTCGAAGCACTACGCTGCGGAGCCTTCGACTATGTTATCAAACCGTTTGATCTCGATGAGTTGAATTTAATCGTTCAGCGCGCTTTACAACTCCAGTCAATGAAAAAAGAGATCCGTCATCTGCACCAGGCACTGAGCACCAGCTGGCAATGGGGGCACATTCTCACCAACAGCCCGGCGATGATGGACATCTGCAAAGACACCGCCAAAATTGCCCTTTCTCAGGCCAGCGTCTTGATTAGCGGTGAAAGCGGCACCGGGAAAGAGTTGATTGCCAGAGCGATTCACTACAATTCGCGGCGGGCAAAGGGGCCGTTCATTAAAGTCAACTGCGCGGCGCTGCCGGAATCGTTGCTCGAAAGTGAACTGTTTGGTCATGAAAAAGGGGCATTTACTGGTGCACAAACCTTGCGTCAGGGATTATTTGAACGTGCCAACGAAGGTACTCTGCTCCTCGACGAAATTGGCGAAATGCCGCTGGTACTGCAAGCCAAATTACTACGCATTCTGCAGGAACGGGAATTTGAACGGATTGGCGGCCATCAGACCATAAAAGTTGATATCCGCATCATTGCTGCCACCAACCGCGACTTGCAGGCAATGGTGAAAGAAGGCACCTTCCGTGAAGATCTCTTTTATCGCCTTAACGTTATTCATTTAATACTGCCGCCTCTGCGCGATCGCCGGGAAGATATTTCCCTGTTAGCTAATCACTTTTTGCAAAAATTCAGTAGTGAGAATCAGCGCGATATTATCGACATCGATCCGATGGCAATGTCACTGCTTACCGCCTGGTCATGGCCGGGAAATATTCGAGAGCTTTCCAACGTTATTGAACGCGCCGTCGTGATGAATTCAGGCCCGATCATTTTTTCTGAGGATCTTCCGCCGCAGATTCGTCAGCCAGTCTGTAATGCTGGCGAGGTAAAAACATCCCCTGTCGGAGAGCGTAATTTAAAAGAGGAAATTAAACGCGTCGAAAAACGCATCATTATGGAAGTGCTGGAACAACAAGAAGGAAACCGAACCCGCACTGCTTTAATGCTGGGCATCAGTCGCCGTGCATTGATGTATAAACTCCAGGAATACGGTATCGATCCGGCGGATGTATAACGCCAAAACTTGCTATGCAGAAATTTGCACAGTGCGCAATTTTCTGCATAGCCGCTCATTCTCCTTATAAATCCCCATCCAATTTATCCCTTCATATTCAATTAGTTAAATAACAACATTCAATAATCTCATTCTGGCACTCCCCTTGCTATTCCCTGACTGTACCCACAACGGTGTATGCAAGAGGGATAAAAAATGAAAACAAAATTGATGACATTACAAGACGCCACCGGCTTCTTTCGTGACGGCATGACCATCATGGTGGGCGGATTTATGGGGATTGGCACTCCATCCCGCCTGGTTGAAGCATTACTGGAATCTGGTGTTCGCGACCTGACATTGATAGCCAATGATACCGCGTTTGTTGATACTGGCATCGGTCCGCTCATCGTCAATGGTCGAGTCCGCAAAGTGATTGCTTCACATATCGGCACCAACCCGGAAACAGGTCGGCGCATGATATCTGGTGAGATGGACGTCGTTCTGGTGCCGCAAGGTACGCTAATCGAGCAAATTCGCTGTGGTGGAGCTGGACTTGGTGGTTTTCTCACCCCAACGGGTGTCGGCACCGTCGTAGAGGAAGGCAAACAGACACTGACACTCGACGGTAAAACCTGGCTGCTCGAACGCCCACTGCGCGCCGACCTGGCGCTAATTCGCGCTCATCGTTGCGACACACTTGGCAACCTGACCTATCACCTTAGCGCCCGCAACTTTAACCCCCTGATAGCCCTTGCGGCTGATATCACGCTGGTAGAGCCAGATGAACTGGTCGAAACCGGCGAGCTGCAACCTGACCATATTGTCACCCCTGGTGCCGTTATCGACCACATCATCGTTTCACAGGAGAGCAAATAATGGATGCGAAACAACGTATTGCGCGCCGTGTGGCGCAAGAGCTTCGTGATGGTGACATCGTTAACTTAGGGATCGGTTTACCCACAATGGTCGCCAATTATTTACCGGAGGGTATTCATATCACTCTGCAATCGGAAAACGGCTTCCTCGGTTTAGGCCCGGTCACGACAGCGCATCCAGATCTGGTGAACGCTGGCGGGCAACCGTGCGGTGTTTTACCCGGTGCAGCCATGTTTGATAGCGCCATGTCATTTGCGCTAATCCGCGGCGGTCATATTGATGCCTGCGTGCTCGGCGGTTTGCAAGTAGACGAAGAAGCAAACCTCGCGAACTGGGTAGTGCCTGGGAAAATGGTGCCCGGTATGGGTGGCGCGATGGATCTGGTGACCGGGTCGCGCAAAGTGATCATCGCCATGGAACATTGTGCCAAAGATGGTTCAGCAAAAATTTTGCGCCGCTGCACCATGCCACTCACTGCGCAACATGCGGTGCATATGCTGGTTACTGAACTGGCTGTCTTTCGTTTTATTGACGGCAAAATGTGGCTCACCGAAATTGCCGACGGGTGTGATTTAGCCACCGTGCGTGCCAAAACCGAAGCTCGGTTTGAAGTCGCCGCCGATCTGAATACGCAACGGGGTGATTTATGATTGGTCGCATATCGCGTTTTATGACGCGTTTTGTCAGCCGGTGGCTTCCCGATCCACTGATCTTTGCCATGTTGCTGACATTGCTAACTTTCGTGATCGCGCTTTGGTTAACACCACAAACGCCGATCAGCATGGTGAAAATGTGGGGTGACGGTTTCTGGAACTTGCTGGCGTTTGGTATGCAGATGGCGCTTATCATCGTTACCGGTCATGCCCTTGCCAGCTCTGCTCCGGTAAAAAGTTTGCTGCGTACTGCCGCCTCCGCCGCAAAGACGCCCGTACAGGGCGTCATGCTGGTTACTTTCTTCGGTTCAGTCGCTTGTGTCATCAACTGGGGATTTGGTTTGGTTGTCGGCGCAATGTTTGCCCGTGAAGTCGCCCGCCGAGTACCCGGTTCTGATTATCCGTTGCTCATTGCCTGCGCCTACATTGGTTTTCTCACCTGGGGTGGCGGTTTCTCTGGCTCAATGCCTCTGTTGGCTGCAACACCGGGCAACCCGGTTGAGCATATCGCCGGGCTGATCCCGGTGGGCGATACTCTGTTCAGTGGTTTTAACATTTTCATCACTGTGGCGTTGATTGTGGTGATGCCATTTATCACCCGCATGATGATGCCAAAACCGTCTGACGTGGTGAGTATCGATCCGAAACTACTCATGGAAGAGGCTGATTTCCAAAAGCAGCTACCGAAAGATGCCCCACCATCCGAGCGACTGGAAGAAAGCCGCATTCTGACGTTGATCATCGGCGCACTCGGTATCGCTTACCTTGCGATGTACTTCAGCGAACATGGCTTCAACATCACCATCAATACCGTCAACCTGATGTTTATGATTGCGGGTCTGCTGCTACATAAAACGCCAATGGCTTATATGCGTGCTATCAGCGCGGCAGCACGCAGTACTGCCGGTATTCTAGTGCAATTCCCCTTCTACGCTGGGATCCAACTGATGATGGAGCATTCCGGTCTGGGCGGACTCATTACCGAATTCTTCATCAATGTTGCGAACAAAGACACCTTCCCGGTAATGACCTTTTTTAGTTCTGCACTGATTAACTTCGCCGTTCCGTCTGGCGGCGGTCACTGGGTTATTCAGGGACCTTTCGTGATACCCGCAGCCCAGGCGCTGGGCGCTGATCTTGGTAAATCGGTAATGGCGATCGCCTACGGCGAGCAATGGATGAACATGGCACAACCATTCTGGGCGCTGCCAGCACTGGCAATCGCCGGACTCGGTGTCCGCGACATCATGGGCTATTGCATCACTGCCCTGCTCTTCTCCGGCGTCATTTTCGTCATTGGTTTAACGCTGTTCTGACGGCAACCCTACAGACAGAAGGAATAAAAAATGAAAAATTGTGTCATCGTCAGTGCGGTACGTACTGCTATCGGTAGTTTTAACGGTTCACTCGCTTCCACCAGCGCCATCGACCTGGGGGCGACAGTAATTAAAGCCGCCATTGAACGTGCAAAAATCGATTCACTACACATTGATGAAGTGATTATGGGTAACGTGTTGCAAGCCGGGTTGGGGCAAAATCCGGCACGTCAGGCACTGTTAAAAAGCGGGCTGGCAGAAACGGTGTGCGGATTCACGGTCAATAAAGTGTGTGGTTCGGGTCTTAAAAGTGTGGCGCTTGCCGCCCAGGCAATTCAGGCAGGTCAGGCGCAAAGCATTGTGGCGGGGGGTATGGAAAATATGAGTTTAGCGCCCTACTTACTCGATGCAAAAGCACGCTCTGGTTATCGTCTTGGAGACGGACAGGTTTATGACGTAATCCTGCGCGATGGTCTGATGTGCGCCACCCATGGTTATCATATGGGGATTACCGCCGAGAACGTGGCCAAAGAGTACGGAATTACCCGAGAAATGCAGGATGAACTGGCGCTACATTCACAGCGTAAAGCGGCAGCCGCAATTGAGTCCGGTGCTTTTACAGCCGAAATCGTCCCGGTAAATGTTGTCACTCGGAAGAAAACCTTCGTCTTCAGTCAAGACGAATTCCCGAAAGCGGATTCTACGACTGAAGCGTTAGGCGCATTGCGCCCGGCCTTCGATAAAGCAGGAACAGTCACCGCCGGGAACGCGTCTGGTATTAACGACGGTGCTGCCGCTCTGGTGATTATGGAAGAATCTGCGGCGCTGGCAGCAGGCCTTACCCCCCTGGCTCGCATTAAAAGTTATGCCAGCGGTGGCGTGCCCCCCGCATTGATGGGTATGGGGCCAGTACCTGCCACGCAAAAAGCGTTACAACTGGCGGGGCTGCAACTGGCGGATATTGATCTCATTGAGGCTAATGAAGCATTTGCTGCACAGTTCCTTGCCGTTGGGAAAACCCTGGGCTTTGATTCTGAGAAAGTGAATGTCAACGGCGGGGCCATCGCGCTCGGGCATCCTATCGGTGCCAGTGGTGCTCGTATTCTGGTCACACTATTACATGCCATGCAGGCACGCGATAAAACGCTGGGGCTGGCAACACTGTGCATTGGTGGCGGCCAGGGAATTGCGATGGTGATTGAACGGTTGAATTAACAAATCAGAACCACTCGCATGGCGGGTGGTTATCTGTTTCAGCCACGATGCGCCAGAAACAGACTAAAGTCAGAAAAGTAAAGGGCCGAATTTTCGGCCCTTTTAACTTGATTACTCGTCAGCGTCGTCTGCGACATCATCGTCGCTTTCCACTTCCGGAGCGATTTCATCGTCCCCTTCCGCGGCACTGCCATCGATGGTATCCAGATCTTCCTCGTCAACCGGTTCAGCAACACGTTGCAGACCCACTACGTTTTCATCTTCCGCAGTACGGATGAGGATCACGCCCTGGGTGTTACGACCTACGATGCTGATTTCCGAAACGCGAGTACGTACCAGCGTACCGGCATCGGTGATCATCATGATCTGGTCGCAGTCATCTACCTGCACCGCGCCAACCACTAAACCGTTACGTTCGGTAACCTTGATGGAGATAACCCCTTTCGTCGCACGCGACTTAGTCGGGTATTCCGCCACTGCGGTACGTTTACCATAACCGTTCTGCGTTGCGGTGAGGATTGCGCCATCGCCACGAGGCACGATCAGAGAGACGACTTTATCGCCTTCACCTAAGCGAATACCGCGAACACCGGTGGTGTTGCAGCCCATCGCACGGACAGAAGACTCTTTAAAGCGCACCACTTTACCTTCGGCGGAGAACAGCATTACTTCATCTTCGCCGCTGGTCAGGTCAACGCCGATCAGCTCATCGCCTTCAACCAGTTTGATCGCCACTTTACCGGCGGTACGCAGACGGTTGAATTCGGTGAGGACGGTTTTCTTAACAGTACCGTTAGCGGTCGCCATGAAGACTTTCACGCCTTCTTCAAACTCGGTCACCGGCAGGATCGCGGTGATACGTTCGTCCTGCTCCAGCGGCAGCAGGTTGACAATCGGACGACCGCGCGCGCCACGAGTGGCTTCCGGCAACTGATAGACTTTCATCGAATAGACGCGACCACGGCTGGAGAAGCACAGAATATGGTCGTGGGTGTTCGCCACCAGCAGTCGGTCAATAAAGTCTTCTTCTTTAATACGTGCGGCAGATTTGCCTTTCCCGCCACGACGCTGCGCTTCGTATTCAGAAAGCGGCTGATACTTCACGTAGCCCTGGTGAGAGAGCGTCACAACCACATCTTCCTGAGTGATCAGATCTTCCAGGTTGATGTCTGCGCTGTTGGCGGTGATTTCAGTGCGACGTTTGTCACCGAACTGTTCACGAACCAGTTCCAGCTCTTCGCGGATCACTTCCATCAGACGATCGGCACTGCCAAGAATACGCAGCAGTTCTGCGATCTGATCCAGCAGCTCTTTATATTCGTCGAGCAGTTTTTCGTGCTCAAGGCCGGTCAGTTTCTGCAAACGCAGATCCAGAATCGCCTGGGCTTGCTGTTCGGTCAGGTAGTACAGACCGTCACGCACGCCGAACTCTGGCTCCAGCCATTCCGGACGCGCAGCATCATCGCCCGCACGTTCGAGCATGGCGGCAACGTTGCCCAACTGCCACGGATTAGCAACCAGCGCAGTTTTCGCTTCTGCAGGCGTCGGCGCATGACGGATCAGTTCGATGATCGGGTCGATGTTCGCCAGCGCCACGGCTAATGCTTCAAGGATATGAGCACGATCGCGAGCTTTACGCAGTTCGAAAATAGTACGACGGGTCACCACTTCACGGCGGTGACGAACAAACGCCGCGATGATGTCTTTCAGGTTCATGATCTTCGGCTGACCATGGTGCAATGCCACCATGTTGATACCGAAAGAAACCTGCAACTGGGTCTGGGAGTAGAGGTTGTTAAGCACAACTTCACCGACCGCATCGCGTTTCACTTCAATCACGATGCGCATACCGTCTTTGTCAGACTCGTCACGCAGCGCGCTGATGCCTTCCACGCGTTTTTCTTTTACCAGTTCCGCAATCTTCTCGATCAGGCGCGCTTTGTTCACCTGATACGGAATTTCGTGGACGATAATGGTTTCACGTCCGGTTTTGGCGTCAACTTCCACTTCAGCACGGGCGCGGATATATACCTTGCCGCGACCGGTACGGTAAGCTTCTTCAATACCGCGACGACCATTAATGATTGCCGCCGTCGGGAAGTCCGGCCCAGGAATGTGTTCCATCAGCCCTTCAATGCTGATGTCTTCATCATCGATATACGCCAGACAACCGTTGATGACTTCCGTCAGGTTGTGCGGCGGGATGTTGGTTGCCATACCTACGGCGATACCGGAAGAACCGTTCACCAGCAGGTTAGGAATTTTGGTTGGCATGACGTCGGGAATTTTTTCCGTGCCGTCATAGTTATCAACGAAATCGACCGTCTCTTTTTCGAGATCGGCCATCAGTTCATGGGCAATTTTCGCCAGACGGATTTCCGTATAACGCATTGCCGCCGCAGAGTCGCCGTCGATGGAACCGAAGTTACCCTGACCGTCTACCAGCATGTAACGCAGCGAGAATGGCTGCGCCATACGGACGATCGTGTCATAAACCGCCGAGTCACCATGGGGATGGTATTTACCGATTACGTCACCAACGACACGGGCAGATTTTTTATAGGCTTTGTTCCAGTCATTGCCTAGTACGTTCATGGCGTAAAGTACGCGACGGTGTACCGGCTTCAGGCCATCTCGGACATCTGGCAGCGCACGGCCAACAATGACCGACATCGCATAATCCAGATAGGAGCTCTTCAGCTCTTCCTCAATGTTGACCGGTGTAATTTCTCTCGCAAGGTCGCTCATCTAACCGCTATCCCTCTACTGTATCCCGGATTCAAAGGTCGCAAATTATAACACAGCCGCGCAGTTTGAGGTAAACCTATACGCTTTATTCACATCCAATGCCTGATATACTCGTTTGTCTTGCCAATTACGGAGTAGAAGTGCCAATGAATGCCGAAAAATCGCCGGTAAACCATAACGTAGACCACGAAGAGATCGCTAAATTTGAAGCTGTCGCCTCCCGCTGGTGGGATCTTGAAGGTGAGTTCAAACCGCTGCACCGCATTAACCCGCTGCGTCTGGGCTATATTGCCGAGCGTGCTGGCGGTTTATTTGGCAAAAAGGTGCTCGATGTCGGTTGTGGCGGCGGCATTCTGGCCGAGAGTATGGCGCGCGAAGGCGCGACGGTGACCGGTCTGGATATGGGCTTTGAGCCATTGCAGGTGGCAAAGCTGCACGCGCTGGAAAGCGGCATTCAGGTGGATTACGTGCAGGAAACCGTGGAAGAGCACGCGGCAAAACATGCCGGGCAGTATGATGTGGTGACCTGCATGGAGATGCTGGAGCACGTGCCCGATCCGCAGTCAGTGGTAAGAGCCTGTGCGCAACTGGTGAAACCGGGCGGCGATGTCTTTTTCTCGACGCTTAACCGTAACGGCAAGTCGTGGCTGATGGCGGTGGTTGGCGCGGAATATATTTTGCGCATGGTGCCCAAAGGTACGCATGATGTGAAGAAGTTTATTAAACCGGCAGAACTGCTTGGCTGGGTAGATCAGACAAGCCTTAAAGAGCGACATATAACCGGGTTACATTACAACCCGATCACTAATACTTTTAAACTCGGCCCCGGCGTCGATGTGAACTATATGCTGCACACGCAGAATAAGTGAGGTTGTTGTTTGGATTCATCCGGCAACCGCGCCAATGCCTGATGCGACGCTTGCCGCGCCTTATCAGGCCTACAAATGCTCCCGTAGGCCAGATAAGGCGTTTACGCCGCATCCGGCAATAGTGCCGGTCAGACAGCGATTACCATTTCACCGTCATCGACAAAAACCCTGCCGTCTGGGCAAAATCATCACTCCCTTTCTGCCACGCCACGCTACCACGCAGGGACACTCGCTGACTGATATTGCCCGTGACTCCCACTTTTAATTCACCCCGTTGCTTCACCGCATCGTCACTGATAGTGCTGCCATCTTCTTCAATTTCCGTCGCATGCGGATCGTGATAATAATTCAGATCTAATGTTGGTATGACATGAACAGCGGTACGCCATTCGCTGTGTAAACCCAGCCGCGTTTGAATATCATCACCCTGCGATTGTGACACGCGCGCATGGTTAGCGGCGGTAAAATCATCCTGCTGCACGCCCTGATAAATCACCTGCGCCTGCGGTTCAATCACCACACCACGCCCCGGTAACCACTGATACCCGGCTTCCAGCGAGGCGATAATCCCCGATGAGTGGTAATGATCCACGCCATCTTCATGTTCGGAAACATCATTGTTAAACCACGCGTATTGCAGCCAGCTATCCAGCCAGGCCCCCTGCTTCTGATTACCGTGCTGAAACCAGCTTGAGGTCAGACCAACGGCATAACCGTGGTTCTGGTTATCGGCGCGAGTTCCGGTCATATTCGAGCGGCTGTCGCCCTGGTTATCACTGTAGCCACCAACCGCCCCAAGCATCCACTCGCCATCCGTGCCCCAGCACCCGCTAAACAAGTCGCCGCTAAGCTGCACCGTAGAAGTGTCTTCATGCTGAGCCAGTTGCCCCGCTGCTGTGTAATGATAATCTCCGCCGATAACACGTAAATTCAGCGTCTGACCATCGCCACCAGCGTGATCGTGTCGCTCCATCACAAACGCCTGATTTGCCGCCCGCAGGTTATTAAAATATCCACCAACTTTGGCATTCAACACCGGCTGGTAGGCAGGCGTAGGGTCCGGGGCCGGGTCGGGTGTTGGATCAGGATCCGGCGTGGGATCAGGATCGGGAGTCGGGTCTGGATCAGGTGGCGATGGTGGCGTTACTTCTTGCGATCGCAGATACCAGTCGTTGTTATCTTCCACCAGCGTGTAGTCATATGCTCCCATATTGACGTAGCCGCTGCCTGCCAGACTGAATTGCGCATTGTTTTGAAACTGCGTTGGATCGGCTGCGAAATCAACCACTTTAATGCCTGTCGATGTCGGCTCACCAATCCCTGTAATGGAGTTAACCATCACAGTTGTGTTGCCAGCAGTATTACCGTTCATCACCAATTGATCGCTTACCGAGTCATCGCCGTTTAATTCGCTATCGAGCAGTAGCGTACCACCGCCGGTATAATCACCGTTTACCGTCAGCGTGTCGCCAGCGACGCCATTTTGCAGGCTGACCGCACCGGACGTATTGGTCAGATTGCCATTAACTGTTACGTCGGAAAGATAAGTCAGGCTGTCAGTTTCAAGGTTGGTATTAAGCTCGCCTGTCAACGTCACGCCATCGGTGGCATTCACCAGCGTCCCATCGCCGTTAAACAGTGAGGCATTAAGGGCGATGGAAGTATCCTGCCCGGTCAGGCGCAAAACCGTACCATCGCTGATGTCGATAGTGCCGCTGGAAGTAACATCAATTGACTGAATATCCTGATCCGCGCCAGTCTTGAACGTTGCCCCGTCACCGACCCACAGCGACGAAGCATAAGGGAAGATATCCGCTACATCGCCTTGCAGCGTGCCTTCTTCGACACGTACCGCCGACTGCGTCGTACCACTGGCGGTCATTTCCAGCGTACCCGCTCCCGTTTTAGTCAATGTGCTACCCTCATCCAGATGCTGCCCGCTGCTGTCAGCCATCAGTGCGCCCCACTGCGTGTCTACCCCCGCATCAACCGCCACTTCACCGTCGGCGCGCATTTCAATATCACGCCCGTGACCTGCTGCCTCTGAACGAGTATCAACGTCAGCGGTAATTTCCATCTCACTTTGTTGTTGGCTATCAGTAAAGATGAGCTGACGGTTTTCGTCGGTATTGCCAAGCTGCGAGTTGTCGCTCACCACCAGCGTACCGGAAGCGATTTGCGTGGTGCCCAGGTAACTATTATTGTTTGCCAGGCTAACCAGCCCGTCGCCCGCATCGATCACCACGTAGACGCCATCTTTCTCGTCGCCGCCGATATGCAAATTGTCGCCACCTGCGAGATCCACCACATCCTGACTGCCGATAACCGTACCGCCGCTGCCGCTGACTGCAAGGCCATCGTTGTATGATGTGCCGCTCTGCCAGGTGGCGAAATCAGAGAGATCAAGCACGCCGCCGTTTAACACGATCGACTGCGGATCGTCCTGGAGAGCGGCAAGATCTGCCGCGTCGCCTTCCAGCGTAAGCACCGCGCCATCATCAACGACTATATCGCCAGTTAGCGCCATCGACTGAGCCCCTGCCAGCACGTAGCTGCCGTTTTGCGCAATGGTGAGCTGACCAGCACCTTCGATGGTGCCAGCAAAACTGCCCTGATTAACAGTAACGTTGCCACCAGCATCGATATTTAAAGTGCCATTCTGAAAGCCCGTCAATGCGTGCACAAAAGTTTGTTGGGTCGAGCCAACGTTTAGCTCAGCCTGATTCTGATACTGATCAAGACTCCCTATCGTCAGACCGTAGCAGTCTTGCGGATCGTCCTGGCAATGAGTATCTCCGACATTCATCAGGGAGTTGCTGCGACCCAGGGTAACCTCACCGTTTTCTATCTGCATCTCGCCAGTAAAGTCATTGTTATCTGCATTAAGTACCAGATCGCCGGAACCTGTTTTGGTGATTACCCCGGTACCAGCAATAGAGTCAACAACTCCGTCATTCTCTGTATTGCCGATAACCAGCGTTTTTCCGTCGGCAATATCAAAGGTAACTTCACTTAAGCCGAGATACATAAAGCCGCCCGCCTCAGTGGAAGGACCATCCCCATAACCTGCTGCGCTGTTGTTCTCATCCACTAACACGCCGTTGTTCTGGCTGTAGCTGTCATCAACTGAAATATCAATAAGATAGGGAGCCGTCACGCTATTGGTATAAATCGCCCCACCATATCCCTCAGCAGAGTTATTTGTAAATGCGGTGTTATTTATTATTGTGAAACCTGACGGATGCGTGATATTGCTATTATTATCGGTGACATCGATTGCCCCTCCATCGCCATCACTGTAACTTGTTGATGTATATGCCTGGTTGTTATCAAAAATAACTTCACTTAAATAGACGTCATTGTTGATGGTATAAATTGCACCACCTTTGCCGTCATTAGCGATGTTATTGCGAAACACGGCGTTAGTGACACTTAAATCGACGACACCGGTATCGTTAGTACCAGAAGAATAGATTGCGCCACCATAGCCACCTGCAACGTTACCGGAAAAAATAACATTAGTAAGATTCAGCGTTGAGTTTTCTTTAGCAAATATTGCCCCGCCGTTATTATATTCTCCTGAGACAGTATTATTGGCAAACAGAGTCATTCCAGTTTCATTTTCTGGCGATAGAGAAAACTCCGCTCCTTGTTGCAAAAATACGGCCCCACCGCTGGCGTTATTGGTCATATCCGAAAAAACCAGCCATTGCCCATCGGCGATGCTCCAGTCCTGCGTAATGCCTGAAAGGCTTTGCCTGCTGGCGTGACAACTCGCTTTGATATCATATCCCTGACATGAATCAATGGCCGCCGCGACACCGTTAGCAGAGAAAAGAGATGCAATCATTGACGGGAGTAAAGATAAATACTCCTTGCGTAGAAAAATAATCCGCATATTAATCTGACCATCATTTTCTATAAGACGGCATATTTAATCGCATTATACGATATGGGTTATTTTTCTTTTGTAAATTGTTCAACCCGGTGCAATGGCTATTTTGTTATTATTTCATGAATAATATCAGTGCGTCATAATTCAAGTTAATCACCTTAAGGGATATCAGTTATGTTTAAACTGAATTAAAGTAATGAATAATTTTCTTATAATATAAGGTAAATTAACAAAATGGCTTCGCATTTAACAACAACCGAAGAGAAAACAACCATTTCGACATCAACAATCGCTTACATTCGCTTATATATTGACCATAACTGATACATCAGATTATGTGATGACTCGTGCTTAGATCAATTTTTGCAATCATTAGCCAAAAGATTAATAAACCATCTATATCAATTTATCTAACCTATTCTTCCGTTCAAGAAATCGCCGAACAGTTATTTTTAACAAATTTTTCTCTTCCCATTGACTTTCCCGGACACCTTGTCTGACCTAAGGTGCGCGAAAGCCACTTTTTCCTTCCTGAGTTATCCACAAAGTTATGCACTTGCAAGAGGGCCATTTTCACACTATCTTGCAGTGAATCCCAAACATACCCCCTATATATAGTGTTCTAAGCAGCTTCCCTCACTACAGGTAGTCTGCATGAAACTATTGCGGAAAGAATTCCAAAAACAGGTACGACATACATGAATCAGAATCTGCTGGTGACAAAGCGCGACGGTAGCACAGAGCGCATCAATCTCGACAAAATCCATCGCGTTCTGGATTGGGCGGCAGAAGGACTGCATAACGTTTCGATTTCCCAGGTCGAACTGCGCTCCCACATTCAGTTTTATGACGGTATCAAGACCTCTGACATCCACGAAACCATTATCAAGGCTGCCGCAGACCTGATCTCCCGTGATGCGCCGGATTATCAGTATCTCGCCGCGCGCCTGGCGATCTTCCACCTGCGTAAAAAAGCCTACGGCCAGTTTGAGCCGCCTGCGCTGTACGACCACGTGGTGAAAATGATCGAGATGGGCAAATACGATAATCATCTGCTGGAAGACTACACGGAAGAAGAGTTCAAGCAGATGGACACGTTTATCGATCACGACCGTGATATGACCTTTTCTTATGCTGCGGTTAAGCAGCTGGAAGGCAAATATCTGGTGCAGAACCGTGTGACCGGCGAAATCTACGAAAGCGCCCAGTTCCTTTATATTCTGGTTGCCGCGTGCCTGTTCTCGAACTACCCGCGTGAAACGCGCCTGCAATACGTGAAGCGTTTTTACGACGCGGTTTCCACATTTAAAATTTCGCTGCCGACGCCAATCATGTCCGGCGTGCGTACCCCGACTCGTCAGTTCAGCTCCTGCGTACTGATCGAGTGCGGTGACAGCCTGGATTCCATTAACGCCACCTCCAGCGCGATTGTTAAATACGTTTCCCAGCGTGCCGGGATCGGCATCAATGCCGGGCGTATTCGTGCGCTGGGTAGCCCGATTCGCGGTGGCGAAGCGTTCCATACCGGTTGTATTCCGTTCTATAAGCATTTCCAGACAGCGGTGAAATCCTGCTCTCAGGGCGGTGTGCGTGGCGGTGCGGCTACGCTGTTCTACCCGATGTGGCATCTGGAAGTTGAAAGCCTGCTGGTGTTGAAAAACAACCGTGGGGTGGAAGGCAACCGCGTGCGTCATATGGACTACGGGGTACAAATCAACAAACTGATGTATACCCGTCTGCTGAAAGGTGAAGATATCACCCTGTTCAGCCCGTCCGACGTACCGGGGCTGTACGACGCGTTCTTCGCCGATCAGGAAGAGTTTGAACGCCTGTACACCAAATATGAGAAAGACGACAGCATCCGCAAGCAGCGTGTGAAAGCCGTTGAGCTGTTCTCGCTGATGATGCAGGAACGTGCGTCTACCGGTCGTATCTATATTCAGAACGTTGACCACTGCAATACCCATAGCCCGTTTGATCCGGCCATCGCGCCAGTGCGCCAGTCTAACCTGTGCCTGGAAATCGCCCTGCCGACCAAACCGCTGAATGATGTCAACGACGAGAACGGTGAAATAGCGCTGTGTACGTTGTCTGCTTTCAACCTGGGCGCAATTAATAGCCTGGATGAACTGGAAGAGCTGGCGATTCTGGCGGTACGCGCACTCGACGCGCTGCTGGACTATCAGGATTACCCGATCCCGGCCGCCAAACGTGGAGCGATGGGTCGTCGTACGCTGGGTATTGGTGTGATCAACTTCGCTTACTACCTGGCGAAGCACGGTAAACGCTACTCCGACGGCAGCGCCAACAACCTGACGCATAAAACCTTCGAAGCTATTCAGTATTACCTGCTGAAAGCCTCTAATGAGCTGGCGAAAGAGCAAGGCGCGTGCCCGTGGTTTAACGAAACCACTTACGCGAAAGGGATCCTGCCGATCGATACCTATAAGAAAGATCTGGATGCCATCGCTAATGAGCCGCTGCATTACGACTGGGAAGCACTGCGTGAGTCAATCAAAACGCACGGCCTGCGTAACTCCACGCTTTCTGCTCTGATGCCGTCCGAGACCTCTTCGCAGATCTCTAACGCCACTAACGGTATTGAACCGCCGCGTGGTTACGTCAGCATCAAAGCGTCGAAAGACGGTATTCTGCGCCAGGTGGTGCCGGACTACGAGCATCTGCACGACGCCTATGAACTGCTGTGGGAAATGCCGGGTAACGATGGCTACCTGCAACTGGTGGGTATCATGCAGAAATTTATCGATCAGTCGATCTCTGCTAACACCAACTACGATCCGTCACGCTTCCCGTCAGGAAAAGTGCCGATGCAGCAACTGCTGAAAGACCTGCTCACCGCCTACAAATTCGGGGTCAAAACGCTGTATTATCAGAACACCCGTGACGGTGCTGAAGACGCACAAGACGATCTGGTACCGTCAATCCAGGACGATGGCTGCGAAAGCGGCGCATGTAAGATCTGATATTGAGATGCCGGATGCGGCGTGAACGCCTTATCCGGCATACGGCTCGGTTTGTAGGCCTGATATGACGCGCCAGCGTCGCATCAGGCACAGGATGCGGCGTAAAATGCCTTATCCGGCATTAAACTCCCAACAGGACACATTCATGGCATATACCACCTTTTCACAGACGAAAAATGATCAGCTCAAAGAACCGATGTTCTTTGGTCAGCCGGTCAACGTGGCTCGCTACGATCAGCAAAAATATGACATCTTCGAAAAGCTGATCGAAAAGCAGCTCTCTTTCTTCTGGCGTCCGGAAGAAGTTGACGTTTCTCGTGACCGTATCGATTACCAGGCACTGCCTGAACACGAAAAACACATCTTTATCAGCAACCTGAAATATCAGACGTTGCTGGACTCCATTCAGGGTCGCAGCCCGAACGTGGCACTGCTGCCGCTGATCTCGATCCCTGAACTGGAAACCTGGGTCGAAACCTGGGCGTTCTCAGAAACCATTCACTCTCGTTCTTATACCCATATCATTCGTAATATCGTTAACGATCCGTCCGTTGTGTTTGATGATATCGTCACCAACGAGCAGATCCAGAAACGTGCGGAAGGGATCTCCAGCTATTACGATGAGCTGATCGAAATGACCAGCTACTGGCATCTGCTGGGCGAAGGTACCCACACCGTTAACGGTAAAACCGTAACCGTTAGCCTGCGCGAGCTGAAGAAAAAACTGTATCTCTGCCTGATGAGCGTTAACGCGCTGGAAGCGATCCGCTTCTACGTCAGCTTTGCTTGTTCCTTTGCCTTTGCAGAACGCGAACTGATGGAAGGTAACGCCAAAATTATTCGCCTGATTGCCCGCGATGAAGCCCTGCACCTGACCGGTACTCAGCATATGCTGAATCTGCTGCGCAGCGGCGCGGATGATCCGGAGATGGCGGAAATTGCCGAAGAATGTAAGCAGGAATGCTATGACCTGTTTGTCCAGGCGGCACAGCAAGAGAAAGACTGGGCGGATTATCTGTTCCGTGACGGTTCGATGATTGGTCTGAATAAAGACATTCTCTGCCAGTACGTTGAATACATCACCAATATCCGCATGCAGGCAGTCGGTTTGGATCTGCCGTTCCAGACTCGCTCCAACCCGATCCCGTGGATCAATACCTGGCTGGTGTCTGATAACGTGCAGGTTGCTCCGCAGGAAGTGGAAGTCAGTTCTTATCTGGTCGGGCAGATTGACTCGGAAGTGGACACCGACGATTTGAGTAACTTCCAGCTCTGATGGCTCGCATTACCCTGCGCATCACTGGCACACAACTGCTGTGCCAGGATGAACACCCTTCCCTTCTGGCGGCGCTGGAATCCCACAATGTGGCGGTTGAGTACCAGTGCCGCGAAGGTTACTGCGGTTCCTGTCGCACGCGCCTTGTTGCAGGCCAGGTGGACTGGATTGCCGAACCGTTAGCCTTTATTCAGCCGGGGGAAATTTTGCCTTGTTGTTGCCGGGCAAAAGGCGATATTGAAATCGAGTTGTGATCGGGTACTAGCGCCAGATACGACGCTTACGCGTATTATCTGGCCTACAACGATTACATGGCGTAGTAATACGCTTTCACCTGCTCCCAGTCCGCTTTGGGGATCGGCTCCAGATATTTTTCCAGCTGGCGGAAGTCATGATTAATCGCTTTATCGCGACGCAAGCGGCGACGACTTTTCTCCAGATCAAGAAATCCAGCTTCTGCCTTACCTTCTGTTTTCACATAGATATGGCGAACATAGCAACAGCCATGCTGACGATTAACGCTATGCATTTTCTTAAACGCCAGCGCCACTGCTTTCAACATGGCTTGCCGTACTTCGTCAGAATAGGGCGTTACTGCATGCCGGGCATACCAGTCAGCAATGCTGATGAACCCCGCCATATCTTCAGTCACCAGCAACGCGCGCCATTCCCCCTCAATTTTCACCGCTTCACCAAAAACAATCTTCGGCACGATGACACCAGCCCGTTCCAGTTCTTTAATTACCGCAACCTCACGGACAATCGTTGGTCGGCCGAACGGATAACGTACGGAATGAAACAGATGATGCGTCATGCGCTTTACATATAGCTTTTTGCCGTTGCGCTCGACGCATTGCACCCCGCTCATACCATTACGGCGATAGTTAGGCTCTTCAACCCAGTCGCCCTCTGTTGCCCACCAGTGATTAAATTCGTCGTGCTTTGCTGAAACTGCCATACCCTATCGCCTGTCATTTTTTATTTACAACAATGACTATAGGTGGTTACCTGCGAAAAATCTGAATGAAACGTGTCGTATTAATGAATTTCTTTTGCCACTACTAGCGCGACACCGCTTTTACCCTTCATTTGCAGCGCATAGACTCCACCAGCCACTACCACTAATAGTGCACCCAGCAGATAAATCATTCGGTAGCCAGTATGTGCAACCATCATCCCCATCACACAGGCTCCCAGCGCCAGGCCTGCATCCATCGCATTGAAGAAGAGGGAGTTTGCGACACCGATTTTATGCGGTTCCACTGAACTGATAATCTGCGTCTGAAAAACTGGCGTCACGGAACCATACCCGATACCAATCAATGCGCCAGAAACAACCATCATTATGCTTCCCTGGGTGTAGCCGAGAACCACCAGTCCTACCGTAAAGAACACAAGGCAAGGGTAAACCACATATTTCGGTCCTTTTTTGTCGCAGACATTGCCGGTAAAGGTACGGCAAATCATCAGGAAGATAGCGTAGCAAAGCAGGAAATTACTGGCTGCCGACATCAGGTTAAGTTCGCGTGCATAAAGCGCCAGAAAAGCAGAAACCCCGGCATACGAAAAGGTCATAAAAAAGGTGACCATCGCAAATGGCAACGCCGCGCGATCGAACATGGCGGCGAAGCCCATTTTCGGCGTTGAACCATCAGCATGGCTGATAACCGGCGGCACTGTCATAATCAGCGACAGAATAATCCCCACCGCTGCCACGCCGGTGCATAGCCAGAAAGCCAGATTAAAGGCTTCCCAGCGCGCCATATTCAGACCAATCCACGGCCCGACCACCATTGCCATCCCCATTGCCAGAGAGAAAAAACTGATGCCCTCCCCACGTCGGGAGGCCGGGATCAGCCGCGCGGAAATCGTTCCTTTTACCGTAGTGATAACCCCGAAGGTAATACCATGAAGCACCCGAATAAAAAGCAGTGATTCAATTGAGTGGCAAAAAGGATACAGCGCAGTGACCACCAAAAAGGCCAGAGAAGAGAGCCCCAGAATAGTTTTATTCGAATATTTACCTACCCATTGCCCGGCAAAGGGGCGAATAACAATGGCGGCAATTAAAAATAAAGTCACCAACAAACCTGCTTTATCAGGAGAGGCATGCAAGCGGTCTGAGATATAAATTGGCAACAATGTTAGTAAAACATAAAAGACGAAGAAAATAATAAAGCTGATGATGGTTATTGCCCAAAAATCCTTCGTCCATAACTTCTCTTTCATACCCTACCGCCTGTCAGGATGACGCACGCAGACAACACTCCCGTTACTGCGGTTGCGTCAAATTGTGATGTACTTTGCAGAACAGAAGTATAAATGGCGGCATGCTATTAGAGAAATTAATCGTTTTAATATTATTGATTAGCAAACTCTAATGACTCTTACCCAAATAAATTCTTTACTCGCCGTGCTGGATTACGGTGGCTTTACTGAAGCCAGCAAGCGATTGTTCATGACGCAGTCGGCGGTAAGTCAGGCAATTGCTGCCCTCGAACAAGAACTTGGCGTGAGTATACTGTTACGCGATCGCCGTAAAGCTATACAACTGACCGCAGCAGGTCATCGCATTGTGCATCATCTGCGCGCCATTAATCGGGAAGTGAACGCAGTAAAAGAGATAGCCGAGCAGGAAAAGCAGAACCCTCAAAGAACGCTGAGACTTGGTTGTTTCCCCAGCGTCTGCGCCTGTATCTTACCGGCTGTGATTCGCTACTTTGAAATTCATCATCCGAATATAAAAATTATTCCTTTTGAGGAAAATAGCACAGCGATTATTGATTCCCTTCAGAATGAATCCATTGATGCCGGTTTTGTTCATTTTCCGGTGAGCGGAATGTACTCCGTGCCCATTTATCAGGATAAATTCACCGTAGTGTTACCGCCCAACCATGCTCTGGCAAAAAACAGCACTATTACAGTGGAAGAGTTAATGGGTGAACCATTAATTATTAGTAAAGGACGCTATGAATTAAGCATTATGGCACTATTTAAAGAAAAGAATATTACCCCACAGATAAAATATGAATTTAATCACCCTGATACAGCGATCAGTTTTATTCGACAGGGATTAGGCATCGCCTTATTACCAGAGTTAACGCTGAAAACCATTGCAGATGAATTGTGTTCCGTTCCTCTCGAACCAACCTTCTATCGACAGATTTCGTTGCTGGCTAAAGAAAAGCCGGTAGAAGGCAGTCCACTGTTTTTACTGCAAATGTGTACGGAACAACTCGTGGTGAGTGGAAAAATTTGATGTAAGACATGAGATTGATGACAAATGCAAGACTGCCTGATTCGCCACACTTAGTTGTACTATAGCCTTTACCAGGCGTAATAATTCGTTTTCACCTGATTTTGGCCCACTTTGTGAATTGGCGATATATATTTATCCAGTTGGGAGAAGTGACAATGACTCCAGGTAGAAATCGGTATGAAGCGCCCGACTCACTGTCAAAACCGATCGTTGAGAGTAATGACACTCCGGCGAACAGTACACAGTTTACTCTGGAGCCATTCTCAATCTTCAAGTGGGATACCTAGTAACTTTTCAGGGAAGTTATCAATATCTGTTTGTTACTTATTACCGTATTTATTAACAATAATGATACTTTCTACCATGCGTAAAGGTCTTCGTAATAAAATGAGCTAAATTTGATAGTGAATATATTTTGCAAAGATTAGATTGTATCTTGTTAACTCACAATACAAGGAATCATTTATGCCAAATACATCTATTCACTTATCTCGCTGTAATATTTTACAAAATAATAAATTGCAACCAGCAGAAATTTACAAAGAATCACAACAAACCGCGAAACTTGAGTTTTTTTGCGATGAGTTTCTAAAAATATCTCAAAGTAGATACGGGTTATCAACTTCAGCAGACAGCATAGCTAATTTATTGGCTTTTTTCACGAAAGCCTCAGATGCAATTGATAGTATCAAGACCCAAAAAATTGACGTTCACAGTTATGGTTTCGTACCAATAAGACATTTTGTCGAACATGTCATAACGTATAAAAATGAATTTGCAGCGGATTATGAACCCTATACCCTTACCTTTACCCGAGGTGAAAACAACGAAGGTATTTTGAGTGTCGAAAGCAAAGAAGGGTTTATTTCACAAAGAACAATAAACTTAAATGAATATGAAACTGCAATTAACATCATCAATGAACATGTTATAAAAGAAAATATCCACAACACGGTCCAGTCACCGACAGAAAAAGACATTTCAAAAATAAACAGCTCTGATAAACCTTATAAAACCAGCAGTGAGGAAAGTATTAAAAGTCAACTTTACAGCGATCAAAAAAAATATACAGACCTGCTACTACATTCTGAGAAAAATACAGAATGGTACAAATACGCATCCTCCGTGGAACGCTATGATAAATTCAAGAATTCTTCTAAGGAAATTAAAAATACCTACAAGCAAATTGTACAAGCGCAGAAAAAATTGAACCAAATGAAATACATCAATAAATTAAGTGGTGAGCTTATCGATATCGCCGACAAAAAGTTAGCACCATTAATAAATGATAGTTTCAGCTATACACGAGATTTCTTTGCTTACTCAAAACAGGAAAATAACATCTTCACGTTTGATAATTCTAAGTTTGAAGATCCAAAGGAAAAAAAAGGTTTAATGGTACAACACAGCAATGGACAACTGGTTATTACTGGTGAATATTATCCTGAAGGTGTGCAAATAGCATTCACTCAAGAACAATATAATAAATTAATAAGATACATTAATATTTTCTTTACTTTCCCGAAATGCGAATAATACTTTACAGTATAAACTGCAATACAATTTATTATTGAACCCAATTCATACTGTTTAAGGAATAACAATGCCCAGTGTTAGCTTTCTTAACGAATGAGTTTTACGCAAATATGTTGGCATCTTTTTTAACAGGATGCACCGGTTAATGAATAGAACAACCGGAAGTAGCATTATTTCGCTTTAGCAGAGGATGGCGCATGAACGCCATCCTGCAATAGCATTACTCTTTATTAAGGAATTTTACTGCCTTATCAGGGAAATCAGTAAACAGCCCATTTACACCCGCTTTGTTATACAGAGCATCATATAACTGATTCACATCAGTAGTGTATTCAGGCAGTTTATCTGACCGCACGGTATAAGGATGCACTGCCAGCTTGTTCTGCTGAGCATCTTGCACCATGCCAGTGAGTTTGATATTACCCGGCTGCGATGTCTCCTCAATCAACATATGGTAATCCGGACCAATACCATCTGCATATTCCGCCACCTGTTTCATGGCTCCCGGCTTAAACATCCAGTCGTAGTTGTAATTAATCCAGCTTCCGTCCGGCTGTTTCTGCTGCGTTTCATTCCAGTCGGTATAGGCAATCAGCTGTACCAGATTGAGATCCATGCCCATTTTAGGTTCCAGCTCTTTCTTAATACGCTTCAGCTCATCAGCATCAAAACATTGCAAATAAACTTTATCGTCCTTACCGGTGTAACCATATTTCTTCAGCACTTCCAGCGTTTTTGCCGCAATATCCTTCCCTTCCTGATGATGGAACCACGGCGCTTTAATTTCTGGATAGATACCGATATTTTTCCCGGTAGAGTGATTTAACCCCTGAACAAATTCAATCTCTTCTTCGAAAGTGTGTACCCGGAAGTCAGATTTACCCATCGGGAAACGGCCCGGATAAGTCTGTACTTTCTTACCGTTTTCAATATCGAAACCTTCGGTAAATTTCAGTGACTTAATTTCATCGAGCGTGAAATCTATCGCGTAGTAACGACCGTCTTTGCGCGCCCGATCCGGGAAACGATCGGCAACATCAGTAACACGATCGAGATAATGGTCATGCAGAACAACCAGATGGTCGTCTTTGGTCATCACCAAATCCTGTTCCAGATAATCCGCTCCCTGCGCATACGCCATCGCTTTTGCTGGCAGCGTATGCTCCGGCAAATATCCACTGGCACCGCGATGGGCGATGACTATTTTTTCGTTGCTGTCCGCCGCCATTGCACTGCTTCCCATGACTATAGTGCTCATCATGATCGCCATGCTAAGGTTTTTCAGCGTCAATTTCATGCCATTAGCCTCCGTTGCGTTTTTGCAGTAATTCCTGATGGCGACGTTTTTCGCCAATCATCACAACAATCAACAAGATAACCGCCAGAATGCTGCCGCCAATCATTACCATAAAGCCGCCATCCCAGCCGAAGAAGTCCACGGTGTAGCCAACAATCGCGCTCGCCGCCACCGAACCGCCCAGGTAACCAAACAGACCGGTAAAGCCCGCTGCCGTACCTGCCGCTTTTTTCGGTGCCAGTTCCAGCGCATGCAGACCGATCAGCATCACAGGGCCGTAGATCAGGAAGCCGATAACAATCATACAAATCATATCTACGGTTGGGTTACCTGCCGGGTTCATCCAGTAAACGATAGTCGCGATGGTCACCAGTGTCATAAAGAAGACGCCGGTGGCCCCACGGTTGCCACGGAAGACTTTATCCGACATCCAGCCGCACAGCAGGGTGCCCGGAATGCCCGCATACTCATAGAAGAAGTAGGCCCAGGAGGATTTATCCAGCGCGAAGTGTTTCACCTCTTTCAGATAAGTCGGTGACCAGTCGAGGATGCCGTAACGCAGCAGATAAACGAACACGTTGGCGATGGCGATATACCACAGCAGTTTGTTCGGCAGCACGTACTGCATGAAGATTTGCTTCGCAGTCAGCTCCTGTTCCGCTTTTTCGTTATAGTCGTCCGGATAATCATTTTTGTACTCTTCGATCGGCGGCAGGCCACAGGATTGCGGGGTATCGCGCATCATCGCAAAGGCGAATAATGCCACCAGAATGGCGCAGAAAGCGGGCATATAGAGCGCCGCGTGCCAGTCATTGAACCAGGCCATCCCCAGCAGGAACAGCAGCGGCGGAATACCACCACCGACGTTGTGCGCACAGTTCCACACTGACACAATGCCGCCACGTTCTTTCTGCGACCACCAGTGCACCATAGTACGACCACACGGCGGCCACCCCATCCCCTGGAACCAACCGCAGAGGAACAACAGTACAAACATCACCGCAATGCTCGACGTCGCCCATGGCACAAAGCCCATAAACAACATCACTGCCGCCGCCAGAATCAAACCTGCGGGCAGGAAAACGCGCGGATTCGAGCGATCCGATACCGAACCCATGATGAATTTCGAAAATCCATAAGCAATCGAGATCCCCGAAAGGGCAAAACCTAAATCACCGCGTGAGAATCCCTGCTCAACCAGATAAGGCATAGCGAGGGCAAAGTTCTTACGAACCAAATAGTAAGCAGCATAACCAAAGAATATCCCCAGGAAAATTTGCCAGCGCAATCGACGATAAGTCGGATCGATCTCCGCGGCAGGTAAGCGCGCTTTGTGTGGCGCTGGTTTAAAAATACTCAACATTGATAGCCTCCGTGGCCCGTGGTCTTATTTATGATTAACAGCCTGATTCAGTGGGAGAACCTGCCGTTTCTTGAGTTGCCGCGATGTTAAGAAAACATTCATAAATTAAATGTGAATTACCGCACACATTATTAAATACGATGGGTTAAATGTTTATAATGACGCATGAAATCACGTTTCACTTTCGAATTATGAGCGAATATGCGCGAAATCAAACAATTCATGTTTTTACTATGGCTAAATGGTAAAAAACGAACTTCAGAGGGATAACAATGAAAACTCGCGACTCGCAATCAAGTGACGTGATTATCATTGGCGGCGGTGCAACGGGAGCCGGAATTGCCCGCGACTGTGCCCTGCGCGGGCTGCGCGTGATTTTGGTTGAGCGCCACGACATCGCAACCGGTGCCACCGGGCGTAACCACGGCCTGCTGCACAGCGGTGCGCGCTATGCGGTAACCGATGCGGAATCGGCCCGCGAATGTATTAGTGAAAACCAGATCCTGAAACGCATTGCACGTCACTGCGTAGAACCAACCAACGGCCTGTTTATCACCCTGCCGGAAGATGACCTCTCCTTCCAGGCCACTTTTATCCGCGCCTGCGAAGAAGCAGGGATCAGCGCAGAAGCTATAGACCCGCAGCAAGCGCGCATTATCGAACCTGCCGTTAACCCGGCACTGATTGGCGCGGTGAAAGTTCCGGATGGCACCGTTGATCCATTTCGTCTGACCGCAGCAAACATGCTGGATGCCAAAGAACACGGTGCCGTTATCCTTACCGCTCATGAAGTCACGGGACTGATTCGTGAAGGCGCGACGGTGTGCGGCGTTTGTGTACGTAACCATCTTACCGGCGAAACCCAGGCACTCCATGCGCCTGTCGTGGTTAATGCCGCCGGGATCTGGGGGCAACATATTGCGGAATATGCCGATCTGCGCATTCGCATGTTCCCGGCGAAAGGATCGCTACTGATCATGGATCACCGCATTAATCAGCATGTGATCAACCGCTGCCGCAAACCTTCCGACGCCGATATTCTGGTGCCTGGCGATACCATTTCGCTGATTGGCACCACCTCTTTACGTATTGATTACAGCGAGATTGACGATAATCGAGTGACGGCAGAAGAAGTTGATATTCTGCTGCGTGAAGGGGAAAAACTGGCCCCCGTGATGGCGAAAACGCGTATTTTGCGGGCTTACTCTGGCGTGCGTCCGCTGGTTGCCAGCGATGACGATCCAAGCGGACGTAACGTCAGCCGTGGCATCGTGCTGCTCGATCATGCTGAACGCGATGGTCTGGACGGGTTTATCACCATCACCGGTGGCAAACTGATGACCTACCGCCTGATGGCGGAATGGGCTACTGACGCGGTGTGTCGCAAGCTGGGCAACACGCGCCCCTGTACCACTGCCGACACGCCGTTGCCTGGCTCACAGGAACCGGCAGAAGTCACGCTGCGCAAAGTGATCTCCCTGCCCGCTCCGCTGCGCGGTTCCGCAGTTTACCGGCACGGCGATCGCACACCAGCCTGGCTGAGCGAAGGCCGCCTGCACCGCAGCCTGGTATGTGAGTGCGAAGCGGTAACTGCGGGTGAAGTGCAGTACGCAGTAGAAAATTTAAACGTTAACAGCCTGCTGGATTTACGCCGTCGTACCCGTGTAGGGATGGGTACCTGCCAGGGCGAACTCTGCGCCTGCCGGGCTGCCGGACTGCTGCAACGGTTTAACGTCACGACGTCCGCGCAATCTATCGAGCAACTTTCCACCTTCCTTAACGAACGCTGGAAAGGCGTGCAACCCATAGCATGGGGAGACGCACTGCGCGAAAGCGAATTTACCCGCTGGGTTTATCAGGGACTGTGTGGTCTGGAGAAGGAGCAGAAAGATGCGCTTTGATACTGTCATTATGGGCGGCGGCCTCGCCGGCTTACTCTGTGGCCTGCAACTGCAAAAACACGGCCTGCGCTGTGCCATTGTCACGCGTGGTCAAAGCGCGCTGCATTTCTCATCCGGTTCGCTGGATTTGCTGAGCCATCTGCCAGATGGTCAGCCAGTGGCAGACATTCACCACGGGCTGGAATCGTTATGTCAGCAGGCCCCTGCCCATCCTTACTCTCTTCTCGGGCCACAACGCGTACTCGATCTCGCTTGCCAGGCGCAGGCATTAATCGCTGAAAGCGGTGCGCAATTGCAGGGCAGCGTAGAACTGGCTCACCAGCGGATTACGCCGCTCGGCACTCTGCGCTCTACCTGGCTAAGTTCGCCAGAAGTCCCCGTCTGGCCACTGCCCGCGAAGAAAATATGTGTAGTGGGAATTAGCGGCCTGATGGATTTTCAGGCTCACCTTGCGGCAGCTTCGTTGCGTGAACTGGATCTTTCGGTTGAAACCGCAGAAATAGAGCTGCCGGAACTGGATGTCCTGCGCAATAACGCCACCGAGTTCCGCGCGGTGAATATCGCCCGTTTCCTTGATAATGAAGAAAACTGGTCGCTGTTACTTGATGCGCTTATTCCTGTCGCCAATACCTGCGAAATGATCCTGATGCCCGCCTGCTTCGGCCTGGCCGATGACAAACTGTGGCGTTGGTTGAATGAAAAACTACCTTGTTCACTGATGCTTTTGCCAACGCTGCCGCCTTCCGTGCTGGGCATTCGTCTGCAAAACCAGTTACAGCGCCAGTTTGTGCGCCAGGGTGGCGTGTGGATGCCAGGCGATGAAGTGAAAAAAGTGACCTGTGAAAATGGCGTACTGAATGAAATCTGGACCCGCAATCACGCCGATATCCCGCTGCGCCCACGATTTGCGGTGCTTGCGAGCGGCAGTTTCTTTAGCGGCGGACTGGTGGCAGAACGTGACGGCATTCGCGAGCCGATTCTCGGCCTTGATGTGCTACAAACCGCCACGCGGGGTGAATGGTATAAGGGCGATTTTTTTGCGCCGCAACCGTGGCAGCAGTTCGGTGTAACCACTGATGAGGCACTACGCCCGTCGCAGGCAGGGCAAACCATTGAGAACCTGTTTGCCATCGGTTCGGTGCTGGGCGGATTTGATCCCATCGCCCAGGGATGCGGCGGCGGTGTTTGTGCCGTCAGTGCTTTACATGCCGCTCAACAGATTGCCCAACGCGCAGGAGGTCAACAATGAACGACACCAGCTTCGAAAACTGCA
Source organism: Escherichia sp. WS3227_2 (assembly GCF_046486495.1). Taxonomy (NCBI): domain Bacteria; kingdom Pseudomonadati; phylum Pseudomonadota; class Gammaproteobacteria; order Enterobacterales; family Enterobacteriaceae; genus Escherichia; species Escherichia sp. WS3227_2. The sequence goes on from NZ_JBJQLG010000006.1 coordinate 302,656, forward strand.
TTAAGTGCACCGTCTGCACCACCGCCTGCCCGGTGAGCCGGGTGAATCCGGGATATCCGGGGCCAAAACAAGCCGGGCCGGATGGCGAGCGTCTGCGTCTGAAAGATGGCGCACTGTATGACGAGGCACTGAAATATTGCATCAACTGCAAACGTTGCGAAGTCGCCTGCCCGTCCGATGTGAAGATTGGCGATATCATCCAGCGCGCGCGGGCGAAATATGACACCACACGCCCGTCACTGCGCAATTTTGTGTTGAGTCATACCGACCTGATGGGTAGCGTTTCCACGCCATTCGCACCAATCGTTAACACTGCTACCTCGCTGAAACCGGTGCGACAGCTGCTTGATGCGGCGTTAAAAATCGATCATCGCCGCACGCTACCGAAATACTCCTTCGGCACGTTCCGTCGCTGGTATCGCAGCGTGGCAGCCCAACAAGCGCAATATAAAGACCAGGTGGCTTTCTTTCACGGCTGCTTCGTTAACTACAACCATCCGCAGTTAGGCAAAGATTTAATTAAAGTGCTCAACGCAATGGGTACCGGTGTACAACTGCTCAGCAAAGAAAAATGCTGCGGCGTACCGCTGATCGCCAACGGCTTTACCGATAAAGCACGTAAACAGGCAATCACAAATGTAGAGTCGATCCGCGAAGCAGTGGGAGTAAAAGGCATTCCGGTGATTGCCACCTCCTCGACCTGTACGTTTGCTCTGCGCGACGAGTACCCGGAAGTGCTGAATGTCGACAACAAAGGCTTGCGCGATCACATCGAACTGGCGACCCGCTGGCTGTGGCGCAAGCTGGACGAAGGCAAAACCTTGCCGCTGAAACCGCTGCCGCTAAAAGTGGTTTATCACACTCCGTGCCATATGGAAAAAATGGGCTGGACGCTCTACACCCTGGAGCTGTTGCGTAAAATCCCGGGGCTTGAGTTAACGGTGCTGGATTCCCAGTGCTGCGGTATTGCAGGTACTTACGGTTTCAAAAAAGAGAACTACCCCACCTCACAAGCCATCGGCGCACCACTGTTCCGTCAGATAGAAGAAAGCGGCGCAGATCTGGTGGTTACCGACTGCGAAACCTGCAAATGGCAGATTGAGATGTCCACAAGTCTTCGCTGCGAACATCCGATTACGCTACTGGCCCAGGCGCTGGCTTAAAACTCCCATCTGATGCCCGGTAAGCATGTTGTTACCGGGCATTTTTGCGTCCACGATTCCGCGCTCAATGTATACGTTGCAACGCAGTGAAAATTCCTCTGAAAACGTCTCGCAAAGGCTGAAACTGGCAGATGTCAAAGGCCTGGGATAACCGTAATGTCGCGTTATCATAAATATCAGGTGACGGACAACCATGACCGAATCAACAACCTCCTCCCCGCATGATGCGGTATTTAAAACCTTTATGTTCTCGCCCGATACGGCGCGAGATTTTCTCGAAATACATCTGCCAGAGCCGCTGCGCAAGCTTTGCAACCTGCAAACCTTACGCCTGGAACCCACCAGCTTTATTGAAAAAAGTTTACGCGCTTACTACTCGGATGTTTTGTGGTCGGTGGAAACCAGCGACGGTGACGGCTATATCTACTGCGTGATTGAACATCAAAGTTCTGCAGAAAAGAATATGGCTTTTCGACTAATGCGCTATGCCACTGCCGCCATGCAACGTCACCTGGATAAAGGCTATGACAGAGTTCCGCTGGTGGTGCCATTGCTGTTTTATCATGGCGAAACCTCGCCCTACCCGTACTCACTCAACTGGCTGGATGAGTTTGACGATCCGCAACTTGCCCGGCAGTTGTACACCGAAGCTTTTCCGTTGGTGGATATCACCATCGTACCTGACGATGAGATCATGCAACATCGGCGTATAGCTCTGCTGGAACTGATTCAAAAGCATATTCGCGACCGCGATTTAATCGGTATGGTCGACAGGATTACCACGCTTTTGGTTAGAGGCTTCACTAATGACAGCCAGCTACAAACGCTGTTTAATTATCTGCTGCAATGCGGCGATACCTCCCGTTTCACCCGTTTTATTGAGGAGATTGCCGAACGTTCACCACTACAAAAGGAGAGATTAATGACTATTGCTGAACGGCTGCGGCAGGAAGGACATCAAATTGGCTGGCAGGAAGGTAAATTAGAAGGCTGGCAGGAGGGGAAATTGGAGGGTTTGCAGAAAGGCAAAGTAGAAGGTATGCATGAACAAGCCATTAAAATTGCCTTGCGCATGCTGGAACAGGGCATTGATCGTGACCTGGTGCTCGCAGCCACCCAGCTAAGCGAAGCCGATCTGGCAGCGAATAACCACTAATTAACACAGGCCCACAGCCGATCCCCATGGGCCTTTGATATCAATAATTACCTTTGATGCGTGGCCCATTTTTGCCTGATTTAAACATCGCCAGTCGTTGATCCAGGGCATCGCTGTAGAGCATCGTGTCAACGCCAACAGCGACAAAGTTCGCTCCCCACGCCAGGCATTGCTGCGCCATATCAGGAGCCACAGCCAGAAAACCAGCCGCTTTACCCGCAGCGCGGATCCGCCGAATGCTGGTTTCAATAATTCGCTGCACTTCCGGGTGCCCGGCGTTATCCGGGTAGCCCAACGAGGCAGAAAGATCCGCAGGTCCAATAAACACGCCGTCAATCCCTTCGACGTCGAGGATTTCGTCCAGGTTATCCAGTGCTGTTTTACTTTCCACCTGCACCAACAGACAAAGCGAATCGTTGACTTGCGCCATGTAATTCTCAATGCGTCCCCAGCGCGCAGCCCGTGCCACACTGGCCCCGACACCACGCTCACCGTAGGGAGGATAGCGCGTGGCAGACACCACCTGACGTGCCTGATCGGCAGTATCGACCATCGGGATCAGTAGAGTTTGCGCGCCAATATCCAGGACTTGTTTAATCAGCGACTTACTGCCTTCCACCGGACGGATCACGGGTTGGCTGGCATAGGGCGCTACCGCCTGTAGCTGGTGATAAAGATCCTGAATGGTGTTTGGCGCGTGCTCCCCGTCAATCAGCAACCAGTCATAACCGGAGGTGGCGGCAATTTCTGCCATATAAGAAGTAGTCGAGCTTAACCACAGACCAATTTGCACTTCGCCCTTGCGTAAACGTTCTTTAAAGGGATTGGTTAATAATGCGTTCATGGTGTTCCTTAACCTATTAATGATGTGCCACGTCGGTCTGCGCAACAGTGCGATTTACACGCAGAGTGAAAATAATCAGCGAACCGATGACCGCCACCGCTGCCAGCGTCAGTAATCCCGCCGCATCGCTGGCAAACAACGTTTCTGCTTTCACGCGCAGGATCGGGGCAATAAACCCACCCACTGCACCAAACAGGTTTACAAAACCAATCCCCGCCGCCAGCGCCGTACCGGAAAGAAGTTGTGTCGGCATCGTCCAGAACACCGGCTGCACGGCAATGAACCCGATGGCTGCAACACACAGCGCTACGATCGCCAGTACTGGAGAAAGCAGCCCGGAGAGACCAATACCAATGCCCGCCGCCAGTAATGTCAGCGCTGCGACATTACGCCGTTCGCCGGTTTTATCGGAATAGCGCGGAATAAGCCAGGTCCCAAACAAGGCCGCGACCCACGGAATGGCGGTGACCACCGACGCCGTAAAGCCCACTTTTGTCCCCAGCAATGCAGCAACCTGGGTCGGCAGGAAGAAAATTAATCCGTAAACCGCCACCTGAATGGTCAGGTAGATAATCGCCAGTTGCCAGACTCGGCCATTACGCAGCGCATCGCTCAATCGAGAAGTCACTTTCTGTTGTTCTTCACTTGCCAGTTGATTGATAAGCAACGTTTTTTCTTGTTTACTCAGAAAACGTGCCTGCTCCGGTGTGTCATCAAGCCAAAAGAATGTGAATATCCCAGCGCCGACTGCCAGCAATCCTTCAATCACAAACATCCAGAACCAGCCGGGATGCCCCATAAATCCATGCATCTCCAGCAGCGCGCCGGAAAGCGGTGATCCCAGTGTTAACGCCAGCGGTGCGCCCATATAGAACAACCCCATAATGCTGGCGCGATTACGCTGCGGAAACCATTGCGAGGTGAGATAAATCATACCAGGGAAAAACCCGGCCTCCGCAGCACCAAGCAGAGTGCGAACGATCAGAAATTTCGCTTCAGTATCGGCCCATGCCGTGGCTGCCGAAAGAAATCCCCACAGCAGTGTTGTCGTACCAATCCAGGTTCTGGCCCCCAGTTTTCGCATCAAAAGATTCGCCGGAACCCCCAGAAACGCGTATACCACAAAGAAAATGCCTGCTCCCAGACCAGCCCTTCGATAATACTTTGCTGTACAGCTGCAGGTTGCCAGGCAAGCAGGCATTTACCTATTCCGGAGCGATAAAGCGAAAGGCTTTTTCCTTCATGGGAACGCACGCTGATAGTGGCTGATGACTCCACTTTCAAAATGTAATAAGCGCTGCCGTTATCAATAATCCCCAGGTGACATAACAGCCCGGTGGTATCCATCAGTTGCGTCAAACGCGGTCGAGCCAGTTCCCGGAGATCCATCTTGCTTAACGCATGACCGGAAAGCTCCACCAGCCTGGTCCACAAACAAAAATTTTCCTGGTGATCAAGGGTGACTGCTCCCCGCCCTGTCGGGCGAGGCTTCCCACTTCTTAAGCCGCAACCGTCTGTGTGACGGATTTACGCTGGCCTCCATGGGCAGAAACGACGAGTCCCGCCGCTT